>PXBG01000113.1 GCA_003566995.1 Syntrophobacteraceae bacterium
GACTGATCGATTCCCTTTTCATGCATCAGTCCTGAAGAGGATTGCAAAAAATGGATCCCACGCCTGATCTTGCAGAATGGGATCGGGTTAGGGAGCACAGGGTAAAAGCTGCCGAGCTGGGGCTCGGCGGTCCCAGGGAGGAGCAGCGGAGTGTTTTTCATGCATCGGGGTCCCTGGAAACCTTCACCATCCGCACGTCGTCCAGCCAGTAGTCTCCGGCGATTTTGTTGTCGAAGCGCAGGCTTTCTCTCCTTCTCACCCGGAGGACGACCGCTTCGCATTCCGGGGGCACTTGCATTTGAAACTGCTCCCGGCTCCAGGGAGACGTTCCCAAAAGGGCGGTGCCCCGCTTCCTCAGTCCCCGGCACTGGTGGCCGTAGGCCTCCAGGAAAACGCCCTGATCCGTGGTGATCCCACGGCTTTTCTGGGCATATTCCACCTTGTAGCTCGCGCCGGGCTCCACGGGCACGATCTGGAAAACATGGTGGAAGTTGACATTGTCACTTCCCCGGGAATGCACATGGAGGCAGTGAGTCCCCTTGTGAGGCATTTCCGAACTCCTCCCCGCCACGGCCCCGGAAGGCTGCCGTCGTACTCTCCACCCGAAAGCCCTGTTGAGGAAGTCTTCCTCAAAAAGGCCGTCGTGAACGGGGGTGCCCCCGTAACCGCCCCAGGTTTTCCACACCTTTTCGGCATGGCGGGGTCTGCCGTTGTGCAGGAGAAAATGGCTGACCCGCAGCCTCAGGTCGTCATTCACGGCATCGGGGGAGCTTTCCATGGTTTCCCACAGGTCCAGGACTGCGTCCCCTTCACGGAGCCGCATGAGTTGCGTGAGGAAAGCGGTCCGCCCTTCGGGCTGCACGTGGGGAATGACGGAACCCCAATCCCCCCAGTACTGGACCGCCAGGAAGGAGGCTTCGCGCACCCGCTGGGGCAGGCGCGCCAATATAAAATTGAAGGAAGCGGCAAAGCGGTCCCTGTCCCGAGTCTCATAGGCC
The DNA here is from genome assembly GCA_003566995.1 of Syntrophobacteraceae bacterium. Lineage (GTDB taxonomy): Bacteria > Desulfobacterota > Syntrophobacteria > Syntrophobacterales > Syntrophobacteraceae > SLCH01. The sequence goes on from PXBG01000113.1 coordinate 999, forward strand.
AGGAGGAGTTCCTGCCACTTCCAGGTGCTCACCTTTTCCAGGGCGCCGGAAACCTTTCCGTAGGTTTCCCGGGCTTCCTCCCTGAGGCCCATTGCGGCCTGTCCCCTGGCCAGTGCAAGCCAGGCGTCCATGTACAGGGGCTGCAGAGCCACGGCTTTTCGAAACTGCTGGAGGGCCTTTTCGCCATCCAGGTTCACCCAATTGGAATAATTCCCTTTCAGGAGCCAGGATTCGGCAAAGATTCCTGCACCCGGCCCATGCCTGGCAAAGGAAAGATCTCTCTGGGAAACCTTCCGGCTGCCATGGGCATAGAACAGAAGCCCCACGCCCATGACCAGAAGGATCACCGCCATCCCGCACCTGCGCCACGGAGACATTGTGCCCCTCAAACCAGGGGTGCTCGTTTTTCGTCTTTGGAATCAGCCTCCCGGCCGTCCTCCAGGGTCATGCTTTCAGGCTGCCTCCCGTAATCGGAATAGGGGTGGTAACTGTAATACTTGTAGTACTTCTGGTAGTAGCCGCCATAGGCCTGGTTCACGTTGAGCTTGTTCACGATGCAGCCGAGAAGGTTTCCGCGAACGTTCATGACGCTTCGCCGGAATATGCGCAGCGCTTCCCGGTGAGTCTCCCCCAGGGTGGAGACAAGAATCATCCCGTCCACATTGTTGCCGAGAACCAGGACGTCTGCGAAACCCGCCGCAGGGGGAGCGTCCACAATGATCCTGTCAAAGTGTTTGGCGAGCATTTCCATGACACTCCGCATGCGCTTGGACGCCAGGAGCTCCGCGGGATTGGGGGGAATGGGCCCGGCGGAAATGAAGTAGAGGTTGGCAATGTCCGTTTTCTGAACAACCTCCTCGAGCTTGCACATGCCGCTCAGAAGCTGGCTGAGCCCTTTGCTTGGAGTGGTTCCCTGGCCGTTGCCGTTTCCCTGGCCGTTGCCGTTTTGTTCCCGGGAAAATACCCTGTGAAGACGAGGCTTGCGGAGATCCGCATCGATGATCACCACGCGCTCCTCGGCGGTGGCAAAGGCCTGGGCCATGTTGCAGGCAATGGTGGATTTGCCCTGCCCCGCATGGGTGCTGGTGAAAACCAGGGATTTGGGAGGCTGATCCATGGACGCGGACAGCTGAATGGAGACGCGGGTGGTGCGTATGGCTTCGGAAAAACCGGCCCTCGGCTTGGTGCGCACCAGGTGATCCAGTTCCTTCATCTCCGGTTCTTCCGCCTGGGGCAGCACTCCCAGGACGGTCATCTGGAACCGGTCCGAAAGTTCATCCACCCGCTTCACGGTGTTGTCCAGGTATTCCAGGAAAAAGGCCAGTCCCATTCCTCCCATGAGACCCACCACCATGGCCAGAAGGAGGTTCAGGCGAACGTTGGGCTTGAAGGGGGTGAGGGGAAGGGAGGCATAGTCCACCACGTGGATGTTCCCCAGTTCCGTGCCCACGTTGGCATCGATTTCCTTGCCCCTTTCCAGGAGGCTCTGGTGAATGAGCTTGCTCGTCTCCACCTCCCGTTGAAGGACCTTGTACTGGGTGGCCCGGTCATTGAGTTCCAAAGCCAGGTCCTTTTTCTTTTCCGCTTCGCTTCTCAGGCGTTCTTCCCTTTTGGCCACGGAAAAATAGGCGTTTTGAATGGAGTCGAGGATGTGCCGCTCTTCCGCGGCGATGCGCTGCTCCACGTCGGCGATTTTGGCCTTGAGTGTCCGCATTTTGGGGTACTCATCCCTGAAAACGGAGCTCAGCTCCTGATATTCGGAGGAAAGCCGGATATGGTCCTCGCGAAGCCTCTGGATGAGCGTGTTGTTGAGCACCTGGGGAAGGGAGCTGATGTTGTCCAGCTGGGCCTGGGTGAAAACAGCCTCCTTGGCGATGCGTTCCGCCTGGGTGGCCGCCAGGGCCCTGTTGACCTCTTCCAGCTGCCTGTAGACAAGGTTCAGGTTGGAATCGAGGGAGACGATTCCCGCCCGCCTGGCAAACCGGTTGAGTTCCATTTCGGAACTTTCCAGGTTCACACGGGCGATCTCCAGCTGCTTTTCCAGCTGATTCTTGGCCGTGTGGGCCGCTTCGATCCTCTTGTCCATCTGCCAGGAAATGAACTCCCGAATCTGCGCGTTGACCACGTCCCTTGCCACGGCAGGGTCCGTGGAACTGAAGTCCAGGGTGACGATGGTGGTGTCCCGTTCCGGCCTCACCTCCAGGTTTTGAGCGAAGGCATTCTCTATGGACCGGTCAAGCCTCAAACGGGAAAGCACCGGATCTTCCTCCCCTGACCCCCCCGAACCGAAGACGGAACCGATGGCGGACTTGGCCCGGGCCGCAATGCCCTGCCCTTGCCCCCCCGATTCCAGCTGAGGGTTGAAAACGGGGTTCTGATCCAGCTCAAGCTTTTGGATGACCCTGCGCGCCAGGGACTGGCTCTGCAGCAGCTTCACCTGTGTCTGCATGAATTCCCGCGTTTGAAGCTGGCTGGCCACCACGTCCTCGAACTTGGTGACTTTGGGGGCCTGCACGTTCAGCTCCAGGCGGCCCGTGGCCTTGAAGACGGGCTGCATGGAGAGGCTCACCACCAGGGTGAGCATGAACACCGCCGTGAGCACCGTGAGGACGACCCACTTGTGGCGGAGCAGAATCTCCAGGTAGTCTCTGAGGTCCACCGCATCTTCGAACTCGGGGGTTTGCTCCCTCACTTCGGTGGAGGGGAGATTGTTCCCATGGGGGAGAGCCGGGTAGTCCCGGGGGGGAGAATTGTCTCTTTTCTGATGCATTCCTTCACTCCATTTTGACCGGCACGATCCATCACGCTGATGCCCGCAAGATTTGCATGCGCGGGGGAAGAACCTCAAGGGCGGGTTTCATCGCACACCATTTTTTTGAGGCGCAAGACCGATGCAAAACTCTTGCCGCCTGAACCGGCGAATTCTTAGCTCTGCACATCAGGACCTCGCGGGCCGGGTTTTGTCCGGGAAAGGCCCCCCGCGCAAAAAGCCCCCATGCCGCACAATTGAAAACCCATGACCGGATGCGCCATTGTTTTGACCTCACGGGTCCAATACTTTGAACAGTTTTTTTTCCAGTGACACTTTGAAACCCCTTTGGAAAGGGCTTCCGGAAAAAGCCTTCAGCTTTCCTTCCCTGCGGCCGACCCTGAAAGGTGATGGCGCCGCCGTGTTCAGGCCTGTGA
>PXBG01000084.1 GCA_003566995.1 Syntrophobacteraceae bacterium
CTTGTTCTGTGACCGCTTTTCAGCATGAAGGGAATGGCTTATGAAAATCATTGAAGGGGTGCACGCGTTTTTCTGGAAATCCATGAGCGCCAACAACTGCAACACCTATCTTTTGAGGGGAGACTCGTCCTGTGTGCTCATTGACCCGGGTCATTTGAGACTTTTTGACCATGTGGAGACTGCACTTGAGCAGGCGTCCCTGCGCATGGAAGACATGGACCTGGTCCTCGTTTCACATTTTCACCCCGATCACATCGAAGGGGCAAAGCTTTTCAAGGAGAAGGGCATTCCCTTCGCTGTCCACCATATGGACTGGGAGACCATGACCAGTTTGGGCCGGCACATGGGGGCAGGTGTGAACACGTCATCCTGGGAACCGGATTTTTTCCTGGAGGAAGGAGACCTTCAGGTGAAAGACTTGAGTCTGCAGATCATTCATACCCCCGGCCATTCGCCCGGTTCCGTCTCCATTTACTGGCCCGGGAAAAAAGTTCTCGCCACGGGGGATGTCCTCTTCCGGGACGGCCTGGGGCGAACGGACCTGCCCGGAGGCAGTGGTTCGGTGCTCAAGGAGAGCATCAGGAAACTGTCCACCTATGATGTGGAGTTGCTGCTTCCCGGCCACGGGGATGCCGTTTCCGGAAAGGAAAACGTGGAGCGTAATTTCAAGCGGGTGGAAGAGTTCTGGTTTGCCCACATTTGAGGGGCTGTGCATCACGGGGTCAGATCCATGGGTGAGGGAGGACGCTGAGACTTCAAAGCACCCTGTTCCATCATTTGCCGTCCACCGTGGAGCCTGTCTTGAAAAATCCTCCGCAGCTCCCCGGTGACGGATCCTTTCTGCAGCAGGGTGTGCCCTTGCCTCTCATGTTCAAGGGAACGGCCTGCCCGCCTTTTTCCCGTAGAATTCCTCCTCAAAGGTCATCACAGTGGTGTGGTCATCTCCCTGCACGATGACGGCCACGAGGGAGTGCCCCGAATCCTTGTCCTGGCCCGAAAGGCGTATGGAGCCGCAGTCCTGCTCATCCAGGTACTGGAAACCGCGTTCCTTCATGAGTTCTGCAATCTGCCAGGCCAGTGCGCCATGGAAAACGAAGGCCTGTCCCGCCAGGTGGTCCGTGTCCTTGTACACCAGTGCGGCTCCCACCATGGTTTCGGCATCGGAAATTCTGTAGGTTTCGGTGGTCAGGCCTTTGCCCGCCTCATGGGTTTCATGGGGCAAACCGAGAATTTCCATGATCTGGCTTCTGTGCATGAGGACACTCACCCGGTCAAGGGAGTCAGTGTCCGTGGTTCCGGCCCTGGTTTGCCCAGTACACACGAGGAAACATGCAGTGGCCAGAACAAAGTATGCGATGCTTTTTTTCATGCCATCATCCTCTGTCTTCAGGGGAACAATTTGTTGACCACTTCCACCAGCCCTTCCGGTTTTGAGGTCATGTCCGCATCGTAAGGAGAGCTGTGGCCCTGGTATTCCATGGGGCCACCTTCCATTGAAGCCCGGCGTGGAGAAGTTTTTCCCTCAGGCAGGAGATCCACCTTCACCGCCGGGGGCACGAGCACATAGGCTTCTCCGGTCTCTTCCTGTGCGGACATGGATCCGAATCCGCTTTGAAGCCCCGTCAGGGGATCCTTGAAGAAGAGGCCTGAATTGAGGCCTGACTGTACGGCCTTTCGCAGCACATGGTCCTGCTGGTACTGCTTTCTGATCACCACATCCTCCTGGCGGTGATCCTCCTTCACGAGGGTGATGATGTGGTTTCTGGTTCGCTCCAGGGAGACCGTTCCGGGAGTGGTTCCCGCAAATTGTCCGTCCACATAGATCTGCGCTCCCATGGGGTTGGTGGACACGGGAATGTCCTGCCTGAGAACCTGCATGCTGCAGCCGGTTCCCAGGAATAAAACCAACCCCAGAGCCATGTGAAAAAGCCTTCTCATACTCTTCCTCCACAGTTGAAAATGGCAGGGCCAGACTGCCCGAAACTCCTCGTCCGGGACTTTTGAGCAGATGGGCTCGCTGCGGCGGCCACAATGTCCTCAAAAAAAGGGAATGCGCATGCAAAGGGCATGCAATGTGGTGTGCAGGCAATGAAGCGAGGAAAAACCCGAATGGAACCCTTTCCCCTTGCGCTTTCGGAAGGTCGTTGTTTTGCAGGCTGCATTCCTCCATGGTCCCCCAATTGTCAAAACTGTGACAGAAAAGGTGGGCGCATGAGGAGCGTTCACGGCCCTCTTTCGACCAAGGTTTCAGGAGCAGGGCAAAGGGGCCCCTTTTTCCGGCTTCCATCGGGGAATGTAAAGAAGGCCTGATGGTTTTTTGCCAAGACTGTCAAAAATGATTAGTATAAAATTTTGATCGCGGAACATCGTTCCTGTGATGGATTGGTGGTCGGAAGCGGCAAGGAAAGGATTGGCTGATGGCCCCGTGTTTCATGAGAGGGCACAAAGTTTTGTGTCCAGGTTGGAGAAGTGGTAATCTTTCAGCAATTGGGGTGCAATGTTGCGCCTGAAACAAAAAAAGGAGAAAAAAAGTGCTTGAAATGATCAAAAAGAGCTTGCTGGCAGGACTTGGGGCGACGGTCGTGACCAAAAAAATGATTCAGGACGCCGCCCAATCTTTGGTGGAACAGGGAAAGATCACCTCGCAGGAAGCGGAGAAACTGGCGGAGGATCTTGTCAAAAGCGGTGAACATCAATGGGATGACATCCAGGAAGAAATGTCCGAGTCCTTGCGCAAAGGTCTGGACAATCTGGACATCAGCAGCAAGAAGGAATTTCAGGAGCTGAAGAACAGGGTGGAGAATCTGGAAAAACGCACCACCATGCTGGAGACTGCTCAGGCACAAGCGAAGGCAACAGGGCATGGAAATTAAAGCCATTTCCCACCTGGGGCGCTTCAAAGACATCGTCATGACCCTGTTCAAGTACGGTTTTGACGATGTGGTGGAGCGGTTCGATCTGCCGGGAAAAATGATCATAGAAAAGATTTACAGCCCCTATGAGCACATGACGACCTGGCAGCGAATACGCTACACCCTGGAGGAACTGGGGCCGACTTTTGTCAAGTTTGGACAGGTTTTGAGCCTTCGCCCGGACCTCATTCCCCCGCCCCTTGTTCTGGAGTTGCAGAAGCTGCAGGATGAAGTGACAGCGGAGTCCTATGAGGACATCAGGGAAGTTTTGCAAAAAAACCTCACGAAGCCCATAGAGGAAGTGTTCGAGATATTTGAAGAAACCCCCGTTGCAGGCGCTTCCCTGGCCCAGGTCCACCGTGCGGTTCTCAAGGAAGGCAGGCAGGCGGTCGCCGTAAAAATTCAGCGGCCCGGGATCACCCAGAAGATCGACACGGACCTCTACATCCTGTCCGTCCTTGCCCACAAGCTGCACGAGCGCATGGAAAGCATGGAAATTTACAATCTTCCTGAACTGGTGGAGGAATTCAAAAAAAATCTCATGTATGAACTGGATTTTCGTCGAGAGACCCGAAACATGAAGATTTCCCAGGGGAATCTCTCTCAAATGAAAGACATCAGGGTCCCCGGGGTTTACGACGAATACTGCACCGAGCAGATGATCACCATGGAACTCATCGAGGGAGTGCGGCTCAAGGACCTGGAGCCGCAAACCCTCCATGAGCGGGAAAGCATTGCCAGGCGGGGACTGCAGCTGACCATCAAACAGGTTCTCGAAGATGGTTTTTTTCATGCGGACCCCCACCCCGGAAACATTTTCATCGTGGACAAAAAAGTGATCTGCCTTCTCGACTGGGGCACTGTGGGGCGGCTCACGCAGGAAATCCGGTTTGAATTGACCGACCTTCTCAAGGCCGTGGTGGAAAGAGACAGTGAAGGCATTCTAGAAATTCTGTTGCGCATCTGCAGTCATGACGAAGTGGTCAGCGAGCGCCTTCTTCAGAGGGAAATCCTGGACATTCTGGATGCTTGCCACAACGTGCCCCTGGGAGAGGTGAATATCAGCGAGCTACTCTTTGAAATCACCGAACTCCTGAGAAAGCATCGCATAAGACTACCCTCGGACCTGGCCATCATGATCAAAACACTGATGACGGCTGAGGGGACAGCGCGGCAGCTCTACCCCGGACTCAATGTGGTGGCGGAGGCAGAGCCTTTCGTGGAAAAACTGGCCCTGGACAGGTGGAAACCGGAGAACTTGTTCAGGGGCTTTCGGCGCAGCCTGGGCCGCTTTTACAATCTTCAGAAAAAGGTCCCCGTGGGTCTGCAAAGGATTGTGGGGAAAGTGGACCGGGGGGAACTCACCATCCAGTTTCAGCACAAGAACCTGGAAGAGCTTCAGGGCACACTGGAAAACATCGCCAACCGTGTGACCATTGGTCTCATCATCGCCGCCATGATCATCGGTTCGTCCATGGTGATCACCACGGGGGTCAGGCCCTTCCTCTTTGGTTACCCCGCCTTCGGGATCGTGGGTTATCTTATTTCTGCGGTGATGGGGCTCTGGCTCATCTACAACATCATTCGCGCCCGTAAATTTTGAGGTATGAAATGTCTGAAGTGAAAAGCACGCTCCAGTTGGTGTTGGAAAAAACCAGAAACATGGCCCTCTCCGAGGAGGAGAAGCAGGAGCAGGCGATGAGGGAGTTTCGGGAGAGACTCAACGGCCTGCTTCATGAATACTTGGAGGGACTGGCAAACCTGGACCAGTTCCAGCGCCAGTTCAGCAGTTTGGAGGCGGTTCCCGGAAGCAGGCCGGAGGAAGTTCTCGCCGAGGAAGTCGTCCAGCGCATGGAAGTTCATGAAGACCATGAAAAACTTTTGGAAATCCTCTCCCGCCTGTGCGGCACCGAGCTTGACAGGGTGGAGCGTTTGCTGCTGGATCACCGGAACCGCCTGCGTGACTTGCAAAAGGAGAGGACAGCCCAGTTGCAAAAGGCGCTGAAAGACCGCTTTCAGATCCACGGAACGGCTGTCCGCCCCAATCTGGCGGCAGATTCCCATTGGGCTCAATCTCTCTCCCAGGCAAGGAAGGCGTTTGGGGAAGAGGTGAAAAGAGAGGTTTTCTCCCAGATGAAATCCTGAATCTTTCGTGGCCCTGTTTCTTTCAAGGGTCTGCTTCGAGCACTCCCATGCAGCTTTCGCGCACTCTATGGAAGGGGAGAAAAAGGGAACTGAACGGGCATGGCGCGTGTGCTCCGGAGGAAAACATGAATCCCGTCACAAAAAATGACGAACTCATTGAGCGAACCATAGAGTTTCACGGGCACTGGTGTCCCGGTCTCGCCATAGGCATTCGCGCTGCCCGCTGGGCACTGGGGGAGATGGGCAAGTCCCCCGATGAGGAAATCGTGGCCGTGGTGGAAACGGACATGTGCGGCGTGGACGCCATTCAGTGCCTGGTGGGTTGCACTTTCGGCAAAGGAAACCTGATCCACAGGGACTATGGCAAGAACGCCTTCACTTTCTACCGCAGGAGGGACGGCAAGGCCGCCCGCTTGGTGACCCGGGAGAATTTCAAGGGAGAGGCAGGCCGCAGGCTTTCAGACCTTCACAGGAAAATGAGGGAGGAAGGGCTGACGGAAGCAGAGAAAAAGCAGCTGGAGGAGGCGCGCCAGGAGGTTTCCCGCTGGATACTGGAGTGCCCCGTTGAAGAGCTGTTCCACGTGAAGGAGCCTGCAGGTCCGCCACCGCAGAGGGCTCGCATCATGGCGAGCCAGGTGTGCGAGGTGTGCGGTGAACAGGTCATGGAGACGCGCATTCGGCGTTTTGATGGAAAATTTCTTTGCATCCCCTGCTTTGAGGCCGTCGAAACAAGGTAGAATCAGAATGAATAAGGGACATCATGCCTTCTCGCCCGCACTTTCCGAAGGGAGAAAAAGGGTGAAAACCGTTCCTTTCGGAATTTCCAGGCTTTCGTCCTCCCCAGGGATTTCACTGCGAAGTTCAGGAGGGAGTGGACTCTGAACTTCAATCCTGCCTCCATGGTCTCGGGCGATCCCGAAGGTCACTGAAAGTCCCAGGCCTGTCCCTTTGTCCACGCTCTTGGTGGTGAAGAAGGGGTCAAAGATTTTGTCGATCATGTGTTCCGGAATGCCGGGCCCCGTGTCCGCAACGGAGAGGCTCACCATTTGCTGCTGGTCGTTCCACCCCGTGGAGATGAGGATGACGCCGTCTGAGCCGATGGCGTCGAAGGCGTTGTTGAGCAGGTTCACCAGGGCCTGCCTGATCTTTTCTTCATCACCGACAATGAAGGGCAACTGAGTGTCCAGCTTCTGGACGATTCGAACTCTTTCCAGGCTGAAGGTGTGCTGCACCACGGAAACGATCTCTTCCACGGATCTGTTCACATCGACCCTTTCCAGCGTGGATTCGGTGTGTATGGAGAAACGAAGAAGGTCCGCCACGATTTTGCGGCAAATGCGTGTTTGCTTTTCGATGGTCCTGAGGTCGTTTTCCAGGTCGCTGCCCTTCGGTGCGTCCTCCAGCAGGAGCTGGGCGTATCCCAGAATGATGCCCAGGGGCGTGTTGATCTCATGGGCGATGCCTGCGGTCATCTGGCCTATGGTTTCCATCTTCTGGGCTTGGTAAAGCTGATCCTGAAAAGTTTTGAGGTCGGTGATGTCGCGCCCGCTGCAAAGCATGCCGGCAATGGAACCATTGCTGTCGTATACGGGGAGTTTCATGAGGTGAATCCACCGGGTGGTGCTCCCCCTTCTGATCTTTTCCTCCTTCACAAGGGGTTCGCCCGTCCGGAGCAACTCCAGGTCTTCCATGCGATTGGATTCCGCTCGTTTTTCTGAAAAAAGATCATGGTCATTCTTCCCGATGATTTCAGATTCTTCCTTGCCGACCAGTTCGCAAAATGCCTTGTTCGCCGCTTTGTAAACGGAGTTTCGATCCTGAAGACTGACGAAGTCGGGTGTGGCATTGAGGATAGTCTTGAGAAGCTCCTGCTGCGCGGTCAGGGTGTTTTCCGCTTCCTGGAGTTCAGAGAGGTGTCCTTTGAGAGTGCGGACCATGAAATCGAAAGAGTCGGCCACCTTCTGAAGCTCATCCCCGGCGCAGGACCTGTAAACGGGGCAGGTGGTGCAGCTTTCAATCTTCCTGGCGTATTTGCCTTCGACGCAATGGGGGCATAGGGTCCCCGCCACATACCAGCACCGGATGTGTTTTTCGTTGTAGGCGGGACAGTCTTCCTTTTGGCACTGGGTGATGTCCCAGCAGTTTTTCTCGAGGGGTTTGGCCGTCTTCACATCGAGGTCTCCGCGAAGGACCTGGTCAATGGACCCGTGCAGAGTTTCCACCCGTTTGCCCACCGTGCGGGCGAGAGCCGTCCCCAGCAGGCCAGAGAGAAGGAGAAAGAGGGTGGTGGCCAGGAACATGGTGAGGGACAGGTTGTTGATGGCCTGCTGAACTCCTGTCTGCAGGAGTCCCACGCGCACCACTCCGAAGCGGTTTTCCTCTATGGACAAAGGAAAGGCGTAATCATAGACCAGGCCGGCCTCCGTATCCAGGAGTCTCCTGCTGTGGGATTGGGAGGGCATGGGCTGGTTCGCCTTCAGAAGCTCTGTGGGAAATCCTCCCTGAAAGGTGTGGGCGAGCACCTCGCCGCGCGCGTTGGTGATGAAGGCGTAAAAGACGTCCTTGTTGGAAACAACGGCGTCATCGACCAGGTTTTTGAGACGCAGAAAGTCCATGGCGAGGACGGGTTCGATGGCGTGGGAGGTGAGGCTCCTGGCAATGACATGACCCCGGGTTCTGTTTTCTTCCAGCAACGCGTCGCGCAGGATTTTGCTGGCAGCCCAGTAGGCTCCCGAGCCAAAAAGAAAAAGGAGGGAAAAGAGTCCCACGTAGATTTTTGTTTTGAAGCTCACTTGCATGGAGAATCGTTGAAAGCCTTTCTGCCAAACTGTTTTCAGTGAATGATCAACGGTCCAGGCTGATTTCAAGTTTTTCCGCCAGGTCTCTCACGGAATCAAAGTCCTCGTCACCGGCGGCGATGATGCCAAAAATGTCCGCGGCATCCAGTATTCCCCTGTGATGGGGATTGTCGTGATCGAGCCTGACCATGGCTTCCTGTATCTTTTGCCGTATTTCTTCATCCAGGCCATGCCGGGAAGAAAAAACCCAGCCAGGATAAAAACGGGATTGCGCCACGACTCTGATCTCGCTGACGTCGACCTTGTCGGCCACCACGTTGAGTGTCCCTTCCCGAATGGACCCAATGTCGTATTTGCCGGCATACACGGCCAGAACGACTTTTTCCTGCTGGCCTCCCGGACCGGGAGCGAAATCGATGACGGCAAAGTCCTCTTTGGTCATTCCGTGTTCCGCAAACAGCCCCAGGGGATAGATGTAGCCTCCCGCAGAACCGGGATCCACGGCGATCCACGTTTTGCCCCTGCAGTCCTCGATGGTTTCAATGGCGTCATTGTCCATTCTTGTGATGATCTGGCCACGAAACCTTTCCTGGCCATAGACTTCGAGGGCCTGGGCGAAAGCGGATGAATGAAAGCGATGGGCGAGCTTTATGTAGATGACCGGGTTGGTGTAGGAAATATCAATCTTTCCACGCCCGACCATTTGAATGTGATCGTCAAAGGTGCTTGGAAAAACCTGTTTGAAATTGAGTCCTGTTTCCTTGTGAAGATACTCGAGCAGCTGGTGCTGGCGTTCGTAAGAGACCGTGTGAGAGTACTGGGGAAGAAAGGCATAGGTCACCACATTCCTGTCTTCGGCGAGGCTCACGTGCTCCCGCTTGCTCAGATCCACCCGGTGAGGTTTCTCTTCGGGGCCGCAGCCCCATGACAGCATCAGGAAAAATAGAGAGAGAGCGAGGCAGGCAGTCCGTTTCACTTGCATGGGGCATGATTCCTTTTCAGCACAGGAAGCTTGGACTCAGGGGCAATGGTGCATGAGGCAACATTTTCATCTACGCTTTAATCATAGCATGTGGCGTGAATGGCGGCACCATCGCCTCCTTGGCATCAAATTTTTTTTGCCCCGAATGCCGGTCAGTCCTGTTTTTCCTCCTCCTGAGCCTCCGCATCATCCGTTTTCAGGGGAAGGTAGAAGGTGAACGTCGTTCCCCTCCCTTCCCTGCTCCAGACGGTGATCTCCCCATGGTGATCCTCTATGATCTTGTGGCAGACCGCCAGGCCAAGGCCTGTGCCCTTTTTCTTGGTGGTGAAAAACGGTTTGAAGAGATTGTTGAGCACTTCCTCGGGCATGCCTTTGGCGGAATTGGCGACGGCGACCCAGACTCTCTTTTCATCCCATCCGGAGGAAATGGTGATCTTACCCCCTTCGGGCACGGCCTCCATGGCGTTTTTCACCAAATTGATCAGGACCTGCCTTATCTGCCGGGGGTCACACCACACGAGAGGAGGGTTTTCGGGCAGATTGGTTTCAAACTGGACCTTTCTTTCGTTGGTTTCATCTTCCATGAGTTCCAGGGTCCTGTGGACGCAACCGTGCAGGGAAGACCAGTTTTTCTGGGGTCGGGAGGGCCTTGTGAAGTCTTTGACGTCGTTGAGCAGGGACTCGAGGCGTCCTGTCTCCTCGGCGATGATCTTCAGTTTTTTTTGGTTGGGATCGTTTTCGGGAAAAGAACGTGAAACCTGGCGGGCGAAGCCTCCAATGAGCATGAGGGGATTCTTTATTTCGTGAGAAAGGTGCGCTGCCGCTTCTCCAATGGCTGCAAAGCGCTCCGATCGTATGAGTTTTTCCCGGGTTTCCACCAGTTCGGCCATGCTCTCCTTGAGTTGTTCCGTTTCCCTTTGAAGTTTTCCTTCGGAGCGTCGCAGGTGTTCCGTCTTTTTCTCCACTTCCTCGGTCAGGGTTTGCGACCAGCGCAAACTCACGAAGAGCAGCATGGAAAGGGCCACGAAAACGACAAAAAGGAGGAGTCCCACCAGTGTCCACTGGCGAATGAGAAGGTCCCGAAGAAGGCCGGAAACCTCTTCAGCAGGAGCGACCACTCCCACAGACCAGAGATTGGTCATATCCTGGTGGTTTTGCAGCACGACGGGGCTGTAGGCCAGAAATTTTTTCATCTCGGCGATGACGCCCCTGTGCCATCCCGAGATATACGAGTCAGTTCCTTCTTCTCCCCTGAGGAGATGGTTTTTCGCCAGTTCGTTGATCCGTTCGAAGGAGATGAGAGGGTTTCTTTCCTGCCGGACACGAATGTGGTCCCGCCCCACGAAGGATTGTTCGTGGTGTGACAGGAAAACACCCTCCTGATCCAGGACCCAGGCGTAACCTGTTTTTCCCGACCGTACATTCCTTGTGTACCGCTCGGCGATGTCCATGGCGTTCACAATGAAAAAACTGAGCCCGATAAAACGGGGGGCCTGGAGGGAGTCTTCCTGGTCCGCGGGAAGCAGGTATGACGGGGTGGCCATGACCATGACCCGCATGTGCTGAAAGGGTCCCCGCTGCGGGCTCAAAGCTTGACCGATGAACACCTTGCCCCGGTTGTGAGGGTGTGCGGCCCATTGTTCATAGAAGCTCAGGTCAAGCCCCGGTTCTTCCCGAATCTCATGCCCTTCGACGATGGTGCGGGGTAGATCTTCCTCCTGAGGCAAAAAGCCCATGGCCGCCACGTTCCAGTCAGGGAGCGCGTGGAAAATGGGGTCTGCGTCTTTCAGGGGATCTTCCGTTGCCGCCATTGCCTTTTGTGAACCGCGGGCAAAAGTGAGAAGGGCTGTTTCCAGAAAGGAGAAGTGCAGGCTGATGTCGCTGGCGATTTTCTGCGCAATGATGAGTTGTTGATTGTTGAACTGGTCCGAAACGATCTGTTCTGTCTCGCCCACTGCGCGCTGGGCCACCACAAAAATGAGAAGGGAGAGAACTGTGAAAACCCCTGCAGCCGCAACCAGAAACTTCTTGTGCATTGTTCCTGTCCCTTTCTCATTGTGAAAGATGTGCCGTGGTGTCAACACGAACAAGGGAATGAGTCTTGACTGAGTCCCTGAAGCCGGAGAGGTGGCGCCTGCAGTTTATGATTCCTCTTGTCGTCGAGGGGGAGGCCATCTGCCCATGGAGAGGCCACCTGATGGTTCCTGGTTTGGGGTGATGATGCTCAAAAGTCATTCATGAACGAGATGCTTATCCTTCCAAGGAGCTGGGAACTTCTGAAGGGGCGCGCCATCTGTCTGATTCTTTGATTTCCCGGGGAAGTGCTCCCTGCTGAACGAGTTTTCAGGCTTCACAAAGGCAAGGGTGAGGGAACTTCCAAGGGTTGAGCATTTTAAAACCGGAAAGGCAATGGGCGAAGGCCTGGATTTCCCCCTGCCACAAAGGGCCACAGCCCTTATGGATTGATACCATTCAATCTGTTGCCGGGCAAAAACAATTCCATGGAAAGTATGAATTTTTCCTGAAAGAATTTTGTTTTTGCAGGGAATGTGTGCGTGTGAGGAAAGAAAGCCGGTTTTCGAGGAAAGGGTTCGGGAGGATGGGTCTGGAAGGCCCCCTGGAAGCGCCTTCGGGGGCGATTTGCTCTTCCAGGGGATTCCCCATCCAGGGAGACTTTTTTCAGGTGTCAGGGGGTTGCGCCTCCTGCAATCATGCTTTGCAGAAACCAGGTGGCAATGGAAAAATAGATGATCACTCCGCCGATATCCGCTATGGATGTGATGAGAGGAGCGCTGGCCGTGGCGGGATCCATTTTGAGCTTGCTCAGAACAAAGGGCAGAGACATGCCCACCAGGCTGCCGAAAAGAACGGTGCACACCATCGTCACTGCCACCACGAGGGCCACTTCGGGGCCCGCCCTGAATATGCCGATCAATGACACCGCCAGTCCCATGGAAATGCCAAGGACCAGGGCGACGCCCACCTCTTTGCCCAGCAAGAAAAACCAGTCCTTGAGCTGGGCCTTGCCGGTGGCCAGCGCGCGGACCATGAGAGTGGCGGCCTGGCTTCCGGCGTTGCCGCCGCAGTCGATGAGGAGGGGGAGAAAGAACACAAGAGAGACGACGGCCGTTATGGTGTCTTCGAAATAGGCGATCCCCGCTCCCGAAAAGATGTTCATGAAAACGAGTATCAGCAGCCAGGGCAGCCGCTTCTGGATGAGCAGCCCCAGGCCCGCATCGCGCATGCTGATGTCCGCCAGCCCTGGGGCCTTGTGTGACAGGGCTCCCATGCGGTGGAAGTCTTCGGTGCTCTCCTCGACCATCACGTCCTGAATGTCATCAAAGGTGACAATTCCTGCAAGGGCCTCATTGCCGTTGATGACGGGAATGGCGAGCAGGTCGTACTTGTTCAGCTTTTCCGCCACCTCTTCCTGGTCGTCTTCAACGCGCGCGAAGACGGGATTGGTGAACATGATGTCCCCCACCTTGTCGTCGGGGCGTGCAGTGATCAGCTTGCGAAGAGAGACCAGGCCCAAAAGCCTGCGGTGGTCGTCGATGACATAAACGTAATAAATGGTTTCCTTGTCGGGGGCTTCCACGCGGAGCTTTTCAAAGGCCCTTTGAACCGTCAGGTCAGGGGTCAGCACCGCATAGTCCGAGGACATGATGCTGCCGGCCGTGCCTTCTTCGTAGGAACCCAGTTTGCGGATGTCTTCCCGTTCCGCTTTGGCCAGAAGCCCGATCACCAGTTCTCCGCGTGAGGAGGGCAGCAGCTTGAACAGGTCGACCCGGTCGTCGGAGGGCATGTGGGTCATGATTTGGGCCAGCTCGTTGTCGCTCAGAACAGCGGCAACCTCTTGCTGGTCGTCCGTTTCCATCCGCGCCAAAACGGAGGCGGCATTGCTGTGGCCCAGAACGGAAAGAACGTGGAGCTGTTCGTCCCTGGAGAAGTCGGACAACTGTGCGGCCAGGTCTTCCGGATGCAAGGATTCACAAAACTCTCTTGCTTCCAGCTCCTGGTTTTGGGAAAGAAATTTGCGAAGAGTTTCTTGAATGAGAGGCTTTTTCATGACTCATCTCCTCTTTCAGGATGTGTCCAGCCCGTGGGACGGGACGCGAGTCAATGAGCCTCAGAGAAGGGAATGCCTGCGCAGGACTCCAGCTGTCTCCGTCCGTGCCGAACGTGTTCGTTTGGTTGAGCGGATCGCCATGGATCCGAGGGTCTTGAAAGAGCGACTACTGCCTTCTTCCAATTCTTTGTTCTCCTCTGTGAGGGTTTGATGCTCTGGACCAAAGCTTAAAGCCCGGGCTTCTGAAAGGACTTTCCCGATTGCCTTGCTGAACCTGAGGCTTTGGACCGGACGGAATGAAAAACAATGGAGCAGTTTTTGGGTTTCAGGTGAGCAAAAAAGCCCTGTGAAGCCTGTTTTTGCCCTCCAAAACTGGAAACTTATAGACCATGGCGGCTCCGTAAGTCAAGATTGGGGAATGCTTTTTTTGGAACGGAATCAAAAAAACGGGCGAAGGTTGGCTGCCAGCTTTTCAGGCCGTTGAATGATGATTTCATTTTTGAGGAGTTTCTGAAAGTAGTAGTCGTCGGTCCTGTGATGGGCCGTCACGTTCTGCCGGTTCACCAGTCTCAGAAAACATCGGAATTCGGGGGACGCGCGATCCACGGGACCGCTGAAACAGGAGAAGTTGAAGGTTGAGAACTTCATGTGGTGGTAGCCTTTCAGAACCCGGGAGATGCCCTCCGCCATCTGCCGCACCTCTGAAGCCTTCCACTCCAGAAAATGAGAAGTGTCAGGCCAGATGGCGTTGACTTCATTGGCTCCCATGGGAGAGTAGGCCGCGAACCATGCACTGTCACTCATTTGCCCGATCATGCGCACTTCCCTGAATTTTTCCTCCTCCAGCAGATCCAGCCAATAGCAGGAATCGTGTTTTTGAAAATGAGCGAGACTTTTTTCCAGAAGCAGCTGGTGATGCGTTCCCGGAAAAGGCGATCCCAGCAACTGAAGATGAGGGTGAATGAGGCTGGCTCCCGCTGGAAGAAGGAAGTTGGCGTTGATGGTGAAATGGCGAAGGGATGGGTCCTGACGGTGGCATTCCCTGAAGGACTCCATGGAGAGTGCAAGGGCGTCTTCCAGGAGGTCCGCGTGAAGTTCATTCATGAGACGCAAATGCCGGTCACCCAGCATGATGACCGCGTGAAAGGCCGCGAGGGGGAAAAGGTTGGGGAAAAGGACCGCTTCGCCACGCTGCGGCCTACTCTCGGGCAAGAAGCCGGTGCTGTAGGATGGCGTTGCGGAGCGCCAACGGCCATCACACATGAAACACGCCGCCTCCGTTGCCTTGGCTCTTTCTTCCAGGTAGGCGTAGTCCGTGTCCGGAAAAAGCATGGACATCTTGCCTTCCATGGCCTCGTTGAAGGTGCTTTGATGTCCCGTGAGAGGGTCCATGCGGACCTCGATGTTTTGGGTGTCCAGTTGTCCCTCTTTCAATGGATTGTGGAAAACTGCGGTCTGTTGCCATGACTGGAAAAGGATTTTTTTCATGAACTCACTCCCCGTGGCGTGAAGGTGATAAAAAAACGCCTGCCTAAGGCTTCCTGCACTGTGTGAATCCCGTTTTGAGAAGGGATTCCCGGCTCACCATTCCCCGGTAGTGCCCCTCCGAGTCCAGGACAGGCAAGCGTTTGAGGTCATTTTCCGCCATGACTCCAATGGCTTCTTCAATGGGGGTGCTCTCGGTGACCGTCATGTGAGACGTGTCCATGACATCCGATGCCTTCGTGGCTTTCAGCTGCTGGAGGAGTTCCCTGTGTTTTCGTCCTGACTCCGTGAAGACCATTTTGCTCACGATAAAATCCCACAAACCTGCCCGATGATCGCTGAAAGCCGCCAAAAGGTTTTCATCGGAAATGATGCCCTGGTAATGCCCTTCAGAGTCCACGACGGCCACCCTTCCCATGTCATCGGAATGAATGATGCTGATGATTTCCTCGATGGGCGTTTGAAGATTCACCCTGTGGGTGTCTCTTCGCATGATTTGGGAGACGGAAACCAGGTTTTCCACATGGATGTTTTGCTCCTGAAAGGCTTGCCAGTCGGGAGATTCTCGGGTGATGAGCCGGAAAATGTCCATGCAGGAAAGAATCCCCACCAGTTTGCCCTCCGCATCGACCACGGGCAGCCGTTTCAGCCGTTTTTCCAGCATCATGAGTTCAACGGCGTCCGTGAGCATTTTGTTTTCCTCCAGGGTCACGGCCGGACTGCTCATGATTTCCAGGGCCTTTGTGAATGACATTTTCTCGAGAAAGGAATCCAGGCGGTTCTGGTCCGATTCCGCCAGCAGGCAGAGCTTGAGGGGCATGCCCGCCCGATTGATGAGGTCCCCCTGGGAGATGACTCCCACGGGGCGTCGTTCCTCGTCCACCACGGGCACTCCCGTGAAATGGGAGGACAGAAGAAGTTGCACCACTTCGCTCACGGGCGTGGATGGGTTCACCGTGGAGGGGTCCCCTGTCATGGCCTCTTTCACCCGAATATGGCGGGGGATGAACCGGTTTCGCGTCTTGTGGCTGACCACGTTGAGGGTTTTCACAACCACAATGCCGTCTGTGACCATTTTTTCCACGGTGGGCAGCACGCGCTCCAGGTCACCCTGGGGAAGGATCACTTGAATGAGAAGGGGCATGTTGTAGGAAAGGATTTCCAGTTTTGGGGTGGCGATTTCGCCGCTTTCATAGCATCCTTCCGTGCCGTGGGTCACCATGCAGCGTGCGGGGATTTTTGAGTCGCAAATGAATCTCACCAGAGCTTCGCTCAGAGTTTTGCCTTTCCATCGGGCTTCAGAGCTGGTGAAAATTTCAATGGCCTTGTACTGCATCATCGTTCAACCTCCTCTCAGCGCAGGCGCCCCACCCACATTCCCGCAAACACCAGGGCCACTCCCAGGATGTTGTTGGCGAGAATGCTTGCCAGGGCGGGCCAGTGAGTTCCCGCCCGAAAGAAGGTGGTGCTTTCCAGGGCGAAGGCGGAAAAGGTGGTGAGGCCTCCCAGGTAACCCGTCACGAAAAACAGTCGGGGAAGGGTGCCCATCCACTGACTTCTGTCGGCCAGGCCGAAAGTCAGGCCGATGAGAAAGCATCCCGCCAGATTCACCATGAGCGTTCCCCAGGCGAAATGGGTGCCGAAAAAACGCACGGCCAGAAGAGAAGCGCCGTAGCGGCACAGGGCTCCGAGGCTTCCACCGGCCATGACCAGAAGGATCTTGATGAATTCCTGCTTCATGAAATCCTGTCAGCGTTTGGGTTTTAGCTCGAACAGAAAACCTGGTCTTTTCAGGACTGTTTTCCGGGTGAAGCAGAGACCCTTTTCAACTCTTCCTGAATCTTCAGGAGCTCTTCCTGAATGCCTTCCACGGAGGCCTGGCGCTGTGAAAGTTTGGTGAGTCCCTGTTCCATTTCAGCCTGACTTTGCTGCTTCATGGCCACAGCCTTTCCGAGAGCCCTGCGTATGCCTTCCAGTGTCTGGTCGATGCGCTCCGTGAGGGTCCTGTGAAATTCTTTCACGGTATTCTGCACGCGCTGAATGAGGTCATAGCGCACGCGTCCGCAGTGCCGGTCCACCAGTTCGGACACTGCGGTCTTCATGTTGTTGAGGATCATTTTTCTGACCAGAAACTGGGGCAGGGAGCTGGTGACCGCCAGCTGAATGAGCTCGAGACCGACGGGATCATCCTTCAAGATAAAATAGAACTGGCTCTTTTGGGAGAGGGGTTCCACGGCCGTGAAGGGTTTCAGGGGCAGGTGGAAGAGGTCGCTGGTGAGTTCCAGGATGCGCTCGATCACCCTGTTGGTGTGCATGGCCAGTTCCTGGTGAGCCTCCTCCAGGTCGGCGGCGATCATCTCCGTGACCTGAAGACGCCACGGGGTGAAGGTTTCCCGAATCTTGTCGAAAACAAACTTCTCCAGTGCCTCGCCCAGATTGCCGCCCTGATCCACTCTGTGCAAATATTCCTTTTCCAGGGCTTCGTGCAGGGCGGGAAGGCTGTTTTGCTTGAAAGTCCGGATTTCATCATCCAGTTTTTGAGTGATCTTCCCCATGCGTCCCTGAAGCAGGTAGCCGTGATGTTCCTTGTCCTTGGTGATCCCCGCTATTTCCTTTTCAAATTCAGTGATTTTTTCGTTCAGCTCCTTAAGGGGGATTTTTGTCGCCTCCTGTTCCAGTTGCAGGGTGACCGTTTCCCCCGCCACAAGCCTGAGGAGGCTCTGGTTGGCCGATTGAAGCAGCACCAGTCCCTTTTCGTGGAGAAGAAACGCCCGCAATTGATCTTCGAAGTCGGGCAAAAGGCTCCTTTCAAGCTTTTCCGGGTCTTTGTCCTGCTTGGCTTCCAGGGCCCACCGGGCAGAAAG
>PXBG01000045.1 GCA_003566995.1 Syntrophobacteraceae bacterium
AGTTGCTCTCCACCTCGCCTCACGGCGACGCAGTTACTTTTGACTACCGGGAGCGGGCATCTCCCGGAGGAGGACTTTCACCTCCCTGTTCGCGCCAGCTTCCAGGCGCACGGACCCCCGCCTCCGCGGGGGTGACGGGACGGGGTTCGCGGGGGTGACGGGACGGGGCAAAACGCAATCCGTTAAATCAAAAGCATGGACAGGGGCAGGAGAGTGTAAAAATTGGAAAGAAAAACAAAACACCCCCCTAACCCCCCTCGAGGGGGGAATGGAAAGAGTCCTTATATGAATGAATAGACCTGGGCCCTCAAATACTGGGATATTCCCAGGCGGAACCGGTTCCTGACCCTAGAGACGGCCCTGGGCCCTCAAATACGGGGATATGTCCAGCTCCCAAAGAACGTGTGTTTAGCGCCCAAAAAAAGGATTGAACCTGGTCCCACACCAAGGGATATCATTGATCTTCAGTGGGGAAATAGACCTGGCCCCGCAAGGGGGTCATATGGTTCGTCCTTCGTCATATGGTTGATCCTTCAACCAAGACGCCTTGTTCTCACGAGCCGGGAGGCGATGACCAGGTTGGTGTGGACGAAAAGGTAAAGGAGCGCCGCGAGGGGAGCGCCGGGCCAAAAAATGGTGGCCCATGCAGAAAGGATCATGGCGGAAGTTCGCGTTCCTTTGCTCGCCAGAGTGGAAGGGCCCAACGAAATTCCCAGGGCTTCCCCACGGGCGGAGGAGTAACTGATGAGATTGCTCCCCACCACGGCAAACATTCCCACGAACACGATGATCCAGGGGGAAAGGAGAGGTGCGGGCAGGGTCACCAGGTAGACGATCATGCCCATCATCATGGCCCCGTCCGCATAGCGATCCAGGACCGAATCCCAGAAAGCCCCGCCCTGGCTTTCCATTTTCTTCAACCGCGCAAATTGCCCGTCGACACCATCAAAAACCTGGCCCAGGGCGGCGACGCTTCCCGCGAGGAAAGGCAGCCCCAGGGCAAAAAACATTCCCCCAAGGACACCCAATGCGGCGGAAAAAAGAGTGACCATCCAGGGCTCAAGCCCCTGCACGCTCATCAGGCGCGGCGTGACGCGAGCGGAAAGATTCACCTTGATCCATCGAAGAACAAAGCGGTCGCTGGACTTGGTCTGCCAGGATCGATCGTCTTGCACAGATTCCCTTTCGGTGGATGGGGTCGGACCGGTGGATGGGGACCAAGGGTGGATGGGGTCGGACCAAGCCAACATATGGACATTCAAAAGAAAAAGCCCAAAAAAAGACCGGAATTTGATGCTATAGCCCGATTTTCGGGGTCAAAAACGGCTCCATCAAATTTTTCTTCTTACGCCAGCACACTGGCATCGCCAGCCTCAACAACCCCCTCGCCCTATCCTTATGCACTCCAAATTTCACAAAAATACCATGGCCTCAATTTTACCCCCAAAAAACGGCCTATAACCCTTTTTTGAAGGAAAATTTCGCAACAATATCCTGTTAATTCAAAAACATAGCTTGGTCCGACCCCATGGAATCACATGAAATAATCGAAGTCCCGCTCGGTGCGGAGCCGTCTTCTGATGCGGAAGATCTGCGCCGGGGAGGACTGGGGATCCAGGCGCACGAAGTTTCGGGAGCCCTGCCAGAAGTAGCGGCCGTCACCCAGAAGGTCGTGCACCTGGTAAACTTCCTGGCCCCCGATGTTCAGTTCCTCCAGGGGAACATAAACCCAGCCGTCGTGTCTCTGGTACGGATCCAGGTTCACCACCACCAGGATGATGCTGGAAAGGTCCTCCGTGGTCTTCCCGTAAAAAAGCAGGTGTTCGTTGTCCACCAGGTAAAAACGCAGCCGCTCGTTGGTGTGAAGGGCGGGATTTTCCCTGCGTATGCGATTCACGCGGGTGATGTAGTCCCGTATGTTTCCCGGCCGATCCCAATCCCACTGGCGGATCTGGTACTTCTCCGAATCCAGGTATTCCTCCGTGCCGGGAACGGCACGCCCCTCGCACAGCTCGAAACTGCTGTAGATGCCGTAGTTGGAACTCAGGGTGGCCGCCAGAACCGTGCGCACCATGAAGGCGGCCCTGCCCCCGAACTGCAGGTATTCGGGCAGTATGTCGGGTGTGTTGGTGAAAAAGTTGGGACGGAAAAACTCCTGCTGATCGGTCCGGGTCAGTTCCGTCAGGTACTGGGTGAGTTCCTGCTTGGTGTTTCTCCAGGTGAAGTAGGTGTAGGACTGGTTGAAGCCGGCCTTGGCCAGGGCATTCATGACCTTGGGCCGCGTGAAGGCTTCCGACAGGAATATGATGTCGGGATGCTTCTCATGAATCTCCGTGATGAGCCACTGCCAGAACCGCAGGGGCTTGGTGTGAGGATTGTCCACGCGGAAAATGCGCACCCCCCGCTCGATCCAGAAATCCACCACGCTTTTGAGCTCTTCCCACAGCTCCACCCAGTTGTCGTTGTCAAAGTTGATGGGATAGACGTCCTGGTATTTCTTGGGGGGGTTTTCCGCATATTTGATCGTGCCGTCGGGCCGGTGCAAGAACCACTCGGGATGTTCGGAGACGTAAGGATGGTCAGGGGCGCACTGATAAGCCAGGTCAAGGGCCACGTCCAGGCCATGATGTTTTGCCGCTTCCACGAAGTGTTCAAAATCTTCCAGCGTTCCCAGTTCGGGATGCACGGCCTTGTGCCCCCCCTCCGCTGCACCGATGGCCCAGGGACTTCCCGGATCGTCAGGGCCTGCCGTGAGGGTGTTGTTGGGTCCTTTGCGCTTGACCCTTCCAATGGGATGAATGGGGGGGAGATAGAGGACATCGAAACCCATTCCCGAGATCATGGGCAGAAGAGCTTCCACGTCCTTGAAGGTGCCATGCCTGGAAGGTTCACGGGCGGCGGAACGGGGAAACAGTTCATACCAGGCGCTGAAGCGCGCCCGCTCCCGATCCGCTTTCACGCGCAGGACGGGCTCATGAAACATGGTCCTGGAGCGGTCGGGATATCGGCCCATGATGGCCTGCAACTCCTCGCTCAGGGCCGTGGCCACCCTCTCCCCCTGCGATGCCCCTCCCCCCAGGAATTCACCTTTTTCCTGCAGCCATTGCCGGTCCCCATGGGAAGCCCGTTCCGCCCCGTCTTTCAGAAGCTTCATTCCCTCCTGCAGTTCGCTCTGCACATCCTGGCCCGCGTCGAACTTCTTGCGCAGCCCCTCTTTCCAGGTGGCGAAGGGATCCAGCCAGGCCTCCACGGAATAGTCATAGGGCTCCAGGGATGTGACGGTGAAGCTGGCCGCGTAGCGGTCGTTCCCCTGAAAGGTCATGGGCACTTCCCGCCAGCTTTCCGAAGAGGAAGGCCGATAGAGCATCACCGCCTGAAGAGCGTCGTGGCCATCGGTGAAAATGTCCGCCGACACGCGCACCTTTTCGCCCACTGCCCTTTTCACAGGAAACTGCCCGCAGTCGATCTGCGGCCTGACATTTTCAATCCACACCCGATGTGTGTATTCCTGGGCAATCATGGCCGCATTCCTGGGAGTGAAAGTCATCATCGCTCCTTGCACTGAATCTGAGGAAAATGAACACCGATTCGCTGGAGGCTTCACGATCACCTGCCTCTCAAGCTCCTTCTTTTGGCAGCCACCCGAAGGGGGTCCAGGTCCTGCTCGTCCGCATGGGCGGAAGCCGTGCCCGCTCCCGTCACGTGCTCGTAGACTTCCATGACCCTTCCCGCAACCCGGTCCCATCCGAAATTCTCGATCACGCGGGCCCTTCCCCTTTGTCCCATGATGGTGCTCAGCTCGGCATCGGCCAGCAAGCGGTTCATGGCCTGAGCCAGATCATGGGCGAAGGCTTCCGTGTTTGCCGGTTCGGGATCCTCCGAAGACCGCCGTTCAAAAGGCACCAGGTAACCTGTTTCCCCGTGAATCACCACATCCTTGATGCCGCCCACATTACTGGCCACCACGGGCGTCTCGCACGCCATGGCCTCCAGATTGATGATCCCGAAAGGCTCGTAAACGGAGGGGCAGCAAAAGACGGAAGCATGGGAATAAAGCTCGATGGCCGCATCTCTCGGGATCATTTCCCGGATCCATACGGAATGGGGGCGCTCCCGGACCAGCTGATTCCAGGCCCTTTCCACTTCCCCGGCCAGCTCGGGGGTTTCGGGGCTTCCGGCGCACATGACCACCTGCACGTGAGGTTCCAGCTGCTGCGCGGCCCTCAGAAAATGGCCGATGCCCTTCTGCCGGCTGATGCGCCCCAGGAAAAGCACGTAAGGACGGTCCCGGCGGATGCCGCAGGAATCGAGAAACCCCCTCCTTTCAGCGGGCCGGTAGTGTTCCACATCGATGCCGTTGGGAATGACCCACGCTTTGTGCCGGTCCACCTGAAAGCGGGAAAGGATTTCCCCCAGGTCGTCGCCGGAAACGGCGATGACCGCATCGGCCATTTCCAGGGCACACTTTTCCACCCAGGAAGAGACTTCGTAGCCACGGCCCAGCTGCTCCCGCTTCCATGGGCGCAGAGGCTCCAGGGAATGGACGGTGACCACCAGAGGCAGTCCGTAGGCCAGTTTGGCCAGAATGCCTCCCCAGGCGGCATACCAGGTGTGCGTGTGAACCACATCCCCTTCCAAGGGCGCTCCATTGAAATCCATGCATGTCTGAAGCACCATGAGCGCCTGGGCCGCCCGGTGAGGATTCCCCCCGAAAACACCGGGAACAAACGGATGGCCCTGAACGGAAGGGTTGGAAGAAGGAGCGTGCTGATCGCCGAAGCATTTGACCTCAACGGAAGCCAGCTGCGCCATGTGGCGCGACAGATATTCCACGTGCACTCCGGCTCCCCCGTAAATGTGAGGGGGGTATTCCCGGGTCAGATAAATCACTTTCAAGATGTTTTGTCCTTTCAGTCTTCTTCTCTCGATTCCAGGCGGAACAACACGAGGCTCTGGGCTTCCATCTCGTATGGGACTCCCGCTTCCCAGAAATTATTGTCGGCAGGGGGAAATATCTCATAGCGGGTGTCGATGAGAAGTTCCCACCCCTTGTCCGAATTGTACGAAGGCAGTGTGAAGGGGACGCTCTTCTCCCAGTCAAAGTTGAGAAGCATGAGCAAGGTGTCCCCCACGATGCGCTGTCCCTGCCGGTCCACTTCGTCGATGGCGTTCCCTCCCAGAAGGAGCCCGAAAGCGGTGAGTTCATCGCTCAGCCAGTCCTCCCTGGTCATTTCCAGGCCCTGGGGCGTGCACCAGGTCACATCCTTTTCACCCGCTTCCCGAATGAAACGCCCCCTGAAAAAATTCTGACGCTGGAAGACGGGCTGCTCCATGCGAATCTTTATCAAATTGCGCACGAAAACAAGAAACCGCCGGTCAGTGCGGGAAAGGTTCCAGTGGATCCAGCTGAGTTCATTGTCCTGGCAGTAGCAGTTGTTGTTCCCTTTCTGCGTCCGTCCCAGTTCATCACCCGCGAGGACCATGGGAACGCCGATGGAGAACATGAGGGTGGCCATGAAATTGCGCTTCTGCTTGTAGCGCCTCCTGAGTATGGCGGGGTCGTCCGAGGGTCCCTCCACGCCAAAATTGGTGCTGATGTTGTGGGACTCCCCATCCCGGTTTTCTTCCCCGTTGGCCTCGTTGTGCTTCTCGTTGTAGCTCACCAGGTCTTGAAGGGGAAACCCGTCATGGCAGGTGACAAAATTGATGCTGGCGTGAGGCCTCCGCCCGCTGCGCTCGTAGAGATCGCTGCTGCCCGTGAGCCGTGTGGCCATTTCATTCATGTGATGGGGCGAGGGGTGATTCCAGAATTTGCGCACTGAATCCCGGTACTTGCCGTTCCATTCGGTCCACAGGACGGGAAATTTTCCCACCTGGTAGCCCCCTTCCCCCAGATCCCAGGGTTCGGCGATGAGCTTTGCCTGAGAAATGACGGGATCCTGGTGAATGATGTCGAAAAAGGCGCCCAGCTGGTCCACTTCGTAGAGTTCCCGCGCCAGGGCGCTGGCGAGATCGAAGCGGAAACCGTCCACGTGCATCTCCAGGATCCAGTAGCGCAGACTGTCCATGATCAGCTGAAGCACACGGGGATGCTGCATGTTGAGGGTGTTGCCGCAACCGGTGAAATCGAGGTAGTAACGGCGGTCGGGTTCATAGAGCCGGTAATAGGAACTGTTGTCGATGCCCCTGAAGGAAAGGGACGGCCCCAGGTGGTTTCCTTCCGCCGTGTGGTTGTAGACCACGTCGAGAATGACCTCGATGCCGTGGGCGTGAAGGGTGCGCACCATCATTTTGAATTCCCTCACGGGATCGATGAACCCTCGCCTGTGAAAGGCATAACGTATGTCCGGGGCAAAAAAGGAAAGGGTGTTGTAGCCCCAGTAATTGGTGAGCCCCTTTTCCACCAGGTGACGATCATTGACGTGGTGATGGACGGGCATGAGTTCCACGGCCGTCACCCCCAGTTTTTTGAGGTGACGGAGGACGGGATCACTGGCAAGGCCCGTGTAGGTGCCCCGCAGTTCCTCGGGAACCAGAGGGTGCAGTGCCGTCATGCCCTTCACATGGGCCTCGTAGATGACGGTCTTGTTCCAGGGGGTCAGGGGGTGGCGGTCATCTCCCCACACGAAGGCCTGGTCCGCCACGGCACAAAGGGGGGCATGAGCGGCGTTGTCCCGTTCATCGAAGGAGAGGTCCTCCCGGGCATCTCCAATGCGGTAGCCAAACATGGAATCGTCCCAACGGATGACGCGCCCGATGGCCTTGGCGTAGGGATCCACCAGGATCTTGTTGGGATTGAACCGAAAACCATTGGCGGGATCATAGGGGCCATGGACCCGGAAGCCGTACAGCTGCCCCGGCCTCACATCGGGGAGGTAAGTGTGCCACACCTGGTCCGTGTGCTCTTGAATTTCGATGCGCTCCGATTCCCTCCTGGCCTGAGGGGAGTCGAAAAGGCACAGCTCCACCTTTTCCGCATGTTCCGAAAACAGGGCGAAGTTAACGCCCATTCCATCCCAGGTGGCTCCCAGGGGATAAGGATCTCCAGGCCATATTCTCATGATTTCAGTATACCCTCATTTTTCAAGATTGATTCACACAACAAAAGATCTTTCCGGGTCCCGCCAAACCCCTGCACAAGACCCGTGAAAAAGGGAAAGGGGCCGGACAACCACAGGAACGCACAAACTTCAGGCAGGGGCAGAGGGACAGGATCATGGAACGCCTGATGCGAACTCCTCTGCAGCAAAGTCTTCAGCACCCCCAAGACCGGCTCCCTGAGCGATTTCCCTTCTGCATGGAATGAAGCGGCGGGATCTCACGTGACTGGACATGTTCAAGGCCTGTTTTTTTTCTTGATACCACGGCTCCCCTGTCCCGTCAACTGCCGCAAAAGAAATGAAAAAAACTAAATTATTGGAAAATATGGAAAATCACTGCACACATTCAGCACTCCCATGATTATCCCGCAGGAGAAAGCTACCTGCCCGTGCCTTTGAACAAGGACCCTCATCACGTCCATTGACGATGCGCCTTTTCCCTGGTAAGTTCAACCACATGAAGATATGGGAACTCCTCTCACCCCAATGCGTTCATCTCAACCTGGAGCTCACGAGCAAGGACGCCGTCCTGCGCTTTTCGGCGGACATGTTCACCAAAAATGGCATCGTGTCCAACGCCCATCATCTGTACGAAAGCATGAAACAAAGGGAGGAAATGATGAGCACGGGCATCGGCCAGGGAGTGGGCATTCCCCACACTCCAAGCCCCGAGGCGAATGATGCCGCCGTCCTCCTTCTGAGGCTGGCGCACCCCATTGACTTCAATGCCCTGGATGCGGAACCGGTGGACATCGTGATCGGCCTCGTCGTTCCCAAAAATGCCACGGTGCTGCACCTCCAGTTGCTGGCAGGAATATCCAGGCTTTGCCACAGTCCCCTTTTCATGGAAATCATTCGCCAGGCGGAAGACGTCGACACCCTTCGAAACAGTCTGAGAGAACTGGAAGAAGCGCCGGAAAACCTGTGATTCGGCCCTTTCCTTCCGCCAACCCCTTGCAGCCGCAAGCCCGGGGCTTTCACAGGAAGGATCCGGTTTTGAATGAAATCAGCTCACCCCATGCCCCCAAGGTTCCTGTTTCTGCTGTTTCTCAGCGCAGCACTGCTGTTCGTCCTCTCCCAAGGGTGGATCACGCGGCCCGTTCCCCTTCTTTGCAGCGCACACGCCAACATGGCTTTTCCCTTCCCCGGGGAGGCCGCGCAAAAAGAATCCTCCTTTGCCATTCCTCCCGGTCTTCTGCCCCGATCCATCACTCTGAAAGATCATCAGATCACCCTGAAACCCTTCCGGCTGAAGGGTCTTTGCGCAACCCTGCACCTGGCCAGAAGGGAGGACGGCTACCTGATCACCCTTTCTCAGGGCAGCTTTTCCTCCATCCAATATGATGAAATGGGCCAATATGGCGAAAGGGAAAGGAAGCCTTACCCCCTCCTGGAACAGGTGACCTTTGAGGGCACTTTTTTCTGGGCGTTCAACGGAACCTCTTTCCAAATCCTGGATCTTGCGTTTCACACGCCCCCGCAAGGGGTCATCAGGGTGGAGGGCACCTACGGCTGGGCAAATGGGACTTTCGAGGGCAGCCTGCAGAGCAGCCGGCTGGACCTGAGCGACCCGCTCGCCCGGCTTTTCTCCTTGCCTGCCGAGTCTCACCTGGCCTTCCTTCTGGACACACAGGTCCATGTGGAGCAAAAGGCAGAGGGTCCCCTTCGGTGGCGGGGGGAAGGCTTCGTTTCCGGCCTTGAATTCCACACGCCCCATTTCATTCACGCAGGGGAAAACCTGGAAGCCCGGTTCCATTTTTCCGGACGGAGGGATCTGACGGATGGTGCCACTCAACTGGAACTTGAACTCCGGGCGAAGGAGGGGGAGAGCCTTTTTGACAAGCTTTATTTCGACCTGTCCCAAACCCCCCTTCATCTGTTCATGGACGTGAGCCTGCCCCGCCGTTCTCCGTCCACCATCCGTCTGAAAGACCTGCGATTCAACCTGCATTCCATCCTGGAGGTCCACTACCGGGGCATGCTTCACCGGAAAGAGGGGGGGATCGTCAGCGACCTGACGGTCACCGCCCCCCGGCAGCCCCTGAAACCCCTGGTGCACAAATTCATCGGGGAACCTCATGGGGACAAGCTGCCGGGACTGGAGCAAATGGTCTTTGACGGGGACTGGGCGGGCACCCTTGCCGTGCAGGGGCCCCTGGAAGCACCGGGCCTGAGGGGCCGCATTGAAATCCACGGGGGATCCGTGATCAGCGAGTCCGGGGAAACGCACGTGAAGGGAATAGAGGTCAACCTGCCCTTCAACCTGGCACCCCGTGACAAAGACAGGGATCCCATCACACCCCCGGGGGCTCACGGCGCCAGGGGATACATTCAGGTGCAGGAATTTCAAACGCCGCTCCTTCACCTGAATTCCTTTGAGCTGCCTTTTCAGTCCTTTCCCAACGGCTACCGCCTCCTGCAGAGCACGACCATTCCCGCGGAAAAAGGCTTCATCCGGATTCTCGACCTGGAGATGCGTGACCTGCCCTTTGCTCACCGGACAGGGGAAACGACCCTGAGGATCTCCCATCTCGGACTGGACAATTTCCTCAGGGCCCTCTTCACAGAGGAGCTGGCCGCCACGCTCCATGGGGAAAAACTGAAGTTGCGACTCCGGGATAACCGCCTGGAGAGTTCCGGCCCCCTTCACCTGGACACCTTTGCGGGAGAGGTGACCGTGGAAAGTTTCGGAATGAACCAGGTCGTATCACCCTTTCGAACCTACACCCTGGACGTGCGCTGGGATGACCTGAACCTTGAAAAGCTGACGGGGCTCACCGGTTTCGGTCGAGTGACAGGGCATGTGAGGGGGCACGTGAGAAACCTGGAAATGGCGGGGGGAATGCCCGTTTCTTTCGACCTGGCCATAGAGTCCCTGCCGCGCAGGCAGACAAGGCGAACCATCAGCGTGACGGCCGTTGAAAACCTGACGGAAATCAGCGGCGGAAGGTCTCCCTTTGTGGGAGCCGGGGGGATCATGGCTTCCCTCTTCAACACCTTCCCCTATGAAGAGATGGGCATCGCTTGCTATTTGGAGAACGATTTCTTTACAATAAGGGGGACCATCGTGCGGGATGATCAGGAATACCTCGTGCGAAGGGGATGGCTGGGAGGGATCAACATCATCAACATGCATCCCGACAACCGGATTTCATGGAACGACATGCTTCGCAGGATTCAGCGCATTCAGAGGGATTCACCGCAGGGCACTGATTTTTGAATGAATTTCAAGGGAGACGGCGCCATGGGCACAACCGCATTGAGACGCACCTGGAAGGCAGCACTGCCATTGATCTTTTGCACCCTGTTGATTTCCTGTGTCACCATTCACATTTATTTTCCCGCAGAGGAGGTTCAAAGAACGGCGGAAGAGATCGTGACCGACGTTCGCCAGGTTCCTCCCCAATCACAGGTGCCCTTGAGGGGGACCACTGTGCTGAGCAGCCTGTTCCGGCACGTGGACCTGAAACTGGGTCCTGCAAGGGCCCATGCGCAGCGTGAAACCACCGTTTCCAACGCGGCCATTCGCAGTCTCAGAGACAGAATGAGGAACAGGAATCCGCAGCTGGTCCCCTTTTTCAATGAGGAAGCCATCGGCGAAAACAACAGGGGTTATGTGGAAATCCTGGACACTTCCGGCCTGGATCTCAGAGCCCGGGCAAACCTGAACCGCCTGGTGGATGCGGAAAACACCGATCGCAGGCAGCTCTACCAGGAGGTGGCCCGGGCCCTCAACATAGATCCGGGGCAAATCAGCCGCATTCAGACCATCTTTGCGGAAGAATGGCAAAAATCGGCCGAGCCGGGATGGTTCATTCAAAAAGCCGATGGATCCTGGGTCCGGAAATAGAAGTTTTTCAAAGCCCTTCCAAGGGACCTTCCAGCCAGAAACAGAGGGCGTTTTTTATTTCCTGAACCTGCTCGGGGTCTGTGACCTTCTGACCGTCGTGGGTTCGAATGTAAAAGACATCGGCGACCTGGTCCACCTTGGTCGTTATTTTGGCCACGTAAATTCTGATTTGCATTTCGTACAGGGTCCGGCTGATGGTGTACAGGAAGCCCACCCGGTCCTGTGCGTAAACTTCCAGAATGGAGTAAAGGTCCGAAGATTCGTTGTCTATGCGCACCTGGCTGGATGTTGTGCGCAATGACGCAGGGTGTTCCTCCAGTTTGACCGCATGCGCGGCGATCCGGTAGTCCAGGGCCATTTTTCCCTGAAGGAGGCGGACGAGGTCATCGTGAATGACCTTCCACTGGAACTCTTTTTCCACTTTTTCCGGGGGGCGGCACTGGAACACGAGGAGCAGCAGGCCGTTGTTCATGGTGAAAACCTGAGCCCCGATGATGTTGAGGTCGTAAAGGGTGAGCACGCCCGTGGTGCGCACGATCCAGGCTGGAATTTCCCAGCTGAGCAGGGTGAGTTCGTACATGTCCTCCCGTGGGGTCACTTCCCACACAAAGGGGTCCTCCTCGGAAGCCTGCAGCTGCCAGGTCAGTCTCAAGTGAGCGGCTATGGCTTCCGGCGACATGGAGAGGAGATAGCGCGGGGACAATTGTTCGAAGTAATCTTCCAGTTCCCGGGTGCTGATGAGTTCGCCCAGTTCCTCTTCCACCTGGAACTTGACCTGCTCGATTCTCTCCGCAAGGACTTCGGGACTGGGCTCACCCTTTTCGAGCAGCTGCCCCACAAGATCATAGAGGCGCCACACGGGGGAGTCTTTCCATATCTGGACAGCTTTGGGCCCCGTCACCATCATGTCCGCACAGCTCAGGAGCATGAGCAGATCCAGCCTCACGGGATTCCCCACGGTCAAAGCACAATGGGAAAGCATCTGCTCATCGGCCAGGTCCCTCATGGAGGCGTTGTTGAGGAGGAGGAGGTGCTGCGCCACCAGAAACTGCACCGTGTCCGATTCTTCGGGGCTCAAGCCGAGCCTTTGAGCAATGACGGGGATCATTTCCCCCCCATGGAGGGCATGATCCCGGCCCGATGACTTTCCGATGTCGTGAAGCATCCCTGCCAGGAAAAGCCAGACGGGGTCACCGATGTTTCTGGCGATCTCCGAGAGGCGCGGCTCCCTTTCAGCGTAGTGCCCCGCAAAGATCTTTTTCAGCTCGGACAAAACCCTCAGATGATGTTCGTGCAGGGGGTAAAGATGAAAGGCGTCATGCTGAACAAGGCCATGGATGGTGGACAGTTCGGGAATGAGAGAGGTGAGAAGCCCCTGGTCGTAGAAACGTCTCACGATGGGAAGGTGGGGTTTGTCCGAGCGGACCAGTTCCAGCAGCTCCTCTTTCACCCTGGCATCCCCGGAGGCTGAATCGAGCACATTGCGGTTGTGTTCGATCCACTCCCTGGCGCCATTGGAAAAACCCGCTCCATTCCTGGCAGCCAAGGTGAAAAGATGGACCAGGCTTCCGGGAGTGACAGGGTAGCGGTCCGCATCCAGGTAAAGTTTCCCCCCCCGCAAAAGGACGCCTTCCTCCACACTGGCGAAGTCTATCTCCTCCTCGGACGGATGGCGTGTTTCCAGCAAGTGATCCCAGAACTCCCCGGCGATGAATGAAACTCCGTGGAAGAGCTGAAAAACATTTTGCATCAGCCCTTCAACGGGCAGAAAACCGGCCCTGGATGCATACCCCAGCTTTTCGGCCAGCAGTTCCTGCCGTTCAAAAGTGAGCACTCCCGGGCCCCCGCTGGTGATGGTTCTCAGGAGACTCACCAGCCTCACAAATTTCTTCTCGGCCTGCTGAAGGAAGTCCACTTCCCGCCGGTTGAGGTGGCCGTTGAAGATGGAATCTTCCAGGCTGCGGGATTGGTCCGCAATGCGGCAGGCCAGACGAATGGAAGAGATTTCCTGAAGCCCCCCGGGGTTCTGCTCCAGATCCGGTTCAAACCAGCTTTGATCGTCCTCAAGCCTTTGCTGTCTCTCCCGAAACTGTTGGTGCAGGTGATCGAGGTATTCCTGTGGACGGCTGGAAATGAGTTCATCCAGGGCATCATCCAGCCGGTCCGCCATGCTTCGGTTTCCCGAAAGAAAGCGGGCATCGAGCAACTGGAAAAAAAGGGGGAAGTCCTTCTCCGCGCGGCTGAGAAGCTCCTCCATGTGGACCGTGTCAAGATCCACCACCCATCCCCCATCCTGGAGGGGCGAAACGATTTCCTCAACCCATTCCCTTTTCCATTCAAGGGACCCGTCGGCCAGCAAAAGGAGGCTCACGGGGTCCGTGGGATCGATGAGACCCTTGCCAAAGGTCGATTTGGTGAGCACGGCCGTGCCGGACCTGAACTCGTCGCTGTCGATGTCCACCTGATTGACGAGGCGGTTGTAAAAGGAGATGACGGCAACCTCCAAAAGGCTGGTGTGCCGGCCGAGAGCGTCCTCGTCCATGTCTGAAAGAATTTGTTCCCGCTGCTTCCTGAGAGATTCGGAAATGCTCGTCATCATATTCAAGCCCTCACATCAACAGGTTTATGGAAGATTCTAAGGTTCAAGGGTTTGCGCACTGCAACCAGAATCATGGAAGGATATCCCTGAAGGTCTGTTCCTGATTGTTTTTTTACCTCATTGCAATGCTAAGAGGGAAATCATTCTTGCGCAACAGGCAAGAAAATCATCTTTTCAAAAGATTGGACCTCTTTGAGTCTGTTCCCTGGAGCCCATTGTTGACCCTGCAGTGAATTCAGAGTATTTCTATCTTCCTGCTTCAGCGACCGAATCTCTTGCCACCGGGTAAAAGGAGACAATCCGTGATCGCGATTCTGGACTATCGGGCCGGCAACCTCACCAGCGTCCAAAGGGCTCTCACCTTTTTGGGCCATTCAAGCAGCATCACCGACTCCCATGGAGAAATCGAAAAAGCGGATCGGATCATTTTCCCGGGAGTGGGAGCTGCGGGGAAGTCCATGGAAAACCTTCGGAGACTGGGCCTGGACACTGTTCTCAAGGAACGCCTGAAAGGGGGCGTTCCCGTGCTGGGCATCTGCGTGGGACTTCAGGTGCTGTTTCAGCACAGCGAAGAAAACGACACACCCTGCCTGGGCATTCTTCCCGGGCGTGTGCGCCTCTTTTCCCCGGATCCCGGGGACGACCGCAACGCCCCTCTCAAAATACCCCACATGGGGTGGAACAGGGTCACGTTCTCCCGCCCCCACCCCGTCTTTGAAGGAATCCCTGAAGGGAGTGAATTCTACTTCGTGCACAGCTATTATCCGGAGCCCGAAAACCCTGCTCACATTCAGGGCACCACTGACTACGGCGTCACCTTCGCCTCCGCAGTGGCACACAAAAACCTTGTGGCAGCGCAGTTCCACCCGGAGAAAAGCGGGCCCTCGGGCCTGCAGATTCTCACGAATTTCTGCCGGTGGAACGGCACGGATTCCGCCCCATGTAAGGAGCCGACATGCTGAGCAAGCGCATCATTCCCTGCCTGGACGTGAGAGACGGGCGCACCACCAAGGGCATCAGGTTCCAGGACAACATAGACATCGGCGACCCCGTGGAGATGGGCAGGTTCTATTACGAGAACGGGGCCGACGAGATCGTCTATTACGACATCACCGCTTCCAGTGACAAGCGGCCCATCATGATCGATGTGGTGAAGCGGGTGGCGGAGACCATCTTCATCCCCTTTTCCGTTGGAGGGGGCATCCGCACGGTGGAAAACATGCGGGAAGTGCTGCTGGCGGGTGCGGAAAAAGTCAGCGTCAATTCGGCGGCCGTTCTCAACCCCGACATCATCCGCCAGGGTGCGGAAGCTTTTGGCAAACAATGTGTGGTTCTGGGCATGGATGTCAAGCAGGTGGAACCCAGCGGAAAAATTCCTTCGGGGTATGAAGTGGTCATCAACGGGGGAAGAACCTTCATGGGCCTGGACGCCCTCTGGTGGGCCCAGGAAGGGGAAAGGCTGGGGGCGGGAGAAATCTGCCTCAATTCCATCGACGCGGACGGAACGCAGGATGGTTACGCCATCGACCTCACCCGGCTCATTTCCACTCACGTCCACATTCCTGTGATCGCCTCAGGGGGAGCCGGAAAACCGGAACACCTGCTGGACGTTTTGACGGAGGGTCAGGCGGATGCCGCCCTCATCGCCTCCATGGTGCACTACGGCACGCACACCCTTCGGGAAATCAAGGACTGCCTCCACCGGGGGGGAGTCAAGGTGAGAATGACCTGGTGAACCCTTTGGGCAGCACGCACAATGCACTCCAGGCACAAAACTTGCTGTTCCCAGCCGGGAGACATGCCCCTGCCTGTGGGGCGCGAAAACCAGAGGGCGCCCGGGGGGAAAGAAACCTTTTTGCAGAAGCCGCAAAAACCTTCATTTTGCTGAGAACCGCTGAGCACCATTGGACAAAGAGCTGAAAAATGAATGCATTCCTGGAGAAACTTCGCAAAAAAGAATCGGTCATCGGCATCATCGGCCTCGGCTATGTGGGCCTCCCTCTTCTCATTCGATTTGGCGAAGCGGGCTTCAACCTCATCGGGTTCGACACGGATTCGCGAAAGATCAATGCGCTGCTCCATGGGGACACCTACATCAGACACATCCCGTCGGAGCGCCTCACTCAATTTCTCAAAAACAAACAACTGGACGTGACCATCAGTTTTGAGCGGTTGACGGAGGCGGACTGCGTCATCATCTGTGTTCCCACTCCCCTCACAGAAAAGATGGAACCGGACCTGAGCTACGTGGAAAACACCTCCAGAACCATCGCTCAGCACCTGCGGCCCGGGCAGCTCATCGTGCTGGAAAGCACCACCTATCCGGGCACCACAGATGAACTGGTCCTGCCCATTCTTCAGAAAACGGGGCTGGCGGTGGGCAAGGATTTTTTCCTGGCTTTTTCTCCCGAACGGGAAGATCCGGGGAACAAGGAATACCACACGGGAAACATTCCCAAGATTGTGGGGGGAGTGACCCCCCAATGCCTGCAATGCGCCACGGAACTTTATGCATCGGCCCTTTCCAGCGTGATTCCCGTTTCATCCACCAAAGTGGCGGAACTCACCAAGCTGCTGGAAAACATCTACCGGGGTGTGAACATCGCCCTGGTGAATGAATTGAAGATTCTCGCCCTCAAAATGGGCATCGACATATGGGAAGTGATCGAAGCCGCCTCCACCAAACCCTTTGGCTACACCCCCTTTTACCCCGGTCCCGGACTGGGGGGACACTGCATTCCCATCGATCCCTTCTACCTCGCCTGGAAAGCCCGCGAGTACGATTTCACCACAAGGTTCATCCAGCTTGCGGGAGAGGTGAACGTGGCCATGCCCTACTACGTCATCGAAACGGCACAGAACAGCCTCAATGAGCGAAAAAAATGCCTCAACGGGTCTAAAATAATGGTCCTGGGAGTGGCCTACAAAAAAGACATCGACGATGACCGGGAATCCCCCTCCTACGAAGTGATGAAGCTGCTGCTGGAAAAGGGGGCGAAGGTGTATTACAACGACCCGCACATTTCCCGGCTGAAGCCCGGAAGAAAACACGGTTTCCGTCTGGAATCCACCCCCCTCACGGAGGAGACACTGGCTGAAATGGATGCGGTCATGATCCTCACGGACCATACGGCCTATGACTATGAGTGGATCGTCAGCCACTGCCCCCTGGTCATAGACACGCGAAACGCCACCAAGGGGGTGAAAAACAACAGGGAAAGGATCGTGAAATCCTGAAGATGGGCAACGAGGGCAATGCTGTTGACTTAAGCTGTCTCAACCAGTGCAACAACACCTTAACGTCATTCCCGCGACCCTCACGTCATTCCCGCGCAGGCGGGAATCCAGCTTTTTCAAGACCTTCAGGAACCCCCCCTTCGCGGGGATGACATGGTTGAACAACACACAAATCCTTAAATCAACAGCATTGGGCAATGAGGACTGAAGGGCTCTCACAGTTCTTCC
>PXBG01000119.1 GCA_003566995.1 Syntrophobacteraceae bacterium
AAAATAATTATCTTAAGCAGCATTTTTACGAACCCCCGTTCGTTTTAATGCTGATATTATAACCCCGCTTGATGACGGTGTAAAAACGCATAAGCCGATATGTGATCCATAACTATAAATAAATCACAACTTTTATGCTTTATTGAATAAAAATGCCATTGCAAAATAATTAAGAAGATATATAATTACTGGCGGACCCATAGCAATTTTCATCTAAACAAATGAGCCTTTACAACAACCATGTTGAACACCTGTTTGCATGCCGCCTTTTTTGCAAATAACAGGTGGCCAATAAAAAAACCGGAGGTGAATAAGTGGAGCAAGAAAGCGCAAATAAGGCAGGCAGGAAAGAACGCCCGGGCAGGCCCCGGGCGAAAG
The DNA here is from genome assembly GCA_003566995.1 of Syntrophobacteraceae bacterium. Taxonomy (GTDB): domain Bacteria; phylum Desulfobacterota; class Syntrophobacteria; order Syntrophobacterales; family Syntrophobacteraceae; genus SLCH01. The sequence goes on from PXBG01000119.1 coordinate 379, forward strand.
TGGATACAGGCAAAATATTAGCGCTTTACCAGGACAAAAAACTATCTGTCCGGCAGGTGGCCGGCCTGGTGGGGGTATCGCACACAACTGTGGCCAGGAGGATCGCCGAAGAAACCGGACAGCTCAGGGCCTGGCGGCTGCCGGGAGAAGAATAATTTATATACAAGGGGATGGGTTAAAATCAGCGAAGAAACTGTAAAGTTTGCCGTTGAAAAGGGTTTTTTTACGTGTATGAACGGGATCTTTAAGCTCAACCTGCCTACTATTGAAAAAATGACTTATATGGCTCTAACCCGGTATGCAGATAACAATAACCGGGCCTGGCCAAAATACGAAACCCTGGCCGGCGATGTATCGTGCGGTCGAAAAAGGGTTATCCAGGCCGTCAGCCGGTTAATTGCCTGCAAGCTGATTGTTAAACACGAAAGAAAAAACCGGACCAATCTTTACCTGGTTTATCCGCCGGAGTATTTTTGTGAAAAAACAGAAGATGAAGATAACAGGGGTGTCGAGAGAACACCCCGGGCTGAAACAGGGGTGTCCACAGAACACCCTGAGGGTGTCGAGAAAACACCCCCGGGGTGTCCACAGGTCACCCTGAGGGTGTCCACAGAACACCCGATAAGTACCAATATAAGTACCAGTGACAACTCCTCTTCTACAAACAAAACCGGTAGTGAGAAAAGAGAAATTGTTAAAACCGAAATATCTGAAAAAGAGATCGATAAAATAAGAAGGGCATTTAAAAGCAAGGGTGTGCAGGTCAATGATAGCGTCATCTGCGAATTGTTGAATAAATACGCCTTAAGATCAATAACCGGGGCCATACATTGTACGGACTTCACCCAGGCCAGAAACCCGATCCGGGTTATTTACTGGATGTTAGAAACCGGGGCTTACGTGGTGCCCGTTGAAGAAGAAAGCACAGCGGCTTTACGGCCGGATCCGGTATTGACCCCGGAAGACGAAGCCTCCGTGCGGCAGTTGATTAAAGAGGCCAAGCAGGGCTTATTAAAGAAAACTGCCCGGCCCGTTACAAATTAGCGACATCAACTAAATATAGATATTCTTTCAAAAGCATTTCAGGAATATCTTCGATCCCGCAGCAAACACGACTAAGACCCGGCAACGCCGACAGGTGAGCATCACATAAGCCTGTTTGGGTAAAATGGACCGGGTCTTTTGATACTATAAACAGCTTTTCACAAAGGGTATAGGCCATCCCAATTTCAACCAGGGTGCTGCATGTCCCGGGGATAACCGCAATAAATATGTCGGAACGGGATATCCCCAACAGGGCCTTAGATAGCATATGACCTTCAATCACATAATCGGGCCGAAATGATTCACGGCTCCAGCTCCAGGGTGCGCTCCAACCAAAAGATACGGCGGCGGAGTAAATACTTGCATACTGCTTGTACGATAAGGATGATGGGGAGATGTAAAACGTGGTCATCGATATAGCTCCCTTTCTTTACTGCTTGTGATGGTGTTGCAACTTGCCCTTTAACTGGGCTCATAATAAATAATAAATGGCCCGCCCTAAAACTAAATGCCGGCCTAAATCTGACAACCAGTTTTTAATTATATACTAAAAGCGATGGAATATTATCTGTGCTTTTAAAAACAGGGGTTTATAGCGTGTTTTATTAAAATGCTTGCTTTACAAGGCTTTTAGAGGCCGATCTCCTTTTCCCCATACCAAAACATACACCGCACCGATAAAACGGCATAGAGCGGCTCTCCTTAGCTCTCAAAGGTATTTGTCTTGAATGTGGCAGACTTATATCCGCTTAATTGAAACTGGGTAAAAGGTTAGGGGAAGGGTGTTTTATGAAGGGAGTTTTTTAAAACTACCGGAGGCAAACATTTAAAAGCTGCCGGCAGAAATACCGGTATTTGAATTTAGAGGTTAACAGGCAGATCAGACAGTGTGCGCGCGCTTGCAGTCGAAGAAGATTAATTAGTCTTAAGAACCTTTCTGTTTGCGTTTCTGAGCTATCAGATAAACCTCATCATCTGCCCTGGCTGAGACCACTACAACTCTTATAGTTTTATCATCTCTGACCAGGTAATAAACAACCCTGAGCCCCTGTTTTTGCAGCTTTATTTTACAGTAACCACTTAGCCTGGTTCTGCTTTTGCTACCAAGGGGCTCGCCATAGCCGCCCTCACTATTAGGCAAAAGGTTAGAAGCCACCCGGTTGATTTTTTTAACGACTTTTACACGCTGGCTGTGATCCAGCTTTTTCAGGTCTGCCAGAGCTTCTTTTAGGTATTCTACCTTCCACATGGTTAAAGTTCCGTGTTTTCTTCTTTAAGGTCATCTTCGCTGATCCCAAGTTCCCGCATTGCTTCTTCACTGGAGACAAAATCATCATCCTGCGCTTTTTCCATCCGCTTTTCTGCTTCGACCAACAAGCGATAGTTTTCCAGGGTTTCCTGTATTTCTTCATAAACTTCAGGGGATAATATTACGCCGGCAGGTGCATTGTTTTTTAACACTACCTTGATGCCCTCATCGCTAACCTCGTTGAATATTTTCCCGGCTTCCCCTTTGTTAAAACGAGAAATAGGCACCATTGCTTTTACAAAGTTCTTGTTTACAACATAGCCTCCCATAACAATCCCCTCCTAAACACAGCAGCATTTAGATGGCTGTGTTGTGGGGATATCGTAATATATATTAATATATTTGTCAATAAATTTATTGCTTATTACCGGTATGATAACGAATACGGGGAAACGTAAAAGGTTATTATTACTAAAACTCTTTAAGATAGTAAGGTTAACCGGCCACCCTCTTATAAGGTAATCAAAGAAAAGTGAAACAGACCCTTTATTCGAAAGATCAGTTTAAGTATTTTTATAACAAATATGATTTTTAAGCAGGAAGCAAAAATTTTGTAATGAAGTATAGATGTCATAAGACAGCTTGTGTATAGATAATTTAAAAGGATTGATTATAATAGTTATGATCAGGCTGTTATCGTGTCAAGCGACGGTGATTTTGCGTGTTTGGCCAAGCAGCTTCAAGATAATAACAAGCTAAGTATAGTGTTGGCCCCACATCCAGCTTCAACATCAATATTACTTAAAAGAGCAACAAACAGAATAAGCTATCTGGAACATTTTAAAAACAAAATTAGCAAATAAAATAAAGAGAAGGCTTCCTTAAGGACTAGCCCTGTCAGGAACCCTTCTCATCGTGATTCTATTCAAATTATAGCAAGCATGCCAGCATGCTGTCAATAAAAATTCACTTTTTAGCATTTACTGGTTCACGAAAAATAATTGCACCCGCTTAAAATGACAATGCTTGCCGCTTAAAAAAGTTGTTCATATAATTTCGTTTGCGGCAACTGCTACTTTTTATTAGAGCCCTCTGCTTTAGCTTTTGTTTCGATCATCTTATTAACATTAACCATCGGCACCCTAATCGGCGGGTTAATCCCGGATTGTGCGGTTACGCTTAGAATGTAAGCGCGCGAAATCTGGGAAAGGGTAATTAAACCGTTTACTTCAACCATTTCCTTGAATTCATCTTCGCCCAGGGAATCGCTTCTAAAAGCCCCTTCCATCACAAGGTCAATTTTAAACAAGACCTTTTTTTTGACTGTAGCTTTAACTTTAACGACATAGTCGATTAAACCGTACCAGCTGGCATCTTCCTG
>PXBG01000110.1 GCA_003566995.1 Syntrophobacteraceae bacterium
CGTGGGGTGAGAAGCGAGAGATACTCAGGACCCCCTCCGGGTCACCGGGCGGTTCATGGGGAAAGACACAGATATTACGAACCCCGGGGAAACTGGCAGAGAAAAGGGCCCCGCAGGGCGGTCACCTCCCACCTTCCCCGGGGGCACAGAGTGATCCATGTGGGAAAAGACAGGTATTATGAACACCGGGGGATTTGGTATGTGAGAGGATCCAGGGGATATTACCGGGTGAGGGCGCCACGGGGAGCGTTCATCTCGCACCTTCCCCCGGGACACAGAAGAATCGTCCATGAACGGCGGGTCTATTACTCTTATGGAGGCGACCATTATCGAAGGGCACCCGGTGGTTACATCGTCATCAACCTGCCCCTCACCATTCGCTGAAAAACCATTTGCGAAAGACCCAGAAGGATCCAGGTGACCAGCAGTGTTGAGCTGGGCTTTTCTAACCAACATGGACTGCCGCCGGGCCATCTCCATCGGCGCGCATCTCCGGTGCGTCCGGCTCCCAGGGACAGGGGAAAGCCCTTGACACCACCATGTCATTCCCGTTAAGCCGGGAATCCGGTTTTTCAGATCTTTCCATTTCCCCCCTTTGCGGGGTGACGGGGCGGGCAGCGCGGATTCTCCTCCATGAAAAACCTCGAGGACGAATCCCTGCCCGCTCCCTGGCTCTGATTTTTCAGGCCCCCCACAGAAATCCCGAAAAGAAACCCCTATCATTCAGCCGGGACCGGGAAAGTGCCTTCGCGGGCAATCAGCAAAAAACCTTTGACCCCGCATGAATTGCCATGGCAAAGATGCTCTACATGAAAGCGTCCAGGAAAGACTCAGAAATCATCGAACGGTTCCTCCAAACACCTGGGAATGTATCCCTGAACAAGGCCCTGCAGCCATGCTTCAATTTTCCTCCTTTCAATCTTCCAGCTTCGTGGCCATTGATTTCGAAACGGCCAATCATGCCCGGAACAGCGCCTGCGCTGTGGCTCTCGTGAGAGTGGAGGAGGATAGGATCGCCCAGCGCGCCTGCCACCTCATTCGGCCTCCCGGAAAAGAATTCCTCTTCTCCCACATACACGGCATCACCTGGAGCCAGGTCGCACACGAAGCCACCTTCGGAGAAATCTGGCCTTCCCTTTCCCGGATGCTCCATGGAATCCAATTTCTCGCCGCCCACAACGCCCCCTTTGACCGTGCCGTCCTGGAAGCCTGCTGCAGGACATACGGTTTTTCTACTCCTCCCATTCCCTTCCTGTGCACTGTGCAGCTTGCAAGGAAAAGGTGGAACATCCGTCCCACCAAGCTTCCCGACGTGTGTCGCCATCTGGGAATATCCCTCAACCATCACGATGCGGCATCGGACGCCCAGGCCTGTGCGCAAATCGTCATGGAAGCGGGAAAAGCAGAGTGCTGACGTTCCTTTAAATCAGGAAATATTCTTTGACCGGGGCGGCAATAGCAGTTCATGGGCCCGCCCAAAGCAGCGCCGCCTCACGAGCACCGTCACGATGAAGGAACTGATGGCGGTGGATCCCACCAGCATGAGCATGACCACGATCTGGTATCGAACGGAAACGAGGGGATCAGCACCCGCCAGGATCTGGCCCGTCATCATGCCGGGTATGAAGACGATGCCCACCCCCATCATGGAGTTGATGGAAGGAATCATGCCCGCTTTCATGGCATTGCGAAAGGTGTCTTGACTGGCTTCACGGTAGTCCGCTCCCAGGGACAGCTTCATCTCCAATTCGTCCCTTCGGGTTCTGAGCTCGGAAAAAAGCCTTTCCAAAGTGAGTGCGATGGCATTCATGGAATTGCCCACCACCATGCCCCCGATGGGAATGAAATACTGAGGGGACCACCAGGGGTCGGAACGGATCACCACACCCGTCACCAGGGCGGTGACCACCGAGTAGCTGACCAGCATGGAAAAAAGGGTGGGCGGAAAGTAGGAAACAGCTTTTTCTTTGATGCGGTCTCGCACAATCCAGGCGGCAAAGGAAATCATGACCGCATAGATGGAAAATACCAGCAAGGGATTGCGGAAATTGAAAATGAAGGTGAGGGCGTAACCCATCACGAACAGCTGCAGAAAGGTGCGCAGGGTCCCCAGGAGCAGATCCCGCTCCAGTCGAAGCCGATACAAGAGGGACGCCGCAACGGCCAGGGCGATAAAAAGGAGGGCCAGAACGAGTTGGGCATCGCTGATGGGCACAATGGACTGACTCATGCGTTTCCCGTTGATACCTCTCTGGTTTCAGAATGGTGAGGCAAAAAAGGCTCCCTGCGGGCGAGCCTCGCCCCTTTCAGCTCAAAGACACGGGACGCGCAATTCACGCGAAGAGGCTGGTGGCTCACGGCAAGGGCCGCTATTCGCCGGTTTCTGCAGAGAGTCTCCATGACGACTTCAACGGCCTGCCGGCTTTCATGATCCAAAGCACTGATGGGCTCGTCCAGAAGCATGATCTCGGGCTCAAGGAGAACGGAACGCATGAGACACAGTCTCTGCATCTGCCCACCGGAAAGACTCTTTGCGGGGTGATCCAGCGCCAGCCCGTCAAGAAGAAAAGTGTCCAGTGTTTTGACAAGGAAATCATCGGATGGAACCATCCGGTGCTGATTGGCCTTGAAGGAGAAGGGAAGGAGCAGGTTGTGCCGCACCGTGTCGTCCACCACAACGGGGGTCTGGTGGAGATAGGCAACGCGGCGCCTGTATTGGGGAGCCTCGTGATCTTCAATGGGCTGCCCATGAAACAGGACACTTCCAGCGGTATGGGTCAAAAACCTTGCCAGAATACGAAGAAATGTGGATTTTCCGCTTCCTGAAGGCCCCGTGATGAGAATGAAATCTCCTGCTTCCACCTGAAGGGTCACCTCCTGCAGAAGCGGCGGCCTGCCCGTGAAAGCGAATTCCATATTTTTACATTCCAGAAGAGGAACAGAACTTTTTTCCATGGGTCCCAAGCATTATGGTGTTCTCTGTGAGGATTTGTCAGGTGTGGTTCGAGTTTGATCCCTTTAAAACCCTGCAAGAAAAGTTTATCACAACTGAGCAGATCACTTTCCGCTTTTTTTCTGGTGTACCCGCCATTCATTATGGAGAAAATCGGGTTGGACGATGACAGTTTCCGGAAAATCCTTCAGTTCTTCAACCTGTCCTGGCGTGGCTACCGTCGAGTGCGCAAGGGAGTGAAGAGGCGCCTGGCAAAACACATGGAAGCCTGCGGCTGTCGGAGCATGGACGAGTACCTGCAGTTCCTGGAAAAGAACGGGAGGGCCAATCGCGTGGCACAGGAACTTCTCACCGTTTCCATCAGCCGTTTTTTCCGGGACACGAGACTTTGGGAAGTGATGGAAAAATGTGTCATCCCAAAGACTGAAAAGAGTACGGGAACTCCCGGCGCTCAAGCCGTGCGCGCCTGGTCGGCGGGATGCTCCTGCGGTGAGGAGGTCTACAGCCTCAAGATCTTGTGGCACCTTCTGAGGGGGAAAAATCCCCATTTGCCATCCCTGCAAATTTTGGCCACGGACTCCAATCCCGAGGTCCTCAGAAAGGCTCAAATGGCTGTTTATCCGCAGAGCAGCCTGAAAAACCTTCCCTCTCAAGTGTTAGATGAGGCATTTTTCAAAGAGGGGAAAGACTTTGTCCTTCGGGAGGAATTTAAAAGGGGAATTCATTGGAAGCAGCACGACTTCATCCGCGAGCCTCCACCCGCCCAATCTTTCCACATGATTTTCCTGCGCAACAACCTGCTCACCTACTACGGGCACACCCTGCAAACCCGTTCCCTGTGGGCCATTCTGGAGACTCTGCGCCCGGAAGGCTTTCTCGTTATCGGCCAGAATGAAACGCTTCCCGTTGAACCAGACTTTCTCAAAACCTGCATCGAATACAGATTCATTTTCCAAAAGCTGAGACACAACCAACAACACGGAGATCCCTCCACCCCCGGGGCATAAAAACAACATTGAGAACAAAAAGGGAAAGTCCGTTTTTTATCCTGACACGCCGCTGGATTTG
>PXBG01000081.1 GCA_003566995.1 Syntrophobacteraceae bacterium
CCCTCTTCCAGGGAAGAAAAACGTACCGGGCATCCGGTGGCCTCCAGCCTGTGCATCCGGGCCCGGGTAAAATACTGGTATTTGGGCCGTATTTCCTCGGGCATGTCTATGTATTCGATATACGGGTCCCGGCCCAGGGCTTTGAATACAGCCCCTGCCAGGTCATTCCAGGACTCGGCCCTCCCGGAACCCAGGTTGAACACCCCGTTTACTTCCCGCTGTTCCAGCAGCCAGGCCATGGCGTCCAGGCAGTCCTTGAGATAAATAAAGTCTCTTTTCTGCTCACCGTGTTCATATTCAGGGTGATAGGATTTGAAAAGGCGCACCTTCCCTGTCTGTTTCACCTGGAAATAGGCCTTGCGAACCACGCTCTGCATGTCTTCCTTGTGATATTCGTTGGGGCCGTAGACATTAAAGAACTTCAGCCCCACAGCCCTGTCCAGCCATCCCTGCCTGTGCATCCACAGGTCGAAAAGCTGCTTGGAATACCCGTACATGTTCAGAGGCTGCAAATTCGGCATGTCTTCCGGGCCGTCACTGAAGCCACGGCTGCCGTCTCCGTAGGTGGCCGCACTGCTGGCATATATAAACCGGGAGCCGCTCTTAATGCAGAACCGGGCCAGCCTCTGGGAATAGCCGAAATTATTGCTCATCAGATAGTCGGCGTCTCTTTCCGTGGTGGAAGAACAGGCTCCCATGTGTATTATGGTTTCCACCTGACCATAATCGCCGTTTTCCAGCCTGTCCAGAAAGCCGTCCTTATGTTCAAAGTCCTTAAACCTCAGATTGACCAGGTTCTTCCATTTCTCGCCATGGCCCAGACGATCCACTATCAGGATATCCTGCACCCCCATGCTGTTGAGTTTCCAGATGAATCCGCTGCCGATGAATCCGGCACCTCCGGTAACAATATACACTTTCTGGTCTCCTTGTTTTATGTCTCTCAAATATTCCAGGCAACACCCTAAGGGCGTAAATCCTGAAACAAGGCTCTGGACAATGTCTGTTACTGACCATTGGGGCTTAAATGTTATTCTGGTGTTCCTCAAGAGCTTTGAGGGTTAAAGTTTTGAGCCTTAATACCCTTTCCCCCGGCCCCGCCTTTTTTCTCCATCTGCCTTGCCCGGTATCTTCGTGCTCTGGACCCGGCGGACCTGAATTATTTACCGCAACATGGCCGGGTGAAAAGGCATCTATTTGAAACATCACATGGAAAGCATTAAATCCGGCAAAGGGGCTTGAATTTTCCCGATCAATGTACTATATTTAATAATACCTTGTAATCAAGGGCCTTCAGTCAAATGATAAAGGGCAAGGCAACCTGCATCCCCCACAATAATCTTTTTAACGGCAATCAAATTCATACCTGCATCCCAGGTAAACATACAAGGTGGTATCGTATGCGTATACTTCTGGTATATCCTCAGTATCCTGACACCTTCTGGAGCTTCAAGCATGCTCTGCGCTTTATTTCCAAAAAAGCAGCCTATCCTCCCACTGGCCTGCTCACGGTGGCAGCCATGCTCCCGGGTGAATGGGATAAAAAGGTCGTGGATCTCAATGTGCAGCCCCTGAGCGACTCGGATATCCAATGGGCGGACATGGTTCTGGTAAGCGCCATGCTGGTCCAGGACAAAAGTGCGCGGGAAGTCATACGCCGCAGCAAGGAAAAAGGCAAAACCGTGGTGGCCGGTGGTCCGGCTTTTACTTCGCAGCCTGAAAGCTACCCCGAGGTGGATCACCTGGTGCTCAATGAGGCGGAAACCACCCTGCCCTGGTTTCTGCAGGACCTGGAAAAGGGGAAACCGGAGCGTATATACAGCTCCCAGGAGCGCCCCGCCCTGGACCGCACCCCGGTACCGGACTGGTCCCTCATCGATATGCACAAGTATGCCTCCATGGCCATTCAGTATTCCAGGGGATGCCCATACCAGTGTGAATTCTGCGACATTGTTATAATGAACGGCCGCCGCCCCAGGACCAAATCGCCCAGTCAGATGATAAACGAGGTGGAGACCCTTTATAATGCCGGCTGGCGTGGTTCCCTGTTTATAGTGGACGACAATTTCATTGGCAACAGGCGCAAGGTCAAAAAAATGCTTGCAGACCTCAAAGATTGGCAGGCCAGTCACGATTACCCCTTTGTCCTTTTTACCGAGGCCAGCGTGGAACTGGCCGATGATCAGGAACTCATGGATCTCATGCGCCAGTCCAATTTCAACAAGGTCTTTCTGGGCCTGGAGACCCCCAACAAGGAGAGTCTGCAGGAGTGCGGCAAAAGCCAGAACAGCAGCCGGGACCTGGTCCAGGCTGTGGAAACCATTCACCAGAACGGAATGCTGGTCATGGGCGGCTTTATTGTCGGCTTTGACAACGACAACGAGAGCATTTTCGAATCCCAGATCCGTTTTATCCAGCAAAGCGGAGTGGTCACGGCCATGGTTGGACTTCTGGGAGCCCTGCCCCGGACCAGGCTCTGGGAGCGCCTGCAGAAGGAAGGCCGCCTTCTTTATACCCCCACCGGGGAAAACACCGACGGCAGCCTTAACTTCATCCCCAGGATGGGCACTGAAACCCTGCTGGCAGGCTACCGGGAAATCGTGTCCACAATATATTCTCCCAGATATTATTATCAGCGCATTGAGACCTTTCTCAAGAGCTACAGGCCTTCATCCCGTTCCCGGATTCATCGCCATGACATAATCGCCCTGCTGCGCAGCATCTGGCGCATAGGGATCTTTTCCAGAAGTGCGCCCTGGTTCTGGAAGGTGCTGATAAAGACCGCAATCACCAAGACCCGGGCCCTGCCTGAAGTGGTGGAACTCAGCATCTTCGGGCATCATTTCCAGCGTATCTACAAACGCTGCCGAAACCCGTGACACACGTCCCTGTCAAGGGGTAAATGCAAAAAGTCTCCAGGCTGGATCAATCTGTTAACTGCGGTTTAGCAACACTTTTATTTTTCCGGTATCAGACCTCTGCGTCTATATAACGGATTTTTTGCAGACGCATCTTTCATCCGCTGCAATCAGATAAACAGAAATACCGAAGATATAATTCCCCACAGAAAGGTTTCCCCTAAGATGGAAACCAGTTATCAGCTGGTGGGGCATTCGGGGCAGATTATGTGCTGACGGACAAGCTCGTATGCTTTCTGAGCTTCCGGGGTTTTAACTTTGTCCAGGTCTTTATGGTCAACCAGCATCAAAGCATCGCAGGGGCACATGGGAGCGCAGGCAGGACCCAGTCCATCGCGGTCCTGGCAGAGATTGCATTTGGTGATGGGGGCTTTCCTGGCCCCGGTGCAGATCATGGCCACATATGGACAGGCCAGGAGACAGTTTTTCGTGGAGCATTCCCTGCAGAGTTCCTGTTCTAAAAGGATGGCCCCTGTGCCGGGATCACGGTAAATGGCTTTATTGGTACAGGCCTTCATACACTTGGGCTTTTCGCAGTGCTGACAGTATAGGGGTACCCACCAGCCGTCGGTGGTCCTGGTCATGATTATTCTGGGATATGTATGCACAAATTTGCATACAGACTCGCATGTCCCGCATCCGATGCATTTGCTGTAGTCCAGATATAGTGTCTGCATGGTTAGCGCAAATCCTCCCTGCGAATGACTTCATCCTGAAATTCATCAAGTCGTCCCTGACCCCTGAGGGTTATCCATGCATCCAGAGACTTGGCCGCCTTGAGCCCGCTGTATACCGCCTTGCCGATCTTGCTGGGTCCCATGAGCACATCCCCGGCAACAAACACCGAATCCAGACTGGTCATCTGCAGCCACTTGACTTCGCCCTTGCGCACGTTGTCCAGCCCCAGGTCGTGGGCAAAGGGAGGCGTACCCATTTCGCCCACAGCCGTAACCACTATGTCCGCTTCCATGACAAAGCTGTCTTCCTTCTGAACCGTGAGCCGACACTTTCCTGCTTCGTCTGGTTCAGACATGACGCAGGGGGCAAACCTGACCCCCTCAACCTTGTCTTTTCCAAGGATTTCCAGTGGAGCTGCATGCTCCATGCACTCGG
>PXBG01000033.1 GCA_003566995.1 Syntrophobacteraceae bacterium
GCTTCAGGCTCGCATGAAGGAGGTCTCCGTGAGACTTCACCTGAAATCCGTGATGCACCAGGACCTGTTCCATGAACTTTATGCGCAGCCGGCGTCCTTCGTACCTTCCCCCTCCCCCCTCGAACTGGAGGGCCAGGTGATTTTCCCTGGGTTCGTCTCCGCAGTGGCAATCCAAAAGCACAAAATGGTAACCGAAACGGATGTTCGCGTTGAGGTAATCCTTCGAAATGATGGCAAAACTAGCGAGCAGCCGGGAATCTTTTGAAAAGATTCCCCCGCTGATGCGATCCATTTCTTCCCAGTCCACATGTTGAAGGTCCCGAGACCATTCCACACCGGGATGGGTCAGTCCCTTCCAGAGTTGTTTCACAGGTTCACACCGGATCTGGTGCAGTTGAATGATTTTATGGTTCACGGCCTTTGGGTCAAGCCCGCCGCCGAGGTCCAGCACGTACAGGCTTATGGGAATGTGGCTTTCAAGTTTTTTGGCCCCGCGAACACGCCCCGCGCCTTCCCCGGCCAGAACGAACATCTCCTGCACCGCCTTTTCATGAACGAACCGCAGAACGTCGTGGAAAGTCCGGCAATTTTCAGGCAAGAAATCGGGAGATCCGGGATCGGTGAGGTTCAGGGAAGACACCCTTTCGAGCAGGGTTTTCAGGCGCGATCGAAAGGGTGAAAGGGCAAAGGACTCTTGAACGGGTTGGGCCTTTCCCCTCTGTTCCACAATTCCCGCATAGATCTTTCCCTCGTCGGCATTCACAGTGATCTCCGCATCCGTGGCGAGCTTTTCAAGGGCCTGCTCCACATTGACCAGCATGGGAATGTTTTTCTCCCGTGCCACGGACGCGAGGTGCCCGGCCACAGACCCCACCTGTGCCACCACTGCGCTGACCTGCGGCATGAGACGCGCCAGATCGGGAGAAGAGGTTCCCACCACCAGGACACATCCCTCTGGCGCCTGCACCGGTTCCTGGTATGCCTGCAGCTTGAACACCCTTCCGCCCGCCGTTCCCGGGGAGGCCGTTTCTCCTCCCGAGAGAAGCACTTCAGGGGGCGTGTCCAGGGGCCGATCCTGCGAGAAACCCGAATCCTCTTCATGATGAGCCCCCTTCTGCCTCTCATGTGCAGCAGGCGATTCATCGGGTGGTTTCAACCGCTGCAACACTCCCAAGGGACGCGATTGAATGAGGAAAACTCTCCCCTGGTTATCCGCGCACCACTCCATGTCCTGGGGAGCCTTCAAAAAAGTCTCCAATTGCACCCCCCAGGAGGCCACCTTCCGGGCCATGGAGAAATCCATGGGGAATTCCATCTCCTCCCCGGCAGAAAATTCCGCCGTTTCAGCCACAGGGGAAGGGGCAGTCCCTTCCCTGCATTTTAAAACAGCCTTCCCCTTTTCTTTGGAAAAGACCAGCCGGTGAGGAGCCTCTTCCCCTGAAACGAGGCGCTCGCCTTCACCTTGCACCCAGTACAGGACCATGGTGTCCCGTTCCCTGGACAAAGGATCTTCCGTGTAAAAGACACCGCTCATCCGGGCGTCCACCATTTCCAGAACGAGCACCCCCATGGGAGTTTCCGTCTCCAGAAGCCCATGCCTGATGCGGTAGACCAGGGCTTGCGGTGAATACTTGCTCGCCAGGACCTGGCGGTAGGCCTGAGCCAAGTCGGCCGGGGACACATGAAGGAGGGATTTGTACTGTCCCGCGAAGGACAAGCCCGTGTCCTCTCCCACGCAACTGCTCCTCACGGCGAGAAGCTTTTCCTCACGGGATCCCGACTGGATTTTTTCCAGAGCCTTTGCAAAGCTTTCGGCCAGAGGGGGAGGAATGCTCGCCCCGAGGACCATGGACTGAAGCTGTGAGGAAGCTTCGTGCAGGGAAGCAGGGGACGAAATGTCCAGCCGCGAGAGCACTTCGCCCAACTGGGGCAGAAGGTCGTTGTGCACCATGAAGTGATGAAAGGCGGACGTGGTGACCGCGAACCCTTGGGGAAGATTCAAGGAGAGGCTTTGGCCGATGCGTGCGAGGTTTGCTGCCTTACCCCCCACGCGCCTCGCTTCCACTGCGAGGGCATCGTCCAGAAAGAGGACATAGGGTGGAGATGTGTCGAGTGTTTCATGGGCGAGGACAGAATCCCGAACGGACTGGTCGATTGTGGACAGGATGAGGGGAAGGGATGCATAAGCCCCCGGATTCATTGCAGCCAGGTGCTGCACCATGCCTCCAAGAGCCCTGGCGAAGCTTTCGTAGTGCCTGTGAACGGCAAAAAAGTCCCCCTGTTTTCCACTGTAATAGAGTTCCTCCAGACGAGCCATTCGATGGTGACAGACGCGGTCGCACTCCAGGACGACCTTGAAGGCCTCGTATTTGCGCCGAATGAATGTCCCCGGGAAGAAGGTCCGCTCGATGAGCCTTCGAAGCTGACTCAGTCTGGCCATCAGGTGCCCTTTGCCGTTCTCCTGGAAAGCATTGCCGCCACTTTCTCTTCCAGTTCATGCTTTTCGATGGGTTTCACACAATATTCATCGGCACCGAGGTCGATAGACTTCCGGGCTGTTTCAAGGGTTGGATAACCCGAAAGCATCATGACGGAAATGCTGTCATCGATTTTTTTCAATTCTTCCAGGACCTCGACGCCGCTCATCTTTTTGAGCTTGATGTCGAGGATGGCCAATTCCACCGAGTGGTTCCTGGCGTATTCAATGGCGTCCTCTTCCTCCGTGAAAACGGAAACGTTGTGCCCTCCCCGCTCAAGGATCCGCCGTATGAGAACCACTGCATCCAGCACATCATCCAAAACCAATATTTCCGCCATGGGATGTTTTCCCTTCCTTTTGTCATGTCACTGTTTCAGCCTTTCACTTGCAGCCCCGCAAGCCTCGCCTTCAAAAGGGAGTACCATGGGAAACGGTTCATGAACCTGGAATAGACCACTCGAACAGCAATGTAGAGCACCAGGAAAAAGGGGAAGTAATGAACGGATTCCCCGAAAACGGGCAGATTTACAGGAAGATCCAAACCCACATGGGCAAAACGGAGGTCCATCCAGGCCAGGGCGAAGGCCACGGGCCAGAGAGTCACGCAGAAGATGGCCGCCCCCAGGGAGAAAGAATGCCCAAAGGCGTCCAGGGCCTGACGGTTGACCGCTTTGTAGCTCTCCTTGTCCCCCCTTTTAAGAGCCGTTTCGGACAAACCCTGGTGCTTGTCCATGTCCCTGCGAATCTGGCGCAAACGCTTTTTGTTGAGGGCCATGACTCCCGCAGAGGAGATGTCTCCAAGAACCGTGCATTGCAAGCAGAGAAAAGCCGTTCCCAGCACGTAGCCCATCAGGGGTGAAGAAGGCCATCGGTAGGGAGCGATGAGCCACGGATCAATCGCCAGGAGAAGCCACGTGATGGAATCCATAAAAAAGACTCCCGCTGGAGGGCATGAGGCTTTTCAAAAGAACCCCCGGCCCTCTGCTTGGTTCAGCCAAAAATCCTCATGCCGAGAAAACCTCTCAGGACATAATCCACGCCCACGTAGAGAGCGAGCACGATGAAGAGCCTTTTGAGCCAGATGTCGGAAAAGTACTTGGAGGTCCTGGGACCGATGACGGACCCCAACGCAACTCCCAGGAGCTGTATGCCGATGAGTGCCCAGTCGAACTGCACTCCTCTGGAGATCAGCGTGATGATACTGGTGACCATGCTGATGAGAACTGCGAGAGCGGAAGTGCCTGCAGCCAGATACATGGGAAGCTGTGACACACTCGTGAGAAAGGGCACCAAAAGGAAGCCGCCGCCCACACCGAGGAAAGCCGCAACCGCGGAAATGACGACACCGCCCAGGAAGGGAATGAGTGGGTTGAAAGTGAACTCCACGCCGTAGAAAGTGAAGGTCACCCGGGTCAAGCCAAATTTGGTCACTTTCACACCCAGTGCGGCCGTGTCCACTTTCTCCCCGCTTTTTTCCTTTTTGAGACTTGCTTCAAAAGCCTGCGCCGCGGCCTTGGCTTTCTTTTTGCTCGCCTGCCCCCTCGGGGACGTCTCCCACAAAAGGTATAAACCAAGAAGCAGGACAAAAAGCCCGAAATATCCCTGGTACTGGGCAAAGGAGATTCTGCCCGCCGAGAGCGTCACCGATGCCCAGGCACCGAGGATGGAGCCAACTCCCAAAGAAACTGCCAGCGGCACCACCAGGCGACCCATGCGATAATAGTTGAAAGATGATATGAGAGCTGAAAAACCCACCAGGTACTGGTTGGAACCTCGAATGGAGTCCGTGATGGACTTGTTCAGATCGGGAGCGGTGGTCCTGAACTCATTGGCATAGGAGCCCAGTCCATAGATGGTCATGTGGCCCACGCCGGCCATGACCCCTCCAAAGGCTCCCACCGTGGAAAAGATCCAGCCCACCCAGACGGCCCAGAAAAAGGCCCCGAACAAATTCACCTGCGGGGCGCCCGGAATGCCCAGGAACCCCCGGGGCTGACTGGGATCGATCTCACCCGGACCCGTCCCCGCCGGCGCCGAAGCGATGGCTTCCTGCAGCCGGCTGGCCCATGCCGGATCCAGCCAAAGGGCAATGCTCAGAAGCCCCAGGGCTCCAACAACCAGCACTTTCACATTCTTGGTCATGGCGTCTCTCCTTAAAGTTTGATAGTTGAAAAGCGGCTTTCGCTTCCTTCGTTCTCCCTTTGCATGGTCAATGACCGGCAAATGTCCCTTGGATCAAATGAGCAAGCCCTGTGCCAGGAGCTTTTCAACTCCGCGGGGAAGGAAGGGGAAGTGAGTCCTTTTGTGCAAATGCCCCTTTCCATGCCTTTCAAGGGCTGTCATTTTCCATGAAATAAGGAAACGGATCCCTGCCCAACCGATGGAGCCGTCCTGAAACCCCTTCAAAGTGCGATAAAAATTTTGCACAAAACATGCGCCTTCTTCTTGTGCGTGGTGGAAAAACGGGCAAGGCGATCGATTGCTATTTTTTTATTGCACCGCAATAAACCAAGAGCACCCCATGGAAAGGTCCATGACGGATCTTCCCGGAAACACTTTTGCGGAACTGAAAACAGCCTCTGAAACAAGCCTTTTCAAAAATCTTGATGAGAAGTTTGATGGGAAGCCGAATCCCCCGTGTTTCCCCTCAACCCACGTGAAAAGAGGGGAGACAAATCCGAGGCGCCGAAGCAAATTTCTCTCGGTGGCATGGAAACTGCCAACTAAAAAAAGTTCCAAGAGTTTTCAGGCCATGAAAACGGACCGCATCACTGGCAGGTGAAACCCTTTCCTTGTGCTACAGAGCGGGTGAACGGCCATCGCACCGATGCATCGCCTGCGATGCATGCGCCATTGCCTGTTCCACGGGCGCCACAGATGTTCCTGAAGTACAAGGACGCCCCTGAAATCCGCCTTTGCGGCACCGTGTTCAACAGGCTGGAAGTGTCCCTCTGCCCGCATCGTAACGGCGGTATGTGCGGGAACGGAAATCCGGCATGGGAAAAATCCGTGAAAGAAGATTTCCGGCCTCAATGCACCTGGAAAAAGGGAGCGGAAGACTTTGCAAAGCCCTGAGGATTCAGGGGAGCTTCAGGCGTTCACTGGTTGGCGCGGAGGAAACCGGCAAGACTTTCCGTATCCTCCACATTGAGAACCTTCACGCTTCGGTCGATGCGGCGCATGAGACCACGCAGGACCTTCTTGGGGCCCACTTCCACAAAATGCTTGTGCCCCTGCTGCACCAGTTTCTCCATGGACTGACGCCACAAGACGGACCCGCAAATCTGGCCGATGAGTTTCCCGGGCACTTCACCCGCGCGTTCAAGAACCATGGCGTCCACATTGTTGATCACCGCGATTTGGGGATCGTGAAAGGCAGCAGCCCTCACGTGAGGTTCAAACTTTTTCTGCGCACTTTCCATGCAACTGCTGTGCCAGGGGCCGCTCACATTGAGCATCATGCATTTTTTCGCACCCGCTTCGTCACTGAGGGCCACAGCACGCTCCACCATTTCTGAACGGCCGGTGATGATGATCTGTTCGGCACAGTTGACGTTGGCGATCTCGGCGCCACAGGTGCGGCAGATTTCCTGGATTTTCTCCTCTCCCAGATCCATGATGGCCGCCATGGCTCCCGGGGAGTGGACAGCCGCCTCCTGCATGAGACGGCCCCTCCAGAGAACGAGGTTCAAAAGATCCTTGAGACTCATCACGCCCGCAACGTAAAGAGCGCTGTATTCGCCGAGGCTGTGTCCCGCCGCCGCCACAGGGTGGATTTCATGCAATTGCAGGACAACGTGGCAGGCCACATTGACCACAGTGATGGCCGGCTGGACATTTTCTGTCTGAACCAGAACTTCCTCCGGTCCTTCGAAGCAAAGTTTGGCCATGTCCATGTGGAGGATGTCGCTCGCCTGGGAGAACAGTTCACGAACCTCGCTGTAATTTTCATAAAAATCCCGACCCATTCCCACGTACTGAGAACCCTGGCCAGGAAAGAGAAACACCCAATTGGTCATTGTCCTGCTCCTTTCAAAAAGCAAAAACACAGAGCCCCCTTCCGAACTTTCTGGATTCAGTGCTCGCTTTTTATAAACATCGAAGGTACTTGTCAATGCGATAGTGTGCTATCACGACAAAGGGATGGAGCGATCCCATATCTTTTTACCGCTCAGGAAAGAGGACGGAAGGCCATGCAGGCCGCCGTTCAATCCAGAAAGAACCTTCGGAGGCGGGGCCGACCATTTTTTCATGGTTTCAATCAACACATCCCCTTTGAAAACAGTCTCGCACAAAGAAATTTCCTCAGGGGAGTGGAAAAAGCTTGTGAAAATCACCTTGACGACCGAATAGGACTCCCAGCATTACCCGGAAGGTCCCAAAATGAGAAAAGCCTGGCCCTCACCTCCATGAACTCTTTTCCACGGAGCACAATTCCTTTATGGGAAAGAGGTTTTTTCTGCGCGTTATGATTAAAATGTTGATTGCATCTGGTTTGAGCAGTCAACTCAAAAAGGAATTTTCCGGAAGCATTTTTTCTCGTCAGCAGGAGCAAAGTCCATGAAACAAAAAAGGTTAAGGTTTCCCATACGATCGGGAGTTGTTCTGTTCCTTCTGCTTTTTGCCTCCACTTCCTGGGCCGGTGCAGATCGAAGTTCCCTGGAGGTCATTCAGTCGGGCACGGACAGGGCCATCGAAATCCTTCGAAGCGCTCAAACGGGTAAAGCGCCCACCCTGCGCGAAAGAAGGGCTGAAATACTCTCCGTGGTGGACGAGTACTTCAATTTCAATGAAATGGCCATGAGAGCTCTCGGGCGCCCATGGAGGGAACAGTCCCTCTCCAACCGGGAGGAATTCGTGGCGCTCTTCAAGCGCCTTCTGTTCAACACCTACGTGGACAGGGTGCAAACTTACACCATGGGAGACGAAGAGGTGGTGTACGACAGCGAAGAGATTCGAGGAAGACACGCTCTGGTGAGAACGAGAATCCTCAATTACCGGAGCAGCACCGTGGATGTGAACTATCTTCTCCGCCTGGATGACACGGGATGGAGAGTCTATGACGTCAACGTGGAAGGCATAAGTCTGGTGAACAACTACCGAAGCCAGTTCGCCTCCATCCTGGCCAACAGATCCTTTGAGCAGCTGCTTCAAATGATGAGAGAGAGGGTTGAAAGGGGCACCGCCTGATTTTGAGCGCCATCTCACCACAAAAAACCAAGGAGAGGGGCAAATGACCGATGGCGCTGCAGGGCATCGGCAAAGATTGCGAGAACGTTTTGAAAAAGCCCATCTGGAAGGCTTCCATGATCATGAGGTGCTCGAACTGATTCTCACATACGCCATTCCAAGGCGCGATGTGAAGCCCCTGGCCAAGAATCTTCTGGCGCACTTCGGAAGTTTTTCGGCTGTCCTGGATGCCCCTCTGGAAGACCTGAAGCTGATTCCGGGAATAGGAGCCCACGCGGCCATCCTCGTGCACCTGGTTCCAAGGCTGCTGGAGCGCTATCAGCAGGACAGGTGGCGTCAAGGACTCACCATAGATTCCACCCGGGCGGCGGTCTCGTTCCTGTCAGCCAGACTGGGAGGGCAGCGCAATGAGGTCTTCTGCCTGCTGGCTCTGAACAGTCGAAACGACCTCATTGCCGCAGAAGAAATTCAGAAGGGAAGCGTCAACAGAACGGCCGTGTTTCCCAGGCTTGTGGTGGAGGCGAGTGTCAAGCATCGAGCCACTGCAGTCATCCTGGCTCACAATCACCCCAGCGGGGACCCTCAGCCCTCCGCGGCGGACCGCCAAATCACCACCAGGCTGAAAAAGCTTTTGACCGAACTGGACATTGTGGTGCACGATCACATCATCATCGCCGGGCCCAACTACTTCTCATTTGCAGAAAACGGAGGACTTGCATGAAAGAGAACATGATGCAGGCGGTCCTGCTGCAGGAGCCAGCCGTCAGGGGCCAGTGGAACAGTCTGAGCACGGAAATGGTTCCACGCCCCCTCATGAAGGAAGGAGAGGTGCTGGTCCAGGTGGAAGCCTGTTCCGTCAACCGTGCAGACCTGCTTCAAAGAAGAGGGCTTTATCCTCCGCCCCCGGGAGAATCGGAAATTCTGGGACTCGATTTCGCCGGCTTCATCGTCCAAAAAGCCGAGGATGTGGAGAACTGGGCAGTGACGGATCGCGTCTTTGGAATCGTGGCGGGAGGGGGATATGGTCGCTATGTGGCCGTGCCCGCCTCCCACCTGGTCTCCATACCGGAAAACATGAGTTTTGTGGAGGCCGCCGCCGCCGCGGAAGTCTTTTTCACTGCCTTTTACAACCTCTGCATTGTGGGAGAACTGAAGCCCCAGGAAACGCTGCTCGTCCACGGCGGCGGCAGTGGTGTGGGAACGGCGGCCATTCAGCTGGCAAAAAACATGGGCGCCTCGGTGATCACCACGGCAGGTTCTTCAGAAAAACTGGAACGCTGCCTGCAACTGGGAGCCGACCATGCCATCGATTACCACGAAGAAGACTTTGCTGCGCGAGTGGCTCAGATCACTGAGGGCCGGGGAGTGGACGTGATCCTGGACTGGATTGGAGCCTCTTACCTTGCCAGACATGTGGACTCCCTGGCCGTGAGAGGAAGGTTGGTCCTCATCGGGCTCATGGGAGGGGCGAAAGGGGAGATCTCCCTGGCGCACCTCCTCACCAAGAGGCTGCGCATCATGGGCTCCGTCCTTCGCAGCCAGTCCCTTGAGGAGAAGGCGGCCATTACAAGAGCTTTTCAGGACCAGGTGCTTCCCCTTTTTCGGGAAAACAAACTACACCCCGTGGTGGACAGGGTTTTTCCTGTAACGGCTGTGGAGGAAGCCCATGAGTACCTGAGAGACGGCAAGCACTTCGGAAAGGTCGTTCTTTCCTGGCAGGAGTGCGGCACTCAATGACCAGGACAGCCGTTGAACAGGACACAGGCATGGAGGACTGGATCACCCTCGAGGGGGTGACTTTTGTGCGAAACAGGAAAACCATCCTGGATCGGATCCAATGGAAGATCACGCCGGGAACTCACTGGACACTGATCGGCCCCAACGGCTCAGGAAAAACAACGCTTCTTCAACTGCTTGCGGGCTACCTTTGGCCCACATCAGGAGACATCACTGTCCTCGGGGAAAAGTTCGGCCATACGGATCTGCGCGAACTGAGGAAAAAAATAGGATGGGTGGGATCTTTCCTGCAGGCTCAGATCCCGCCCTCCCAAAATCCCCTGGACCTGGTGGTGAGTGGAAAATTTGCAAGCATCGGCATCTTCGAATCGCCTTCCCAAGATGATTACGCACAGGCAAGGGAGTGGATCCAACGGCTGGAATGTCCACAGGTTCTTCCATTTGCCTACGGCGTTCTCTCCCAGGGAGAAAAACAGCGCCTCCTCATCGCCAGGGCCCTCATTCACCGCCCTCAACTGCTCATTCTCGATGAACCCTGTGCGGGGTTGGACCTGAAGGCCCGGGAACAGCTCCTTCAAACCCTGGAAAACCTGGGAAGGACACCCCAGGCTCCCACCATGATTTTTGTCACGCACCACCTGGAAGAAATCCTTCCCGTCTTCTCCCACGCTTTTCTCATCAAGGCAGGAAAGTGTGTGGCCAGTGGCAGGAAAAGCAACTCACTGACAGGGGAAATGCTGAGCAAAACCTTTGAAGTCCCCATGGAAGTCCACGAAGAAGAGGGGCGGCTCTGGAGCCGGGTCAGATTCCGGTGAAAACAGGAGGCAGGTTCCCGAAAGCTCCCTTGCTTTTCTCAAGTGCATTGGGGAAGTGGTGAAAACGAGGACTGAACTTTTCCTTCCTTATCGTGGCCTTCCACGGGTTGAGAGGAGAACTCACCCCCTGTTTTCCGGGCGCGCCCCATGGAGATGCTGGGCCATCTGAAGGGCCTCCGGCGAATCGACTCCCATGACTTCCTCTTCAGAAGCGTACAGCACTCCAATGGAAAGACCGTCTTCAGCCATCCACTCCAGGACGTCCGTGAGAAAGTATTCCTCAATGGTCACCCATTGCGCTCCTTTCTGCTTCTGCACCAGATGTGGCCGGGCAGCCATCCGGTCCAGGTAGGGAAGCAAGGCTTTTCTCCTCACGGCATAGACGCCCGCATTGCAGCCCTCGAGCCTTTTCTGCCTCTCGGGCTCCCAGTCCTTCCAATACTTCCACTCCACAATGCGCAAGGGCCGGTCACCCTCCATTTCCAGCATGCCGTACTGGCCCCGGTCCCGGGGGGAGAAAGCCAAAAGCACGAGGTCGTGACCGTGCAGCATGGACACCAGCTGCCGGTAGGTGGTCGCACGAATGAGGGGCACATCCCCCATGGTTATGATCACCTGATCCTGCAGACAGGACTCAAGAAACGGGCGTGAGGCCAGAAGAGCTCCGCCCGTTCCATTGGTGACAGGCTGAAAAAGATAGGAAATGCGGGAAAGGTGCTCCGTTGCGCGGCGCACGTCTTCGGCGCGGTGATGGATCACGATTCCCCTGGGACCCCGGGGAAGGTTGTTCAAAACTTCCAGAAGCAGCGGCGAGCCTCCTTCATAGATGGAGGAAAGATTGGGTCTGAGAGGCAACAGGGTCTTGTTGCCTTCAAAACCCACCATGCGGCTTCCTCTGCCGGCGGCAAAAATCACACTGGCCACTTCATTCATGGGGAATCTCCATCAAGCTGCCCGGCACCGGCCTGCGGATCACTGTTCCCGGGCTTCCCGGCGGGCCGCCCTTTCCCTTTCCTGAGCTCTCAAAACCCGATATCGGGCCACGGCCTGTGAATGTTCTTCAAACGTCCTGGAAAAATGATGGGTCCCGTCGTTATTGCTCACGAAGTAGAGATAATTCACGTCTTCGGGGTGAAGGACCGCCAATAGGGAGCTCTTTCCGGGATTGCAGATGGGACCAACGGGAAGTCCCCTGTTCTGGTAGGTGTTGTAAGGGCTTGGACGCCTCAGGTGCTCAGGGCGAACGGGCCCGGAAAAATCCTCCAGGTCATAGACGGCCGTGGGATCGCTCTGCAGAGGCATTCCAATTGCGAGCCGATTGTGAAAAACGGCCGCCACAAGAGGACGCTCCTCGGCCACAGCGGCTTCTTTTTCCACCATGGAGGCGAGAATGACGAGTTCATGAAGGGACAGTCCCAACTCTTCAGCCCTCTCTTCCCAGTGAGAGGGAAGGCTTTCCCGGAACTGGCGCACCATGGATTGAATGAGGGACAACTCGCTCATATTTCTTCTGAAAAAATAGGTTTCGGGAAAGAGGTAACCCTCCAGGCTGGAGGCATCGATTCCTTTGGATTGCAGCACCTCTTCGTCAGAAGCCAGCCGGAGAAATTCTTCACGGGAAGCAAGGCCCTCCCTTTCAAAAATGCCCGCAACATCTTTCAAAGTGACGCCTTCAGGAAAGGTGACCCTTTTCACATACACCTCGCCGGAGACCATCCGGTCTATGATCTGGTTGGGAGTGACCAACCCCGGAAATTCATACTCACCCGCCTGAAGCCTCTGGGACACCTGTCGAATGCGGCAGAGCAAATAGAAGAGCCTCTCGTCTTCGATGACACCTTCCTCCTTGAGACGTTTCGATATTTCCAGACCGCTCATGCCCTGCGGAATGTTCACAATCCTCGATTGGGCCTCGGGACTGGCCGGAACCATGGAAAAAAGCCACAGCGTGTGCGCTGCAATTCCTGCCGCAAAAAAACACAGACCTAAAAACCCGAGAAAAACATAGCCAATGACACCACCTCGTTTTTGGCGCATGGACGACTCCTGTATGGGGACACACTGTGAGGATGAATAAAAGACAGATCCTTCACTTCCATAGCACACTTCAGTGGACAGAACAACCCGCCGAATTCAGTGACTTTGCTGGGAAAAGCAGGCCACTGGATGCCAGCGGGGGCATGCCATGCACAAAAATGACTTTGGACCCACTTCAGCGCTTTCATGGAAGTTCCCTTACATGCTATATTTCTTTTCCCATCATCGTCAACGGAGCCTCAACCATCAATCAAAGGAGTCGTGAAAGATCCTATGAGCAATAAACTCTATCGGGAAGCCGGGGTGGATCTGGACAAAGCCAATGACCTTGTGAATCGCATCAAGCCCATGGTGCGCACCACCTTCAACAGCGGTGTCATCACAGACATCGGCGGCTTTGGAGGACTTTATTCCATCAACCCCAGGGATTTGAAGAACCCCGTTCTCGTCTCCTCCACCGATGGCGTGGGGACCAAGCTCAAAATCGCTTTCTGGGCCAACCGGCACGAGACCGTTGGCATAGACCTGGTGGCCATGTGCGTGAACGACATCATCGTTCAAGGTGCCCGCCCCCTCTTTTTCCTGGATTACCTTGCCATGGGACGCATAGACCTCGACCTGGTGGAACAGGTGGTCAGTGGCATCGTGACGGGCTGCAGGCAAGCCAATTGTGCCCTCATCGGTGGAGAAACAGCGGAAATGCCCGATTTCTACAGGGACCGGGAGTACGACATGGCCGGTTTTGCCGTGGGCATTGTGGACAACAGCCAAATCATAGACGGTTCAACCATTCACGTGGGCAACCACATCCTCGGCATTTCCTCAAGCGGCCTTCATTCCAACGGTTACAGCCTGGTTCGAAAAGTCATCTTCGACCAGCTCGAGCTGGCACCCGACCACTACCTGCCCGAGTGCAAACGTACCGTTGCCGAAGAGCTTCTGGAACCCACACGCATCTATGTGGAGCCGGTGCTCAAGATCATTCGCCGCTTCCGCATCGCCGGCATGATCCACATCACGGGGGGCGGTCTTTACGACAACATTCCAAGAATCCTTCCCAAAGCCTGCCAGGCCCTCATCCGTGCCGGAAGCTGGGAAGTGCCCCCCATATTCAGGTTCCTTCAGGAAAAGGCAGGCATCGAGGAAGATGAAATGTACCAGGTTTTCAACAACGGAATCGGCTATATTTTAGTCACGGAACAGGACGAAACCCAGGATATCATCCAGCACCTGGAGGCCATGAATTTCAAATCCCAGGTCATAGGTGAAGTTGTTCCCAGAAAGAACGGCGCACCGGCGGTGCGCATCATCTGAGCATCCAGCCGGTTTCTTTGGCGGCAAAGTGAAAAGCCCCCCTTCCCACTTGGCAGAATTGTTCCGTGAGAGCGGAAAGGTTGCAGAGGCCATTGAATTCCTTTCCAACTACATCCATGGCAAGGAAAAGGCGCTGAAGCTCGCTCTCATGTGTGTCTTCTCACGGGGGCACTTGCTCGTTGAAGATCTCCCCGGGCTGGGAAAGACCACCCTGGCCATAGCCCTCGCCAAAATCCTGGGTCTCAACTTCAGCCGCATTCAGTGCACCAGTGACCTTCTTCCTTCGGACATCACCGGCCTGTCCATCTTCAACAGGGACAAGAACGTTTTTGAACTGCACCCCGGCCCCATTTTCCATCACATTGTGCTCGTGGACGAAATCAACCGGGCCACCCCCAAGACTCAGAGCGCCCTTTTGGAGGCCATGGGTGAAAAACAGGTGACCCTTGAGGGCAAAACGCTGCAATTGCCGCGACCATTTTTCGTCATCGCCACTCAAAATCCAGGGGAGCAGTTCGGAACCTTTCCTTTGCCCGAATCCCAAATGGACCGCTTCATGATGAAAATCAGCATCGGGTATCCTTCCCGGGCGGCAGAGAGGGAAATTCTCACGGGAGGAAGCCGCCGAGAGGAACTCTACGGCATCCATGCTTTTTTTCACCAGGAGGAAGTCCTTCGAATTCAGGAGCTCGTCAAGGACGGCATCCATGTTTCTGAAAAAATACTCGACTATTTGCAGGATGTGGTGCAAGCAACCCGCACCAGCAGGTACCTGGAAGCAGGGCTTTCCACGCGGGGCACCCTGGCCCTCCTCACCACGGCCAAGGCCTGCGCTTACATGCACGGGAAGGATTTTCTCATTCCGGAAGACATCAAGGAAGTGGCTGAATATGTCATCCCTCACCGAGTGCTTTTCCGGGAAGAATTCAGCGGGACAGACAAAAGGGAGGTCGTAAAATCCATTCTCTCCGGCGTGGACGTTCCCGTGTGATCGGCATCACCCGGTCCGGTTACGTTTACACAATCGTGACCCTCGCCATCGGGTTTTCCGCTGTCAACACGGGAAACAACCTGGTCTACATCATTGCCGCCGCTCTCCTGAGCCACCTGGTCGTCTCAGGCATTTTCGGCCATTTGAACCTTCGCGGCGTCGAGGTGTCCCTGAGTCTTCCGGAAGAAATCTTCGCAGGCACCGAATTCCCCGCCAAAGTTTCCCTCCGCAACGTTCGAAAACGCCGGCCGACCTTTCTGCTTCGGGCGACGATCATGGGAAGATCTGCCCTGTTTCCCCTCCTGGAGGGAGGGAGTTTGCAGGAAAAAACCATCATGGTGAGCCTGGAAAAACGAGGCCGCAATGTCATCCATTCCATAGAACTTTCCTCCCCCTTTCCCTTCAATCTCTTCGCCCGCCGCCGCACCTGTCCCCTCCACCTTCAGCTCATTGTTTATCCCAGGCCCCTCGCGGCACGTGCCCTTTCACCGCGGGAGCTGAAAAGCCTTCGCCTGAGTGACCACTTTTCATCTTTTCCCGGACACGATGCCGATATTTTGTCCATAAGGGATTATCAGCCCGGAGATCCCCTGAAAACCATTCACTGGAAAGCCACAGCCAGGACGGGAGTTCTGAAAACCAGAGAACTCTCGGCATTCCAGCATCAAAATCTCGTGATCAACCTGGACCAACTTCAGCGGAATGAACTGGAAAAGGAGCTCTCCCGCCTGACTCACATGGTTTTGAAAGTCTCCCGCTCCCGCTCACCAATGGTGGTGATCCTGGACAAGAAAAAACTTCAGCCCGGCCTTCTGGCTTCCCACAAACACCAAGTGCTCAGAAAACTGGCCCTTTATCATGAGAATTGAATCCGTTCTCAATTTTCTGGCTTATGCATGCGCAGTTGGAGCCTTGACGGGAGTGTTCCAGCACGTGCACGGATTCTTTGTGTCAGCATTTGCGGTTTTGCTTCTGCTGGCCATATACAGAGACCAAAAAGTTCCTTTCACCACCCCGCGCTGGCTGGTGAATGCTCTTTCCATGGCGTTGGTCTTTCCCGTATTGCTTCGTCTGCAGCCCGCATACATGATCGAACCCCTGCTGGAGGCTTCCCTTGTCCTTCTGGGACTGAAACTGCTGGAAACCAAGAACGCCAAAGATCATCTTCAGATTTACCTGCTTTCCCTTCTGCTCCTGGTGGGTTCCGGCCTCCTGTCGACCAGTGCCCTTTTCCTGGTGCAATTCATCCTTTTGAGCGCTCTCCTCACCACATCCCTCATGGTCCTGAGTCACCGGTCCCAACAGGAAGAGCTGGCTCTTTCCTTTGAACACTTCAGAAAAGTTCTGAAGTGTTCCCTGCTCATTTGCGCCATCTCCTTGCCTCTGACCGCTCTTTTTTTTGTGATCTTTCCAAGAACTCCCTTTCCCGTGACGCAGCTACCGGGATATGAACCGGAGGCCAGATCGGGTTTCAGCGACAGAGTCTCCCTGGGTGAAGTTGCCACCATTCAGTTGGACAGAAGCGTGATTTTTCGGGCGGTCATGGACCCCGTCCATGATGACTCCCTCTATTGGCGGGGAATCGTGCTGGACGAATTCACGGGAAGCACCTGGCAAAGAAGTTCTGCGGTTCAACAAGAGCAGCCGGCTGCCCCCCGGGGGAAAGCCATCCCCCAGAGGATCTACCTGGAACCCTATGGAGGTCTTCATCTTTTCGCCCTGGACAAACCCGTTTCCGTCAGGGGAGAAAACCTCAAAAAACTGCCCGGTCTCACCTTTTCACTGGAGGGCATGTCCCCGAAAAAAATGCAATACACGGCCAAATCGGTCCTTTCTGAACTGCTGCCCGAAATGTTGCCCCAAGATCATCGCTACCTGCAGCTTCCCGGGGATCCAGATTCCAGAATTCAAAGGCTTGTGGATAGAGTTCTTCATGATTCCTCCTCTGCGCATGAGAGAGTGGAACGCCTTCTCCACTTTTTTCTCGATGACCAGTTCAACTACACCCTGGAGGAACTCCCCGTATCGAAGACCCCTCTGGAAGACTTTCTTCTGAAGACACGAGAAGGAAACTGTGAATATTTCGCTTCCGCCCTCGCAGTGATGCTCCGCATGGCGGGCATTCCCTCGCGCATTGTGGGAGGTTACCGTGGCGGCATCTACAACGGTGCCGCCGGATACTACCTGGTTGCCCAAAACCACGCCCATGTGTGGGTGGAGGCACACATGCCATCCCAGGGATGGCTTCGGCTGGCCCCGACCCC
>PXBG01000042.1 GCA_003566995.1 Syntrophobacteraceae bacterium
CTGAATCTGTCACTTCTGCCTCCTAAATATTCAGGAAGGGCATCGCCGTATTTATGCCCTGCGTTACCGTTCGATTTTTGCTTATCCAATCAAGGTTTATAGGTATCCCACTTGGTCTGCAGGCTCATTTTGCAATGGTTCAAATGTTGAGTTTCCCCCATGGGACTTCAATTAACTACCGTCATATGTTGTGTGTGGCAGTAGACATTTAAATCATTCGTGCAGATTTTTATAGGGTTGAGGGCATCATTGCACACTGCGGCTATGGAGCCACTGTGGCGACCAGGCGCAGAGACTGGATTCGGAGGGAGCCAATCATGAGTTGCATCAGGCAGGTCGCCCTCATACGAAGCTGCCAGAGCTGGTCTCCTGAACAACGTAACTCCTGCGCGCGCGGGTGATATCATAGGTTCCGGTCTCATGACAAAGATTCTGCAGGATCACGAGCTTTCTCGTGAGGACTTGCAGCATCTTCTTTGACACAGGAACTCAAAGGACATCCTTGATACGAGCAACCTCATGAGAAGTACGTGGGCGGCTCTTACAAGTTGGCAGAGAGTCAGGATTCAAAGCCCCACAACAGCTGGGTCAATGGTGTGGCAAAGTGAACCCGTCCCGTGGGATATGTCTTGGATGATCTTGAAACTGTGCTTGAGAAGAAGGGGATTTGCACTGAACTCGCTAAAATCATCCGAAGGGCGTCAAGGGACAGGCAACGGCCGCCGCAAAATGTTTGGGCCGTAAGGGCTAAAGTCGAAGGCCGAGGTCAATCGTTTGTTCAGAACCTGGGAAAGCGCCTCCACCCAGTCCGTTTCTAACCCAGCATAAGGGGGTTCAGTTGCCACAGGGAGAAATTCAAAAACGCAGCAAAAATCACCCAGAACAGGTACGGAATCAGCAATACTGCCGCCAAAGGCTTTATTCGCCGGAAACAGATGGCTGTGATTGAGATCAGAGCCAACAACAGAAGGATGTTAATGAACGACCACAGGCCCATGTTCCAGACGAAAAAGAGCCAACTCCAGAGCGCGTTGAAGAAAAGCTGAACGAGGTAAAGAATGAGGGCTGTCTGTGCACCCTTGAACCCACCAACGCGCCAGACCAGCCATGCTGCAAGACCCATCAGGGTATAGAGAACAGTCCAGACAGGCCCGAAAACATATCCTGGGGGAGCCCATGACGGTTGAGTGAGCTCAGCATAGAAAGCTTGGGCGTTCACCGAAGCGGCGCTTCCGATGGCTGCGGCGATGAAAGTGACGCCAAGCCAGGCTATGAGGCCAAAGATTTGTTTACGTTTGTCGATCATCTTCATTCACGTATAAGCAGAGACCGGGAGATTCGTGCGTCCCATTCCCCGAGGCTCTTGATGAGTGCTTTTATGGCCTCTAATGTCCACCTTTTCTCTTGATCAGGAAGATGTTTAAAGGTGCCAGGTTCCCAAAACTTCCTGACTTCCTCAGAATCTCCCCCCGTGGAACAGAAACCGTCCAAGGTCCATAGAACGTTCTTGTCGATCTTGTATCGGTTTGCCACTTTCTCCAGGTTGCCAGCAACGAGCTCCAGAACAGTGAGACACATGTACCGGCGGTTGTCAAGGCAGTCGTCGGTGTGTGCGCCGGTGTGCCATGAAGGCAATGAAACGGACGGTTCCTTTCCGGGCAATGTCAGAACTGCGGCAAGACCAGCAAGGGCTATGTCCCGAGGCCATACCAAACCGGGCACGGCCCCAGGCTTTCGGCCCTGATAGCCGAGATCGGCGGCAACAGCCGGGAGACGATTCAAGCTTTTCTGGCCTCGGTGCTCGGCATACCGGTCAGCCATGGCGTGATCCAGAAAGTCGTCGACGGGGCATCGCAGGCCATTGCGTCACACTGAGAGGCCTCAAGGAAACCATCCGGCCGCGGCATTAAAACCCCCCCATGCCATTGGCCGCGCCAAAGCCCACGAGAAGCACACCGGCACTGATCTTCGCCACCTGCTCCCAGCTTCGTCGCGACTCGTGACCCACTTTCAGCCCGATCCACGTAAACAGCATGGAAAAACACGCAATGGTCGTCGCCACTGCCAGCGGATCCGCGAGGCCCAGGCCGAGGCTGAAACCGACCACGACGTTATCACCGCTCAAGAGCAGAGCCAATATAACCAGCCCGCGCCACTGCGTGACGTGTTTTACCAGATTCTCGTCCTGCGGACGGTTGCGGATCCCACCGAGAACCATTATGAGGCCCAGTGCGATCAGCAGGAAGGCCCCGATGGCATTCGTGTTCAAGGCAACCGCCCGCGCAGTCGACACACCCAGTCCGATGCCCAGCAACGGCATTATGAACTCGAACACGCCGAAGACCAGCACCACGCGAAAACGGCGTGCCGCCTGGCCCATGGCGCCGAGCGCCAGCGCCACGGCAAGATTGTTGGAACCGATGACGATACCCAGGATGAGAAAGTCGACAAGGTTCACTGCCGATCCTGTGCGTTGAGACGATCTGGTTTATGGGATCAAATGCATCTGTAGGGGATCGATGAACCCCTCCTGATCCCATTAGGAGGACCTGTAGTGCCAAGAACTCGAAATGGGACCCCATGCTATTGAAATTACAAGTATGGTCTTTGCAAACTGTCAAAGACGGGCCCTGGATGCAAACCCCTTTCGCAAAGCGAAGAGGAGCACTGCGGCATGGAGCCACGTTTGGACGAAACGGGAGTGAAGAGGGCTTTTCTTCGCTCCTTCATTTGGTTCTCCCTTTCCTGTGCGGGGTTGAATGGGGGGCTTTCGGATCATATGGACCGGGAGCCTGGTTCGCTATTTGTCACTTGCTGGGTTGCTGCGATCTTCAGGCTCATCTTCCGAGACCTTTGCACACCCTTATCCCTGTAAATTCCAGTCCTTAATAATCGAAACCATAATCGGACACAAGTGAACTTATTTTTTGGTAAATCCATAAATAATTTGCTATCTTTTCAGCGGTTTAAATCCCAAGCACAGGGAGAGTTCGGGAGGTGGCCCTCAAGAAATACGGCAGCAGCATGAGCTTTATGGACCTCGAGCTGAAGAGAATATTTGGAATATCCCGCACCCAGCAGTTCCTCTCGGAGTTGGAGAAGCGGATCGACTGGAAAAATCCCACAAGAGATTCTACTCTCCAGGTACCCCACAGGCAAATCCAATGAGGTCAGCGACGCCTGCTCCCATCCGATGCTACTCGAGCCCGTTCCTCTTCGGTCCTGTTTTGGCATCAACCCTGCCAGGCCGACCAAAGGCATTCCGGTTCCACCGGGGGGCGGATGCAGGGCTGCTCGTCCTTCAGCTGCCTGCGTGAAAGATCCGCGATTGGGGAATTCATTTGTAAAAAAAGTGGAGGATTTTCAGAATGACGCGGGACTCATCTACGCCAATGAGCTTGGTTTCATCGGAAAGAATGGCGATTTTGAGTGCGGCGTTCGTGGCCCTTGCCGCACTATGCTGGGGACTATCAGGCGGGATCGGGGGCATTCTCACGGCCCAGGGCTGGGACCCCGTTGTGGTGTCGTTCTACCGGGGCGCAATCGGGCTGTTGTTCGTTCTCGCCTGGCTAGGATTGCGCCCGCGCCGCAGCGGTTTGGCCAGCGGCCGGTTATGGTTTTGGTCAGCGATCGCCGGTGTGGGCGTAGCTGGCAACTTCACCTTTTATTTCGTGAGCATTGCGGAGGGCAGTGTCGCCGTTGCAGCGACCCTGATGTACTGCGCACCGGTGTTTGTCTATCTCGTGTCCTTCACACTCAAGCTCGAAAGACCCACTCTGTTCAAGTGGGCTGCGATCGCCATGGTGATGCTCGGGATTGTGCTCCTTACGGGCATTTACGAGATTGGAGCGGGTGACGTCACGCCGATCGCTGCCGTTGCCGGGCTGCTTTCCGGCCTGTTCTATGCGGTATTCATCTTCGGCTTCAAGTATGCGGCACCGCACGGCAGCCCACAGGCGATTCTCGTGGTCGCATTCGCGGTGCTCATAAGCATACTTTTCTGGCTGGGCGATTCCGCTCAGACCGTGGCAGTGCTGACAACGCCCAGTTGGCCGCTGTTCGTGGTGCTGGGGGTGCTTGGCGCCGGATTGTCGTTCATTTTGTATATCGTCGGCCTGAACCATACCGCACCGGCTGTAGCGTCTATTGTGGCGATGGTCGAGCCGGTCACCGCTTCGCTGTTCGGCGTCGTGGTCTTGAATGAAAGCCTGGCCGCGCTGCAGACCTTCGGCATGGGTCTGATTTTGGTCACGGTCACTGCGCTGAGCGTATATTCAAGCGCCCAAAATAAGTCTCTCACAGCCAAAACACTTGCGGATTAAGGCTTGGATTTTGACCCCACCTGCTCAATGATTGTTGCCTGGGAATTGTGTTCTGTCTTCTGAGGACAGAGATGCCGCCTAACAAGGGGCTGGTGCCCGAAACGCTTGCGCTGCGCTCCGGAACGCCGCAAAGCCAGGCGTTAGCGCTCCCCAATCTTTAATTTTTTTGGCACAAACGGAAAGAATGGAGCAAAGCTTTGATGCTGCCCCAGATCGCTCAACTGTTTTGGAGGAGAACCGTATGTTTCCAGCGGAAGTGAAACAGATGGCCGCTCAATGCCGCCATTATGCCATGTGCAAGATCGATTTTCTGGGCACAGGACTTTGCGCTTCTGGAGAGGAAAGGCACTATGTAAGCTACTTTCCTCAAGGAAGGATGGACATTTACGATGCCTTATCCAAGAGCTTGATTCCGCTTACTCAAGGTCTTGTGGATATTGCGGATTCTTGTGACTTGTGCGGAATTTGTGACAGGCAATGTCATTTCGTGACCGGAATGCGGCCTCTTCAGGTGATGAAGGCATTGAAAGAATATGTTCAAAATCAGCTTTCGGAAGGAAAGGAAGTTCAACGGATCGAATCCGATCCCATGCTCGAATCGCTCCGAGAGATTGTGGGTCCACAGTGGGCCACAAACGATCCGGCCATTCTCGTGACCTATGCCAATGATCCTTTTCCCCTGGCCGACATGCGCATGCCGCGTTTTGTCGTTTTGCCGAGAACCACCGGGGAGGTTGTGGCCATTGTCCGTTTCGCCCTTTCGCACGGCATTCCCTATGTCGTTAGGGGAAACGGGGGCAGTGTTTTCGGGTTCGTGTTCAGTGATGGATTGGTGATGGACATGCACCGCATGAAAGGAATTGAGATCGACCCTGAAAACTGGACAGCGCTTGTGGAGCCGGGCGTGACATCGTTTGAACTGCAGCAGGAAGCCGTCAAGCATGGTTTCCGTGTCAACACCGCCGAACCTGCAGCAACGGTATGTGGGAACATCATCTGCACAGGGCTTTTTTCCACCTGGTCCAACGCATACGGTGTCAATGCCGACACTTTCGTGGACATGGAGTTTGTCGGCCATCAAGGGGAGGTCTTCAGGCTCAGCGAGAGAACTGCCCCCAATGTTTTCTGCTTTGAGAACAAAACCCTGTCACCCCCGGGCATTTGCACACAGGCTCTGGTGCGCCTCCACCCCATGACCGATGACGAAGAAGGACTGA
Source organism: Syntrophobacteraceae bacterium (assembly GCA_003566995.1). Lineage (GTDB taxonomy): Bacteria > Desulfobacterota > Syntrophobacteria > Syntrophobacterales > Syntrophobacteraceae > SLCH01. The sequence continues at coordinate 5,540 of PXBG01000042.1, forward strand.
TTGTGCCTTTCTCTGATTTTGCCGAGGCGGTTGCCTTCGCACAGGATTTAGGCAGGAGGAGAATCGGCCTGGCCGTGGGTGTTCTCGGCGGACACTATCTTTCCACCTTCATGTCTCCCGCCGCTGATTTGGATGAAAGAATCCGACACAGTCTGAGCGACGTTTTGGGGATCAAATATGTCGTCTTCGTGGTGGGTGATCGCTTTGCGCGAGATGCTGTCAAGAGTATGCGGGAAACGGTGATTGACAGTGTTCTGTTCAGGATGCTCATGCTGGGACTGCCCCGCCTGGCCGAACGCGAGTGGGTTGACCTCGTATCAGGCATGGAAAGTGATCAACCCCCCTATGAGATACTCCTCGGCGAAGAAATGCGTCCTGTTCTCGATGCGGTGCTCCGTCCTTCTCCGGAGGGTGCCGCCGAAGCCGTGGATGAGGATCTGAGGGATTTTTACACACACCTGTACCGCCGACCGGAGATGACCGATATGCTCTGGTTGAACATGTTCCGTATTGTCAGTTCCCGCATGTCCCGCCATAAGCACATGTTCGCCTTTCTTGTGTATGTGCCCATGGACCGCGTGGAAGTGATCCAAAACATTTGTTCGGGACTTAAGCGGATTGCCGACAAGTATGCCATCTCCAACGATTACGGGTTCCTGACACCTCTGGACTTAGGGAAACGGGGCATCCTTGAATACGATTACTATATTGATCATTGGGATAAGGCGGAGGGGGAAAAGATCCGCAAGGCCATGCTTGAAGTCGAGCCTTTTCTGGATGGCCTCATTGCAACGACAAAGGGCGTGAAATGGCTGAAGTACATCTTTGCTCAAGGCTGTGCCCGAAAAGAAGCCTTTCTCTATATTTGAGAAAAGGCGAAAGCTCCATGCTATGATTCCCGGCAACCGTTCCGGAACGCAGGGGAAACACCTGAAAATGACCATATTCTGAACCAGAAGCATTTTCGAAACCTCAAGCCGGACAAGGGCCATGAAACAACAACAGGGGAAGCGCACCTTCCTGATCACCGGGGGAACCGGATTCATCGGCAGCCACATTGCTGTGCGTCTTTTGTCGCAAGGGCATTTCCTCCTTATTCTGGCCCGCAGCCAAAAGCAACTCAGCGCCACAGAGAGATTTTTCCGCCTGTTGGATTGGTTTGGGGTCGAGAAACACCAACGGTCCAGAATTCAGGTTCTGGAAGGACAGCTGGATCATCCCACCTTGGGCCTGAATGCCGGGGAATACATCTCTGTGCTCGATCGTGTTGATGAAACCATCCATTGTGCCTCGGATACTTCCTTTTCTGTTTTGAAAAGAGAGGAGGTGGAGAAAACCAATGTGGAGGGATTGAAGAACCTCCTTGACCTTGTGGTGAGAAGCCGATGCCGTTCCTTCCATCTGATCAGCACTGCCTATGTGGCAGGCGCTGTGAATGGACTGTGTAAGGAGGATTATGTTCCCACGGAGACATTTCACAATGTCTATGAGGAGACGAAAGCCCGGGGGGAGCAGATCGCCATGGCCCGATGTCTGGAAAAGGGAATCAAGCTTGGCGTGTACCGCCCTTCCATCGTCTGCGGGGATGCGAACACCGGCAGAACGTTGCGCTTCAATGCCCTTTATTATCCGGTCAGGACCATGCATTTTTTTCAGAAAATCTACACTCGGGACATTTTGGAGCAGGGAGGGTCCAAGGCCCGGTCTATGGGCATCCATCTTGATCAGGCCGGCACTCTTCATCTGCCCGTTCGCATCGAAAGTTCCGAGTCGGGGGGCATCAACCTCATTCCCGTGAACCACTTTGTCGAATCGTTCATATCCCTTCTGGAGGATGCACCCGAAGGAGGAGTGTTCCACATTGTGAACCCCAGGAATACGGAAATTAGCCATCTAATTGATTATACCCAACGTTTTTTCCGGCTCGAGGGAATACGCATCGCAGCCAGTGAGGAGTTCCGGATCACTTCCAGGAACGCTCTTGAGGTGCTCTTTGAAAACCATGTTCGAGCTTACAGTCCCTATATGAAGGACACGCGGGTGTTTGAAAACCACCGAACCGAAAACATTCTTTCACAGAGAAATATTGTTTGCCCGGAATTCAACTACGATCTTTTCGCCACTTGTATGCAGTATGCACTGGATGTGGACTGGGGCCGCCTTCTGGAGCCGGAAATCACCAGCAGCTAAGCATTGAACAAGGTCATCTTTCTCCATCAGGCTTTGTCTTCTTGCCATCCGTCAAAGGAGGATCTGTTGAATGAAGAAGTTTCCTATGGATACCGAAAAGTATCTCCATGGGAAAAGACACGGTTGGTGCTCGGACACTTTGAAACGATTGCGGATCGCTACGATCTGGCGGATGCGCTTTTGAGTTTCGGTCTGCACTTTTTCTGGAGAAGGGTTGCCCTGGAGCGCTTGAACCTTAAAAATGGGGACAGGGTTCTGGATCTTTGCGGAGGCACAGGGGATTTCGCCATATTGGCAGCCAGGAAGGTGGAACCCGCAGGAAAGGTGGTCGTCTGCGACATCAGCAGGGCCATGATCGTCGCCGGAAGGCAAAAAGCCTTTCGTGCTCAGTTGGAACGGAGTATTGTCTGGGTCCAGGGGGATGCGGAAAACATGAGTTTTTCCGACAACAGTTTCGATGCCATCATTGTCGGCTATGGCATACGCAATTTTGTGTTCTTGAAGCGAGGCTTTCAAGAAATTCATAGGGTTTTGAGAGATGGCGGGAAATTCCTGGCTTTGGAATTTTCCATTCCCAGGGCAAAGTGGATCAGAAATATTTATCACCTCTATTCCTTCCATCTTCTTCCAAGAGCCGGAAAGATCATCACAGGAACCGCCGAGCCTTTTCACTACCTGGCTGAATCCATTAGAGTCTTTCCTTCCCCCGAGGATGTCCAAAACGAGCTTGCGGCCGATGGCTTTAAAAACACCGCTTTTGAAAGACTGACCAATGGCATTGCTGTTCTCTATACGGGAGTGAAGGATTCTGCCCCGCAGAGTGGGAGAGTTCTGTGAATCACCGTACCAGGAAAAATGCTGGAAGCCGGATTTTTCATTCGTATTATTTTCGAACTGAACATGCAGGTTGTGCATTTCGTGCTCCACTTGAGGTGATTATGAAAATATTCTTTCATGTGCTGATTATTGTTTGTGGTTTTGGTTTCGTTTCAAGTGCCTATGCCGACGATGACCGGAATGGGCTCGCTTATCTCCATAAACTGCCTCCCCTTTTGGATAGAGAACTTTTCTTTGATGACGCTGAAATTGATGGTGCAAGGCTTTCTCCCGATGGCAGGTCCATCATGTTTCGGCAGAGATTCAACGGGGTCATGAATATTTGGGTCAAAAGTATTGAGGAACCCTTCGAAAAGGCAAGGCCCATGTCTGCTCACGGTCGGCCTGTGCAGCGTTTTTTCTGGAGCAGGGACAGCGGGCTTATTCTGTATGTGCAGGACCAGGATGGAGATGAGAACTATAATCTGTATGCAGTAAATCCGGAAAGTGAACCTGATCCTCAAACCGGTGTGCCTGAGCCCAGGGTCTTTACAGATTACGAGGGCGTCCAGACCAGGATTCTATCCGTTCCCCGGAAAAACCATGAACAGATCATCATTGGCATCAATGATCGCGATCCTGCTCTGCACGATGCTTACAGGGTCAATCTAAACACGGGAGAGCGGGACCTTGTCTTCAAAAACACGCATGACATCATAGGCTGGACCTTTGATGACTATGGAAATCTTCGTTTTGTTTCCAGGCAGACCCAGGATGGTGGGTCTGAGATTCTTATGGTCAAAAATGACGAAATTGTGCAGGTCTACAGGACTCCCTTTGAGGAAAGCGCCACGATTGCCAGGTTTCATAAAGACAATGAACGGGTATACATGGTGACCAACAAAGGTGATGATGTGGACCTTTCCAGATTGGTCATTTTTGATCCGGAAACTGGTCAGAAAGAGCTTGTGGAAAAGGATCCCGAAGGGGAAGTTGACTTTGGCGGGGCAATTTTTTCAGAAGTCAGTGATGAGTTGCTGTCGACATTTTATGTTGGCGACAGGGTTCGGATATATTTTCACAACAGCCGGTTCGAAAATGACTATAAAAAAATAAGGGGGCAGATTCCGGATGGAGATATCCACTTCAGATCGAGAAGTGATGATGAGAATATCTGGTTGATAGTAGCCAGTCAGGATATTGATCCGGGCAGTGTCTATGTTTATGACCGTAATGCCGAAGACGTCAGCCTGCTTTACAGGTCCAGGCCTGACTTGCCTTCTGAGCATCTGGCCCCGATGAAGCCTGTCAGGTATAGCTCCAAGGATGGTTTGTGCATTCCTGCCTACCTGACCCTGCCCAAAGGTCCTGATCCTCAAAACCTGTCTGTGATCGTCCTGCCCCATGGGGGTCCGTGGGTGCGGGATACATGGGGCTATGATCCACAGGTGCAGTTTCTGGCCAACCGCGGATATGCGGTGCTTCAGCCCAATTTCAGAGGCTCATCAGGTTTCGGCAAAAGCTTTTTGAATGCCGGCAACAAACAATGGGGCACGGGTTATATGCAGCATGACATAACAGCTGGAGTCAGCTATCTGATCGAAAAGGGGGTAGCTGCCCCTGAGCGCGTGGGCATTTACGGAGCTTCATATGGTGGTTTTGCAGCCCTGGCTGGGCTCGCTTTCACACCAGATCTTTACGCAGCAGGTATTTCCAAGGTTGGTCCCTCCAATATCATCACCCTCATTGAGTCCCTTCCTCCCTACTGGCGTCCAGCAATCAGATCGTTTCATTTGCGGGTGGGAAACCCCGATGACCCTGAAGACAGAGCCAGGCTCAAGAAGCAGTCTCCGTTGTTTTCAGCTGAGCAGATCAGAGCCCCTCTGTTGTTGGTACAAGGTGCCAATGACCCCAGGGTCATTCAGCGTGAATCGGACCAGATAGTGGACGCATTGAGGCAGAAGGGCAGACAGGTGCACTATCTCGTCGCGCCGGACGAGGGACACGGTTTCACTGCCAGAGAAAACAGGCTGGCTTTCATAGTAAAAATGGAACGTTTTTTTGCGCAATACCTGGGAGGCAGATTTCAGGAGGACGTGGATCCGGATATTGAACGCAGACTTCAGGAGATCACTGTGTATCCTCCAGCTGAATAACAGGGGTCTGTGCTGTTCCGGCTTCCGCTTCTTTAAATCGTATGCGATACTTGGATTATGAAAACTCGATACCGCAAGATACTCCTTCTGATTGCCATCATTGTTACGGTCGTTTTTCCCCTGTTTTTCGTGGACTATAACGAGCCAAGCCACGCGCGTGTTATCACGAAACTCCTTGCCAAAACCGGCTCCATGGCGGGAACTATCCTGCTGATGTGGCAATTCGTGCTGGGCTACCGGTACATGAGCGCTCGCCTCTGTCCGGATCTGCTGTGGAATTATAATTTGCACAAATGGATCGGCATTGGCGGGGTATGTCTCATAGCCCTGCATCCCATTTTTATTGCCGTATATTACGCCCAGATCGGGGAAGCAAATCCCTGGCTGCTCGAACTGAGCGAACAGTTCAGCTGGATGGTGCTTCTTGGCATCATGGCGCTATCCATCATGGCTGTGGTGGTGATTTCGAGCACCCTTTTGCGTAATCGGCTGAGCAAGCATGGCTGGTATAACGTCCACCTCAACACATACTTGGTGCCACCGCTCGTTTTCACCCACAGCCTGCCCATCGGGATGACCCTGGAGGAGAGTGTTCTGAGTTACTTCTGGCTCGCTCTTTCCGCATTCTTCGGAATTTTTGTCTGTCACCGCATTGCGCGAGCACTCGGATGGCGCAAAAGCCGCTACCGGGTCCTCTCCACCGAAAAAAAAGCGTCCGATACCACCCAAATCATGCTGGACCATGTGTCGGGCCGGCCCATCGAGCCGCGAACGGGCCAGTTCGTTTACGTCAACAGGCAAAACCGCTTTGGGGGTTCCCGCCCTTACACGGTGGCGCACTGGGATCCGGAATCCGGCAGGCTCGGAGTAGCCGTTAAACCAAAGGGATCCGGAAGTTCGCACATTGTGCAAGCCGCCGAAGGGGAGACCTTCTTGGTTGATGGGCCCTATGGCGTTTTCCTCGATGAAGCCCTCCGCAGCACCCGGCCGGTGGTCATGATAGCGGGCGGAATCGGCATAACCCCTTTCCTTCGTTTTTCTGAGCACTTGGAGCACAAGGGGGAGAGGCGGGGCTGGCTTTTTTACGGCAACCGCCTGCCCGACGAAATCTTGTATAAAGAGAGGTTCAAGTCACTGGAGAGCGTTGAGGTCGTGCCGGTGATAAGCGACGATCCCGATTATGAGGGAGAAAAGGGGTTTATAACTCTCGATTTGCTCAAAAAATACCTGCCCGCTCCGCTCACCCAATACGAGTTCCTCCTGTGCGGACCACCGGTGATGATCCGTAAGGTCAAAGCCGCTCTGCTCCACGATGAGAACGTTCCCCGCCGTCAGGTCCATGACGAACTGTTCGAACTGTAAAGGAGTTTGAAGTGGCTTGTTCTCAAACCGGAAAACTACATTTGCCGTTGAACCAGAACACCTTGGCTATCGCGGTTGTTGCTTTTTCCCACGAGCCGCTCGTTGCACTTGCGTTGGTCATCGGCCCACTGATTGAGCTTCCGGTGCTTGCTCTGATATCTCAAGTGCTGCTGTGGATAGGACGCAAGGGTTTCTTTCCCGAAGGACGTGCGGCCTAATCCGGTGAAGGGGGTTTCAGCCCCAATCCCCACCCCGCAGCATGCGGGTCCGCCTGGGGGGTTCATAGGCTGATTTTGGTAGCCTGAAATTCGCTTCCTGAAGCCCCGATGGTGGCGTAAAATTCCCCCACCCCAGCGTGATCTGGTAGCGATTGTGGTGATGAAAGAATCATCCGAGCTTCTGGAGGAGATGAGGGATGATCAGGATGGACCAATACGAATAAACACGGACAGCACTTGGGGTTTACGGTGAGAGCATCCGGTAAATTTCGCGTAAAAGGGGCGGGAGGAGAAAATCGTGTCTTCTTATCGCAGGCGGGACGTTTACTTTGGCGTGGCGTATTGGAGTGACAGATGGGCAAGGTCAGCAGCGGCATACTTTTCTATCGTTTTGTGCAAGGCAAGCTGCACATCATGCTCGTCCATCCCGGTGGACCCTTTTATGCGAGAAAGGACGAGGGGGCTTGGTCGATCCCCAAGGGAATCATCGAGTCGGGGGAGAACCCGTTTGACGCGGCCAGGCGGGAAGTGAAGGAGGAGACGGGCGTTGATGTCAGTGGGCCTGCTATCGACCTGGGTCAAATAAAACAGCCCGGCGGTAAAATCATTCATGCTTGGGCTGTCTCACAAAATGTTGATACATCCAGGATTGAAAGCAATTCATTTCAACTGGAGTGGCCGCCGAAGAGCGGCACTATTCGGGAGTACCCTGAAATCGACAAGGCGCAGTGGTTCAAGGTTCATGACGCCCGGGTAAAGATCCGAAAAGGGCAGTTGGGCTTTCTCGACCGGCTGATTCAAAAGCTTGGCGTAACTTCTGAAAATCCGGGATGATTGAAGGGGGCTTGAATCTTTCGCAGTTGGTCTGCACTCCGAATGGAAGTGCGGAAAGCCCGGGCAGTGACTTCCTGTATTTCATTGCGTCAGCCCTGCAGGAAGTTTTTTTATCGAGCTTTAAGGAACCAATGGGCGATTGGACTGTAAAATCAAAAGTAAAAAATTCTGGACATCACCAATTCCGTCTACTATCATCAGTTATAGTTTTGCAAATGGCTCTCCAGGAAACGCAACCCCAATGTCCATCTTTTCGTTTGAGTCGTTTGAGATCAATTTGATAACAGACTGGCGAGCGTATCCTGAAATTGTTGGCCAAATCGCTTTTGGAATGGCAAAAAAATTTTGAAAGTGAAAAGGCTGCGACAAGGCTGGTGCAAAAAATCTCCTGGTCTAAAGATTTTCACTTCCCGGCTTGCGGATCTCAAAAGCACAGTATTGTCACCCTCAAAGCTTTATAATGTAAAGCTTCAAATGGAAATGGAACTTCCTTTCACATGCGTAAACCACCGATGATGGAGAAGGCTGAATCATTGTCAAGTGCTCCGGGATCATCCTTCTAGCACTTGATTGGATTGGCTTTCTCCCTGCGCCACCGTGGTCGTCGCCTGGATTCTTTTGACTTCATTCGCCATTTCTCTTCCGCATTGTGCCCTCCGGAATGGTGGAAATCTATCGCTACGGGATCCTCTCAAACGCACCTTGCTCGTCCAATGTAAAGATCCTCCGGGATGACCGAGATCACCCATCCCGACTATCCCGGCGAGGGGCCGATCGACTGCCGCAATACCCTTTTGGCGGCCCGCCGGGCGGTAGCTTCGCTTCATCGAAACCAGAGGAGGTTATACATGGCTGCAAAGACTCTTCCCCCTGGCTTTCAAACAACACTCGAGTTCCCGCTGGTCGCAGCCCTTCTGGGCCGGCGTTCCCGGCGCTTTTTCCGAGGTGCCGAAATCCTGGATGGTGTACTTGCCTATAAATCACAGCACGAGCACCTGCCACTCTCGGAACTGGAGAAACTGCTTGTTGTCACGGCTTGTGCTGGCAGTACGGGCTGGCACAATATGATTTACCGTGCTGAACTTTACGCTCCCCACCTTAGCAACTATGCAGCGGCAGCCGCCGGGCGCACTTTCCCCTCGGCAGCGGGATTCCACACCAGTCGGACCTTCTTCACGGACGATGACGGTGTCTACCTGGTGGAGAACCTTGATAGCCCGCCCACTGCCGAAGAGGGGGACGAGAAAGGCGCGCTTGATCTCGACGACGTGCTCAACACGCTCCGCGGTCGCATAAGAAAACTGCGGGAGGGCCGGTTACCCCTCCCCACGGAGGTCCCGCACGTCGAAGCCCACAACACTTGGGTGGTCAACTACCCTGGGACGCTGTTGGTGATTCCGGTCGGTGATCTTGCGCAGCACGTTCTCCTCAATCTTTGTTACATGCTGCAGAACGGCCTCGTCCTCACCGACGACATCCATGGGAGGTCGATTCCCGGCATCGAACACTTTCGCAGCATTGTCGATGTGGAGAACACATGGCCCATTACCTTCGTCGAGCAATGGTCCCTGTCCGAACTCACGGCGGAGCTCTCCACAAGCTGTTACGCAGGCATGTTGATGCTCCAGGCAATGGGAATGGGCGGCTGGATGTTAAACGGCATTGATCCCTTCAGCATGCTCGGCGCGAGCGGAGAGGAAGGGGTGCCCGGCCTGGGCTTCCGTTACGACATGGACGACCGGTGGCCGTACCCTAACGTCACGGGTCTGGAAGGTGTGATGGAGGCGTTCTGCCCGCCTCACTACACGGACATGCGGGCAGCAGTGGAGGCGGTCTGCAAGAGGAAGTTTGGTCCTGGCGGCCCGTTCAATCCGAACACCCCGGGCCCTTGGAAGGACTCAGCGAAAGTACGCTCTGCAGCCCAGGTCCATGATGAGAGATTCCGGTCGTGTGTGGCGCTTCAGGCCCAGTACGTTTTTGACACTTTCGGCAAGTTTCCGGGCACGGTCCCCTCGATCTTCGTGATGCAGTACCTCCAGGCGCATCACTTGGATCTCGAGTTTTACGACCGCTTCTACAAACCGGGTGTTTATCTGGAAACGCATGCGCAACACATGGAACAATGGCATGGAGAAACGGATAGCCATGGGGAGGCGACCTGACCTAGGTGCTGGCTGAGCATCGTTTTTGTTATAGTGGTGAAAATCTGCCCCTACGGCATCTTCTTATCCAAAGGAACCCTACGTTTCCATTAAAAGATCTGTAAGGGTTGGTAGACCATGCGTTCATTTTCGAAGAAACCGCCGTCACCGCAGCAGGCCACATGCGCAAAATCTTCAAAGCCCAGCTTGTCATTTTCAGGCCACACACGTGAAGTGCGCTCTATTCTTCACCCACACTGCACAACGGGAAACCGGGTGACGCAGCGGCTGCTATGGGCTGATTCTGTAGGCCCTGAAGTTGAGGCCAATACAGGTACAGCACCATTGGTTGGCGATTTGAGCCACAAACCACTGCATTCCGGCATGCCAAAAAGAATACAACCGAAGCTGAAGATCAACGTTCCGGGGGATGAATACGAACAAGAGGCGGACCGCGTCGCCGGCCAGCTGCTGCGTGATCCTGAGCCAGGAGTGCATCCCTCTCCCATCTCCGGCGAAAAGTTGTCTCACTGCAGTGAGGGGCAAAACGACCCCAATCAACCTGCCATCAACCGTGTCCGCGCGCATGGTGCTGGTGAGGCCATCGTGCCATCCGTTGTGGCGGAAGTGGTATCTTCACCCGGCTGTTCACTGGAAACCACCACGCGGGAGCTGATGGAATCACGTTTCGCTCATGACTTCAGTGAAGTTCGGGTGCATACGGATGCACGCGCAGGGGAGTCCGCAAGGAATTTGGGTGCCCGCGCCTACACCGTTGGACCGGAAATAGTTTTTGGGGCGGGGGAATATGCCCCGGGTACGGGGGAGGGGCGGCGCCTGCTGGCGCACGAGTTGGTGCATGTCATTCAGCAAGAGGGGCCGCTCTCTCACACCAGCGCCGCATGGTTGCAGCGGCAGGCTGCCGAGGATATCACCGCGCAGGTCGGTCCCGTATCGGGCCGGGGCGGACTGATCCATGACACCTCCCGCAAACGCATGTCCATCATAGTCGGCCCAAATGATACACTGCGCACCATTGCCCGGCGGCTGCTGCCCATCTGGAACAATGCACAACCCTTCACGCCCCCTGAAGCAGCCACACCCCGCCCCGTGACCCAGCTCACGGAGGAGCAGCTTGCCAAGGGCCTCATGGTCTACAACCGTTACTATCTGGCAGCGCCCCTGATGACCGGATGGAAAGTGGGCCTGCGCTTTCCCCTTCCAATCGAAGTGAATCGGGTGACCGGAGAGCGGACTCTCCATCCCGATCTGATCGTCGCATGGGCCAACATCTTTGATCCGGCTTGGGTGCCTTTGCTCGACATGCCTCCGGCAGCCTTGACACCGCCGGCGCAGGGAGACCTGGCGGCGTCCGCGCAGACATTCCTGCGAGAGAACGAGACCCTTACGGCACGCGGCATCCATCTTTCTGCGCGAGCCATGAGGAACGCGCTCGAGGCCGCACCTTTTATCCAGGAAGTGTTCCGGCAGGCCGGTTCCGAGGCTTTCGACCTGGCACTGGCCTTCATGGA
>PXBG01000156.1 GCA_003566995.1 Syntrophobacteraceae bacterium
CTGCCCATCTCCTCCGTGAGGCAGGTCAGTGAGGGAAGGAACTGAAAAGCGAGTGTGGACGCGATAACGATGGAAGGCAAAACGACCCTTGGCTGAACAGAGCCTTTCTGAGTTCAAAAGTATAAAAGGAGTGAAACATGGCAATCAGCAGCTCAATGTACAATGGTGTCAGCGGAATGAACAGCTTCAGCACAGCCCTGGAAGTCACCAGCGACAACGTGGCCAATTCGGGCACCACAGGGTTCAAGTCCAACACGGCCCGGTTTGGCGACATGGTGAGCAGTTACTACAACACCCAGTCCAAGGACACGGACCGCCGCGGGTCGGGAAGCATGGTCATGAAGATCGCCACGGACTACGCCCAGGGCCCCATGGTGAACACTTCCAGCTGGTCCGACATGGCCATCAACGGCCCCGGCTATTTCTGCCTGGCAAAAAGCATTGACGCCGATGGGGCTGTGGAGGGCAAAAGCTTTTATTCCCGTGACGGAAGTTTCTACATGGACAAGGACGGGTACCTGGTCAACAGCCAGGGCTATCATGTTCTGGGGTCTGACGATGGAAGAGGGGTTCCCATAAGGGTCGAAGAGAATCCCAGTGACCCCGTCTACACCAACTACTACGTGGACAACGTGGGGCAGATCTGGGGGTATCATGTCAATCCGCCTGATGAAACACGGTTGAACGTGGAACACTCTGAGGCTTCGGGCACCCTTGCGCTGGTTTATGACGAAGACGGAGAATTAGATCCCTTCGATCCGCAGGACGAACAGGTATGGGACTACGGCACCTTCAGCATAGATGCTCAAGGCAGGTGGACTTACGCCTTAGATATCAATAATGATGACGTGCAGGAACTCGTCAATGGCCAGACACTGACGGAGACCATCACGGTGACCACAGGTAGTGGTGAGACAGAAACCATCGATCTCACCATCGTGGGACCCAACGATGTGACCACGGCGGCCTGGTGGGATCCCCAGAAGATTGAAAATCCTGTACAGATCGTCATTTTTCCCAACGAAGGGGGACTCATTCGCCAGGGGGGGAACCTGTTTCTTCCCGGCCCCACCTCCAAGGATGCGGTCGATGTCACCAGAGACCCGGCTCTGAGGGGCGACATCAACGGCTACACCCTGGAGAATTCCAACGTGGACCTGGCCAAGGAGATGGTGAACATGATCATTTACCAGGCCAGTTACAACGCCAACACGAAAACCATCACCACCAGCAGGGACATGCTGGACACGACGATCAATCTCATTCGGTAGCGCCGAAAAGGGGAGAGCATCCTGAGAGTTCGCCAAAGGAGAGCTCTCCCCGGTGAACTTTTCCTCGCCTTCCTGTCGATCCTGAAGAACTTTACCTTTTCCCCACCCGCCTTCTCACAGCTTCACTCTCCAGCCTTTCCCTTCCACAGAAGATCAGTCAACAAATTGACAAACATTCGCATTGAAAGGGGCCCTCCTCCCCGGGCAATGAGGTTGATTCAAGGATTTGTGGGTTGTTCTGCCTCGTCATTCCCGCGAAGGCCGGGTTCGTGAAGATCTTGCAAAAGCTGGATTCCCCCCTTCGCGGGAATGACGTGAAGGTGTTGTTGCACTGGTTGTGGCAGCTTGAGTCAACAGCATTGTCCCCGTGGGGCCCCGAAGGGCTGATGACGGGACGGACGTGCTCCCCGAAAAACTTTGAGGGCAGAGTGGTCCTCTTGTGGCCCCGTGCGCCCGTTTCTGCTCAAGTGGGGCTTTACCCAATCACTGGCATATTCGTTGCTTTGGCATTTGTGCAGGGAAAGGACCGTATTCATGAGAAACATTCGGGCATGAACGTGCAGCAACAAGAGCGGTGAGGCAACCAATCCCCTATGGATATCGCAACGATCATCGGTATTGTATCGGCTTTCGCCCTCGTCCTTCTGTCCATTTCCCTGGGCAGTGGTCTGGGGACTTTTTTCAGCATACCGTCACTCATGATCGTCATGGGAGGGACTATGGGAGCCACCATGGTGCAGCATCCCATGAAGGAGATCTTTGGTGTTTTCAGAGTGGTCAGGCATGTCTTTTTCACCAAAGTGTGGAGCGGCTCGGAAATCATTCCCACGTTCATCGACCTGTCGAACAAGTCCCGCAAGGAGGGCATTCTCGCCCTGGAATCGGAGCTGGACAACATTGGGGACGATTTCCTCTCCAAAGGTTTGCAGCTGGCCATCGATGGAATGGAACCCGAGGCCATTCGGGAAATTCTGGAAACGGAACTGGAAAACCTGGAAGAGCGGCACCGCAACGGTGCGGAGATCATGAACACCATGGCCACCTACTTCCCCGCCATGGGGATGATCGGGACGCTCATCGGCCTGGTGCAGATGCTGCAGACCATGGACGACCCCTCCACCATCGGGCCCGCCATGGCCCTTGCCCTGCTCACCACTTTCTACGGGGCTGTGTGTGCCAACCTCGTCTGCATCCCCATGGCCGGAAAGCTGCGGAAGCGGAGCAAAGAAGAGGTTGCGGTCAAAGACATGGTGATTTGCGGGGTCATGTCCATCGCCAACGGGGACAATCCCAGGATCATAGAGCAGAAACTGCACGCTTTCGTGGCGCCCAGTGCAAGAGAGAGCAACTTCAGGTAGAAATTCATCATTCATCGCTTGAATGGAAGGTTGAGGGTAAATCATGGTGGAAAAGGCGGCAGATAAAGGCGGGGAAGAAAAAGGAAAAAAATCTTCCCTGTTCAAATGGGTCATCATGGCTGTGCTGGTGATTGGGTTGTCGGCCGGGGGATACTACGGCTACACCACGTATTTCAGCGATGGGTTTTCCCTGGGTGGTTCTTCCCGGAGCGCTCCACCCGTCATACACCCCCTCGATTCCTTTCTGGTGAACCTTTCTGATCCAGGGGGCAAGAGGTATCTGAAGGTGAACATGGAACTGGAGCTGGAAGACCAGGGGGGACTCGTTGAGGTGAAGGAGAGAAACCATGCGGTGAGGGACTCCATTCTCCTTTTGCTTTCGGGAAAGGTCTACGATGACATTTCCAGTCCTGCGGGAAAGCTGACACTCAAAAGAGAGATCATCTCACGCCTCAATCGGGTTCTTTCCAGTGGACAGGTGAAGGAAGTCTATTTCACCGAGTTCCTGGTGCAGTGACAAGAGGAGACTATGGAAAAGGTCCTCTCACAGGATGAAGTGGATGCCCTCCTTCGGGGATTGTCCGACGGGGATGTGGATTCACAGAAGCAGAACGCCCACGAGGAAGGGCCCGTCAAATCTTATGATCTCACGAGCCAGGACCGCATCATACGCGGGAGGATGCCCACCCTGGAAATCATCAACGATCGATTTGCCCGGCTTCACCGTGTCACCCTTTCAGGGGCCATGAGAAAAATTGTGGACATCACCGTGGTCCAGACGGACATGGTCAAATTCGGGGAATTCACCCGGACCCTTCCCGTTCCCACCAGCCTGCACATCGTGAAGATGGATCCTCTCAGGGGCCACATTCTCCTGGTGGTGGAAAGCCGTCTCATTTTCACCCTCATGGACTGCTTCTTTGGAGGCACGGGCAAAAGCCGCTTCAAAATAGAGGGGCGCGATTTCACGAGCATTGAACAGCGCGTCATCAGCCGGGTGGTTCAGGCTGTGCTCAGCGACCTGGACAATGCCTGGAAACCCGTCATACCCGTGAATTTTCAATTGATGCGTTCGGAAGTCAATCCCCAGTTTGCCACCATCGTGGCTCCCACAGACCTGGTGGTGGTGGTTCATTTCGAACTGGAACTGGATCAACTGGTGGGAAAAATCATTCTGTGCCTTCCCTATTCCACCATTGAACCCATTCGGTCGCGCCTTTACGCCAGTTTTCAAAGTGAACAGCTGGAAGTGGATCTGGAGTGGCTGAACAGGTTGAAAGAGCGTCTGACGGATCTGGAGGTGGAGGTGATGGTGGAACTGGGCAAGAGCAGCATCAGTGGACGGGATTTGA
>PXBG01000076.1 GCA_003566995.1 Syntrophobacteraceae bacterium
GAACAGGAAAAGATAAAAGAAGCAAGAGTAGTAGCTTACCTGTTCTTTGTAGGTTGCACCTTCGTAAATAAGTTCAATACGGTGATCTACGTATTTGATGGAATAGATGGAAAGCGCAAGACATAAAATGTTGCATATCAGGGCAATCGCTACGCTCAGCCCGTCTGCCAACAAGGAGAATCTTATGTCGGGGTTTATAAGCACTTGGTATTCGACCTTTATAGGATCCCCGTTGGCGACACTGGATAGCGCTACAAGAAGAAGTCCTGTAGTATAGACCAACCCTAGTACAGCTAACCAACCCGCTTGTTTGCCTAGCTTATTCCTGAACAAAAAGATGATCAGGGAGACCAGAGCAGGGATAAAGATTATTTGGACAAGAATAGAAGGCATCATGTCAACATCCTCATTAAGGCTAAACTAATTAATATTATTGTCAGGGCAATTATATAGACCATATTACTGGATAGATCCTTAGAGTCGGAACGGATAAGATCCAGCAGTGTTTTGCTATGCCGAACAATCAGCTTGGGCATAATACGATGAAGTGTTGAATCTGTCCCACGCTCTAATCTGTCTGCTACGACGGTATGGGATATATGTTTAATCCCTGCCGGCAGCTTGCGATTAAGGATTACATCATAGCCATCTTCAGCAGGAGAGACTGCTGTTGAAGAAAAAAGCCTGATTCCTTCCGGCATCCTGCGGTTGACCATCACATCATATCTATCTTCATTTCTGGCAGTTATTGCTGAAATCCAGACCGTGCCATTTACAAAGATCCGGTTATAAAATGCATCAATGTACCATCTTTCCCAGAAAAATTTGTGAATCATCTGTACTGCGCTTGATCGTTGAAAGGTTTTATTAACGTCCCATCGATTGGTTACATAGAATAAATAAGCTGGGATAGCTCCGATGAGGATGCTGATAATGGAAAGCATGACCATAAATGATTTGGGGAAATCGGGTACAAATTGAACAGTGACAAGGGCCAGATCCTGAACCAGCTGGATACTGAAGAGATCATAAAGGGCATATTCCGATTTCATGCCCATAAGACCGAAGGTGACTATCCCTGCCGCCAGAAAGCCGCAGGCAAGGGTCTGTGGTAGGTAACCCTCTCCAACGTGGTGTGCTGGTTTGCTTATTTCTTTTTGCACATGCTCGCTTTGCCGACCGTGAAAAACCATACCCATAAAACGCATAGTATAGAATGCCGTAAAAACAACAGTGACAAGAGCTATGATAAATAATGGATAATGATGTGATTCCAGGGTAGTTAACAGCACGGCTTCTTTACTCCAAAAGCCGGGAAGAGGCGGTACGCCGATAAGGGATAAGGCTGCCAGACCCATGAATACCCAGGTATAGGGAAGATATTTTCGTAACCCACCCATTTCATGAATATATATGGAGTGTGCAGCATGGATTACGGTCCCTGCACAGAGAAATAAGCAGGCTTTGAACATGGCGTGGCTCATGAGATGGAAGATTCCAGACATATAACCTTTTACTAGTAGATCTTGACTGAAGCCTGCTACTCCCAGCGCCAGCATCATAAATCCGATCTGGCTCACTGTTGAATAAGCAAGAACCTTTTTCAATTCCAGAGCTACCAGTCCCTGACTGGCGGCTAAGAAAGCGGTGATTGCTCCAATCCAGGCCACTATGTGAAAAAAGTAAATAGCTTCTTCCAAGCCAAGCTGCCAGTAACCCATATAAAAAATGGGAATAAATCTGGCTATCAAGAATACACCGCTCTTAACCATGGTAGCGGCATGGATGAGTGCCGACACAGGCCCGGGACCAGACATTGCCTCAGGCAACCATTCATGAAAAGGAAATTGTGCAGACTTGCCCACTGGACCGGCGATCAGAAGGATACTGACCAACACAATCATCCCTGGATTGGCAGCCATTTCAGGCAGCCACTGGGGTGCAGTTTGATAAAGTTCCAACACATTGAAAGTGCCGGAGTAGTAATATGTGATGAGAAATCCCCCCAGCATGAGCATGTCTCCAACACTCGTGACCAGCATTGCTTTATAGCCACAGACTGTTGGAGTCATAAAACTGTATGGAGGGGGCCCCCCGATCCAGTACTTTTTCTCATTGCGGTAGTAAAAACCAATCAATCCCCAACTGCATAAACCGACCAGCTTCCAACCAACAAAGATAATTATCAAATTACTGGCCAGAACCAGCAAAAGCATACTGCCAATAAATGCATTCATGAACATCCAGAATCTCATAATTTCTGGATTGCCTTTCATATATCCCATACAGTAGACCATGATGAAGAAGCTTATTACAGCTACTACATTGGCTACAATTATGCTTAGGGGATCAAGGAGAACTCCAAAGTCTATCTGTATTGGTGTGCTTAGCCAGACGAATTTTGATTGCAGAGGAAGCGTTTCAGCCGCAAACAGCAAAGGCAACATCATAACTGCTGAAACAGCTGCAAGAAATGAGAAGAATACGGCTCCATAGTCCCTCAAGACGGGATTGATGCGGGTGAATATCGGGGTCAAAAGCATCCCGATAAAAGGGAGGACTATGCATAGCCATGCTAATTGGACATCCAATGTAATGCCTCCTATACGCTTGAAACTTCAGTCTGTTTTGTTTTCATAACTCAATCTTTGGCTAGGGAGCAGATTGCAAAATCTCGGGTATTGACAGAGAAATTACGTTATCTACAATAATCCCATTATAAAAACCTACTACAATCAGTGCTGCAGCCAGTATCAGAACAGGAATCAGCATAAAAATGCCCATTTCCCTGCCTGGCATGGATTCGAATTCCTTGCGGCTTTCATCCCTTGCTTCCACGGGAGAATCAAGGGTCAAATCCTCAGACTGGAGCACTTTTTTGTCGTCGGATTTTTCGTAGGGTCTGAAAAAAGCAATATTTACCAGACGAAATAAATAGACAAATCCCAAAAGAGTGCTCAAAAGGATTACAGCGACAAATATCCATGCCTCAGCTTCGATGGCTCCCCAGATCAGGTACAGTTTGCTGAAGAACCCGCCAGTAGGCGGGATTCCCACCATAGACAGCACACCGATAAAAAAGGCCAGGGCTGTCCAGGGCATAACTGATGGAAAACCGCGCAGGCGGGCGATGTTCAACGTACCCATCTTGTTTAGTATGCCCCCAGCTGACATGAAGAGTAATGCCTTCATCATGGCATGCATCAGGATGTGCAACATGGCCCCGATATAAGCGATGGGATTGGCCAGAGCTACTCCCAGGGTTATATAGCCGATATTAGCCACTGATGAGTAGGCCAGCATGCGCTTAATATTGGGCTGAGCAATTGCCAAGATGGAACCAACAATAATGCTCAAAGCAGCCAGCCATGTAAGCGCGTCCAGCAATGGCGGAAATTCGTAAATGGTCATGACCCGGATCAGCACATAGGCAGCCACCTTGGTGCCAATGGGAGCAATAAGTGCGGTGGCTGTAGATGAAGCATCTGTGTATGCATCCGGGAGCCAGTGATGGAGTGGAAAAACCCCCATCTTGATGACGATGCCCAGAAGAATCAACACCAGGCCGATTATTACCGGGCGTTGATATTCTGCGTAGGGAATAATATTCCCCACGTCCACCATATTAAGAGATCCGGTAGCAATTAGAATAAAGCCAACGCCCATGAGGTAAAAGATGGCTCCGGCAGTGCCCAGGACTAGATAGCGAAAGGCAGAAACAGGCCCTCTTCTGGTCCCGATGGCCAGAAGGCCGTAGCTTGCCAGGGCGGATATCTCGAGAAAAACAAACAGGTTGAAAAAGTCACCCGTGATGGTCATGCCAGCCAGACCGCCCATGAACAGCATGCTCAAAGAGTAAAAACCTATACCGCTGCCCGGTACTTCATGGGCGACATTTGTGCGGGCGTAAACCATTACTATGAGCGCTGACCCGGTAATTATCACGCTGATAAACGCTGAGAGCGGATCC
>PXBG01000019.1 GCA_003566995.1 Syntrophobacteraceae bacterium
AAGCTTCAGTCAACCCCATTGCCGGGGACCCTCTTCAGGCAACCCCTTCACAGATCCTGGAAACGCTCCTCACCGGAAACCCGCCTTTGACCTCGCGAAACACCTTCAGAAAACCCAAAAAAAGCCGAACACCCAATGATAAATCCTTCATCTTGAAGCAGGTGCCTGCCGTGATGCACGCCCTGGTCTCTGCCTCGATTCGTGACCCCGGGATCGGGACCCGCCAATTTCCCGGCGTGGGTTCAGCCGGGGATCACCCATGCGCTCCATGAGCCCTCGGGAACTCCTGTTTTCAAGGCGTTCCCCGCTGCCTCCCCGTTGATCCCTGGATGTGGCGCGCTCCTCCCGGGCATGCCTCAGCGGGGAAACGTTTCTTTGCGGCCTCGACCTTTCTGTGCCAAGGTTGTGTTCTGGTGACCGCGGCCTTGACCGCTGTTCCGCCCGGCCGACGGAAGTTCCCGGGTGTGCGAGGGGTTGCGATCCACGGGTGATGGCGTGCTGCCCATACGTCGGGGAACGCAACGGGTTGTTTCTCAGGCTGCGGTTTTCCCTGCTTTCAGTGGTCTTGTTCCATGTTCTGCGCTGCCGGGTTTGAAACCGTTCACCATCTCTTGCCGTTCTTGAAGAACGAATGTGGGTCCCCTGCCCCGCACGGACTGGTGAAGGGGTTTCTCTCTGCAGGGTCCCGGATCGGCGGGAGGACCTGAAGGATCCAGGGTCCTGGTTTTGCACAGTGCGTCGCGCCCGTTCCTCAAAACGTTGAGGGGAAGGTGGTTGTGAGCCACGCTGGATTCGGCCAACGGGTGCTCGTTCCCCAGAACCTGGGCCCATCTTTCTTTCCCTTGGCTGGGAAAGGGGTCGCTCACCATCAAAGGACCTTCTCTCCCTTTCCATCCCTGCACTCCTGCCCGTTGCCCGTGGGCTGGAAAACCCTTGCCTGGATTCCCTCCTGTGGATTTGTATCCCTGTGGCACTCCTTCCTTCGACCCGTGAGAAGGGGGCACTGTAGCTTCGGCTCCTGTCCCGAACACTGTTCCGGTTTCTGACAACCCTCTCCTCCACGTTCCACCGGGGTTTTGGGTGAATGGTTCTGTCAGTCACGCGGTGACGATTCCTGTGGGACCGTTGGTCGGGGATGACTTTTTTGTCCGGCCTGTGGGCTCCACGGTACTCCCTGGCAAGGGTGGATCGGTTGACGCTGGTCACCCGGGCACCGCGATAGCTCCGGTGTTTCCTTCCGTACAGATCTCTGTGATGGATGATCACGGCGCGGTCCAGATGGCGGTAGCGATGAACGGGGATGGAAGATTTGACAATGTTGACCCGGTTGATGACGACCGTCCGGGGTCCCCAGTAGCGGTGGCTGTGATACACCTCCCAGGGTGCAAGAACCACCCAGCCCACATAACTGTCTCTGTGTATCCAGCCCACCCTTCCCGGGTACCACGAAAAAGTGATGCTCAAGGGAGAAACCACGCGCACTCGGGTTCGGGGGACGGGGGGAGCCCAGTACCAGAAGGACCCCACGTGAATCCAGCTGCCGTAGTGGTGGGTCACATATCCAAAGGGTTCATAGGGAATCCAGCACTGATCGCCGTAGTAAGAGATCCACCGCCCTTCGGTGTATGGGCTCCAGCCCGCATAAACCCGGGTGGGGCGCCAGAGGTGATGATAGCCGCCGTCGTGGTACACTCTCTCCCATCGGCCGTGATCGTCCAGGTCACGGGCATCATAGCGTAAACCTTCGGGCAGATACCTGGCCGAATCCCCCTGAACTTCAACCCTTCTGGTCCAGTGCCTGTCTCTTTCTTTATTCCACTGGTCCCAGTTGCCAGCCAGTGTGGGGGTTCCTGAAGTCACCCGGCTGCTGTCCGCGATGATGGAGCCCTGTTCTTCCGTAACCTGATGACGCACCCCGTCCCGCTCATGGAAAAAATCCACCCTTCCCTTGAGGGCCAGGATTTCGGCAGACTGCTCCCCCACGTAGAGGTCGAAGATCGTGCCGGGTCCCCCCCAGGCCTCTCCGAAAGGTGTGGCCGCTCTGATGACCCCTCGGGAGCTGCGGTTGTGAAATCGGGCGACTCCCACTGGGACGTCCACTTCCGTCAGGTCTTCTGTGAGAAGGACCATTTGTATGTGAGTGTCCTCGCCAATGCGCACCCAGGTGTTGTTGGGCATGATGAATTCCGCTCGGGCGCCGGCTCCTGCATAAAGGGCGTCATGAAGGCCGAAGGGGGCATCCCGAACCGTTTCCACCCATTCCTCTTCCTCGGGAATGTATCTTGATAGTTCTCCCTCCACG
This sequence comes from Syntrophobacteraceae bacterium, assembly GCA_003566995.1. Taxonomy (GTDB): domain Bacteria; phylum Desulfobacterota; class Syntrophobacteria; order Syntrophobacterales; family Syntrophobacteraceae; genus SLCH01. The sequence goes on from PXBG01000019.1 coordinate 2,303, forward strand.
TGGGAAATTCTGCCCACGAGGACGATGTCTTCCTGCTCCCCTGCGAAAGAAACCGGCGGCGCCGTAAGATGCTGGACGGCCAGTGCCGCCGAGACCAGGAAAATCACTGAAAAGAGTTCTTTTTGAGTTCGCATGGTGTTTCTCCTCCGGCCTTCGGGTTGAGGGCATGGATGGGAATTCAGAGCATTTCAACTTCTGCCCGCAGGATGGAATATGGCTTGATCTCGATGGAAGAAGATGTTTTGGTAACCACAGGTGCCTGAACTGAAGGTTCAAGCCTCATGAAACGAGTCTCGAAGATCAATCCTTGTGTTGGAATGTTGAAATGAGGATCCGCTTTTAAGGAGCCCGGTCCAGACCCTATACGCCCTGTGCGTTTTGCGGCCCCTTTCAACCATGATTATAAATGAAATTTTGCGGGTTTCTCGTGAATTCTCGATCTTCGCCTTTTTCCTCTCAAGGCTTTGGCGGCGCCTTTGATCCCCTGGGAACCAGAGCAAGGGGGTCAGGAAATGACGGACATGGGCAGCCTCACTTTGAGGGAAAAGGGGAAAGGGCTCCTGCGAGAGACCTGTCCCACGAGAGTGGACCGCTTCCAGTGAGCGATTGTTTTTCACAGGGGCGCCCCCATGCGGCCTTTTGCTTCCAGTGAAGACAAGCCGTTGGACCGGGTGGCCTGGGAACTCATGTGAGGGGTGATGCGTGAAAAGGAAAGGGACTACAGAAAGAAACCGGATCCTCCACGAGAAATTGGAGCAGCTCAAGGAAGAGTACGGCAAGCTCCATGAGTTGAAGATCGCCACGGCCCGCCATAAGAAAAACCTGGAGGAGGAGTTGCAGGCTCTCAGGCAAAAGGCGGAAAAAGGGCAAGGCACGAGCGATGTGGAAAAGCTTCGGGCATTGATGGAACAGGGAAGGAAAGAAAATGAGAAAATGGTCAAGGAGTACGAAGGTTACATGGAGTCTATCAAGGAAAAGCTGGATTCCATAGAAAGAAAGATCAGCTCGACGGATGACCGAGACGGAAGCGATGCATCTCAAGGATGACGGCGAGGGCGGGAATCCTGAGATGCCCCAGTCTTTGGCAGGAGGTTTGAGGCGTTGCGCCGGGAAGAGGAAGGGGTTCACGGTGGAGCGCATTGAAGGGGGACAACAGCCATGGTCCGGGAAATTATGCAGATGAGCATCAAGAGAGTTCATCCCAATGTGCGCATTGTGTGCTCACAGGAGGTGATCGAGGAACTCTGCCGCAGCATTCGAGCCGAGGGGCAGCTCGAACCCATCGAGGTCTGGTATTCGGGGGGCGTTTTTCGCATTTTGGATGGGGAGAAAAGGTGGAGAGCCTGCAAAAAACTGAAAATGACACACATCAGAGCCGTGCTCACTCAATGAGTTTATCCCACACCCGTTCCTAAATACAGATGTTCCAGCCTTGGAGGCTTGAAAGACTCGTGCGACCAGAAGCCATTTTGTGTCCTGCGAGCACAAAACGTTCATCATCTATCCAGTATCCAGGAGGAGGTGGGACCCCATGCACAGCGTCTGCTGCATCAAGCAGGTTCCGGACACGGCGGAAGTGAGGATCGACCCGGACACCAACACTCTGGTGAGAGCCGGAGTGGAGTCCATTTCCAATCCCTATGACATCGTTGCCCTGGAGGAGGCTGTCTCTCTCAAGGATCGCTACGGCGGCAGGGTGACCGCTCTCTGCATGGGGCCTCCCCAGGCAGAGCATTCTCTGAGGGAAGCCCTCTCCCTGGGGGCGGACCGGGTGATCCTTCTTTCGGACCGGGCCTTTGCCGGTGCGGACACTCTCGCCACGAGCTACACCCTGAGCAAGGCCATGGAAAAGCTGGCCAAAGAGCATCCCATCGACCTGGTTTTCTGTGGCAAACAGGCCATCGATGGCGACACGGCCCAGACGGGTCCGGGCATAGCCACCCGCTTGGACTGCACCCAATTCACCTATGTTTTGAAGGTGGATTGGGTGGACCTTCAAAAAAGACAAATCCAGGTGACACGGAAAAGGGAAGGGGGCCGGGAGGTCATTCGAGGGCCCCTCCCCGCCCTGCTCACGGCCGAACTGGAGCTTGCCGTTCCGCGCAGGGCTTCTCTTCCCCTCCTCATTTCTTCCCTTCAGGCCCAGGTGGAAGCCTGGGACGCCAAAACCCTGGAAGCTTCTCTGAATGAGCTGGGCATCAAGGGTTCTCCCACATGGGTGAGAGCCATCACCTCCCCTCCGGCCCGGGAGGGGGGACCCGCATTTGACGTGTCCCGGGAAGGGGAGGCTCAGGCGGTTTCCATGGCTCTGGACACACTCATGGATGAGAAGGGTTTCTTGTCGAAATTGCTCAAGAGGTGGGAGGCTTAGAAGGTCATGGCCAAGAATTCGAAGGGAATCGAAGTTGCTGAAATCCTTCAGGACAAATGCATCGCCTGCCAGATCTGCATCGGTGAGTGCCCTGTGGGGGCCATCGACCTTTCGCCGGAAGGACTGGCCCTTGTCGATCCCGAACTGTGCATTGGCTGCGGCAAGTGTCAGGAAAGCTGTCCCGTGGAGGCGGTGAAGTTTGAGAGGGCGGGGAAAAAGGAGCTGTCCCGGGAAGATCGGGGCATGCCTTCTGAGGGAGTCCCCGGTTATGAGGGCGTCGCTGTTTTCATCGAAGTTCAGGATGGTGAGGGGGTGCAGGTTTCCTGGGAGCTCATGGGAAAGGCGAGGGAACTGGCGGAAAAGCTCTCCACGAGAGTCCTGGGTTTTCTTCTGGGAGAGGGGGTTGACCACATTGCCCGGGAGGCTTTTGCCCATGGATGCGACGAGGTCCATGTGTCGGAACATGAGGTGCTCGCAAGCTATCGCTCCGCACCCTACGGCCATGCTCTCACCCGTTTGTGCGAAAGAGTGAAACCGGAAATTCTTTTGATGGGCGCGACCCATCAGGGACGGGATCTGGCCGGTGTCGTGGCCACACACCTCAAGACAGGTCTCACTGCCGATTGCACGGATCTCAGCATCGAAGACCGAACCCGGCTTCTCCTCATGACCCGACCCACCTTCGGGGGAAACATCATGGCCACCATTTACTGTGAACATCGCCGGCCCCAGATGAGCACCGTGAGGCCCATGGTCATGAAGCTTCCCGAGCGGACGCCCGGGCGCGAAGGCAGGAAGGTGTTTCATGAGTGGACTCCTCCGCCCGTGGAGCTTCCTCATATTGTGGAGTTCATGGGCGATGCTTTGGAAGGGGGGATGGACATTGTTCAGTCGGCTGCCCTCGTGGTGGCGGGAATGGGAGCCTGCGATCCCGAAGCCTTTCATCTCCTGCAGGAACTGGCGGACGTGGTGGGGGGCACTCTCGCCTGCTCCCGTCCTGTGGTGGAGGCGGGCCTTCTGCCTTATGAGCGCCAGGTGGGCCAGACGGGAAAGACGGTGGCTCCCAAGCTCTACATCGCTGTGGGTGTTTCAGGAGCCATTCAGCACCTGGTGGCCATTCAGGGTGCCGAGAAGATCGTGGCCATCAATCCCGATCCCAACGCGCCCATCTTCAAAGTGGCGGATGTGGGCATTGTGGGAGATTACGCCCGGGTGATTCCCGAGTTCATCAATCAGCTCAAAAACAGGATGGGGGCATGAGAGAAAGTTTTGACGTGGCCATTGTGGGAGGGGGCCCTGCGGGCATTTCGGCCGCTTGCGTTCTTGCGGAAAAGGGTGTCCGGACCATTGTTTTCGAAAGGGGAGAGTACGCGGGAGCAAAGAATATGTTTGGCGGGGTGCTTTACGGCCACGACCTGGCGCGAATCATTCCTGATTTTGCGGAAAGGAAATGCCCTGTGGAGCGCAACATCGTCGAATCCCGAATCTGGTACCTTTCCCGGGAGGCTGGCTTCAACCTGGCCTATCGGGACCAGGCCTTTTTTGACCAGTTGAGGAACAATGTCTTCACCGTGGGAAGGGCCAAATTCGACCGGTGGTTTGCAGATCAGGCCAGGGCCAGGGGGGCTCTGGTGGTGTGTTCCACGGTGGTGACGGATCTCATGAAGGATGACGCGGGAAAGGTCTGCGGTGTGGTCGCGGACCGGCCTCAGGGGGAGCTGAAGGCCCGGGTGGTCATTCTGGCCGATGGCATCAACTCGCCCCTGGCCGGCAAAACGGGTTTTCGTCCCGAGCCCAGGCCCGAACACGTGGCCCTCGCAGTGAAAGAACTCATCGATCTGCCCGAAGAAACCATCAATGCCCGGTTCCAGGTGGAGGCCGATCATGGCGTCACCACGGAAATACTTGGAGAGACAACACGGGGCATGAATGGAGTGGCTTTCCTCTACACCAACCGTTCCTCCATCTCCCTGGGCATCGGGGCCAACCTGGCCGCTCTTTCCCAAAAGCGTGTGAGGCCTTATGAACTGCTCGAAGAATTCAAGAAGCATCCCATGGTGGCTCCTCTCATCCAGGACGGCAAACCCAGGGAATACCTGGCTCATTGGCTGGCAGAAGGGGGATACGACACCATGCCTCACCTTTGCGGCGACGGTTACGTCATTGCCGGTGATTCGGCCATGATGTTCAATGCCCTTCACCGGGAAGGGTCCAACCTGGCCATGGCTTCGGGGCAAATGGCGGCAATGGCCGTTTATGACGCCCTCAACAAGGGGGATGTGACCAGGAAGGGGCTGGAAGGCTACAGGGATCTGCTGAAAGACTCCTACGTTTTGAAAGATCTGAAGAAATACAGGCGTTTTCCTTCCTTTCTGGACTCGCACGACGAACTCTTTTCCACGCTGCCCCGGCTCAAATGCATGGCCGCCCGTGAGATGCTCACGGTGAATGGTGTGACCAAGAAAGAAAAGCAGGGCAGGATCTGGAAAAAAATTCGGAAGGAAATGTCTCTGAAGAGCCTTTTCAGGCTGGTTTGGGATGGCTGGAGGAGTGTCCGATGACGGTGAAGGTGGAAGACAAGCTCTTTTTGGATCGCTTTCGGGTGGATGAGGAGCCTCATCTGGTTTTGAAAGATGCCAGGGTGTGCGTGGCAGATTGTGAGGAGCAGCCATGCCTCTACATTTGTCCGGCGGGTGTCTACAAGCTTGAAAACGACCGCATCAGCGTGGGGTATGAAGGTTGCCTGGAATGCGGCTCCTGTCGCATAGGATGTCCCCATTTCAACATTGAGTGGCGTTTTCCCAAGGGGGGCTACGGGGTTCGCCACAAGTTCGGGTGAGGTTTTTTCGGGTGGTTGTCACGAGGTTCCGGGCGAAGAGAACGGGCTTCGTGTTTTTGCATTGGGCGATATGTCCTTTCACAGGAACAGCATGAGCAAGCTTTCCGCTGAGCGCTTTTTCCCCGTGGTTCTCTTGTCCCTTCACAGCAGGAGTGTGCCATGAAGCAGGCACTGAGAATTGTGCTCATTTTGTTTGGCACATTGGTGGTTTTCGTGGTGCTGGCCATGCTTGTTTTGCCCAGATTCATGGATGCACGGCGGATTGGAGATCGAATGGCCGCCGCTGTTTTGGAGCGTACCGGCAGGGAGCTGGACCTGGCGGGAGATGTGCAGGTCTCGGTTTTTCCCTGGCCGGGAGTGAGCCTCAGCCAGGTGTCTCTGGGGGGGCCTCCGGAGCTTGAAGAGGAAACTTTTGCCCGGGCGGATCACCTTCAGCTGAGGGGAAAGCTGTTTCCCCTTTTGCGGGGTCGAATGGATCTGGACCGGGTGGTGGTGCGAGGGCTGGATCTCAATCTGGTTCGCATGGAAGATGGCCGGGTCAACTGGAAGTTTTCTCAGGGGGCGGTTTTGGAAGAACCCGCCCTTCCTCGCGCACCTTCCCCTGAAGATCCCTCTGCACCCCCTCTTGCAGCCCTGGCTCCTTTTTCTGTGGGAAGGATGGAAATTCGCGACGGTTCTGTGCGCGTGACCGACCACAAGGATGAGCGAAGCTTCCGGCTGCACAACCTGCACATGGAAAGTTCCCGGGTTGTTGAAAAGGAGCCTTTTGATTTTTTTATCCATTCTGACTTCGAAAGTGCCATGCCCCCTGTCGCGGGTGACTTTTCTCTGGTGGCCCGGGGAAGGATCGAAAAGGGAGGAGAGAGAATCGCTTTTCATCCCGCCCGCCTGGACCTGCGTGCCAGGGGGGAGGTTTTTGGCCGGGAGCTTTCGGACGGACGGGTGGAAAGCAATGTGGTGGTGGATTTGGTGCGGGAGAAGGTGAGCCTGGAAGATCTGGAGGTTCGCTTTTTTGCCACCAGGATGGGCGGCAGGCTTGAACTGGCAGATTTTTCCCCAAGGCCCGCGGTGCGTTTCCATCTCATGGGCGAAGAGCTGGATCTGGATTATCTGCGGAGTGCTTTGGTCCGCCCCCAGGAGCATGCGCCTGAAGCTGAGGGTGGCGGGAGAGGGGAGTTCGAGGAGACTCAGCCTCTGCAAGGAGTGCCCCCTCACTCAAAATCCGGTGGAATGCCATGGGCGCCTCTTCTGGCCATGGAGCTCGATGGTGTTGTGCATATGGACCGGGTTCGCCTTCAGGGAGGGCTCCTTGAAGAGGTTTTGGTGGGAGTGGGGGCAAAAGGTGGAACCCTAAGGCTCGAACCGGTGCGGGCAAGGCTCTACGGGGGACAGATGGAATCCGGCTTCTTTCTGGACGCCCGTGGGGCGCAGCCCGGAATACAGGGGGTGAAACGTCTCACCGGTGTTCAGCTGGGGCCCATGCTTCGCGACCTGGCTGGTCGTGAAACCGTGAGCGGAACCGGCGACTTCTCCATGGATCTTCGGGCCGAAGGGCACGATGGGCACAGTCTGCTCAGCTCTTTGCAGGGAAACACGGTCATCATGGTGCGTGAGGGAGCTTTGCAGGGTGTGAACATTTCCCGCCTCATACGGGATGCCCACGCTGTCTTGAGAGGCCAGGGGGGACTGGACGGGGAGGTGGGCGCTGAGCACACGGAATTTTCCCGAATCTCTGGAACCTTTCTGGTCCACCAGGGGACCGCCAGGTCTGAAGATCTGTCCCTCCTGTCCTCCCTGTTCACCCTGCGGGGCACCATGGAAGCGGATCTTCCCCGGTCCCGAATGGACGCACGGACCCGGATCCGGGTCACGGAGGCGTTCAGGGCGCGGGATGGTTCCCGGGTCGAAGAACTGCTGCGCCTGGAAATTCCCCTGCGCATCTCAGGGCCTTTTGAAAGCCTGAGATACAGCCTGGACACGGAAGCTCTGGCCAGGGATCTTTTGCGCCGAAGGGGGCAGGAAATCCTCGAACGTTTCCTTCCCAAGGAGGAAAACCGGGAAAGCCCCGCCCTGGAAGACCCCTTGCGGAGATTGTTTCGCCCATAAAATTCTTGATGGCGGGCAGGAAGAGACTGTGGGAATCTGCGGAAGTTCTTTGGCTAGCCGTTTTGAACTTCCTGACTCATGGACACTTCCTGCAAGGAGCCGCATGTGGACCCCGGGCCTCCATGTCCTGCGGGAATGAGGCAGTCGTTCCCATGGAACACCTTTTCCAATGGGCACATTTTGTTTTGTGCAGTTCAGGGCCTTTCATGGGGACTCGGAAGGGAAAAGGACAGCGAAGATCTGAATGAGCAACGAACTCAGAAGCAGGGCTGCTGCAGCCAGGTTGAAGGCCCATGAGACCCCCACGGCCTTGGCCACGGATCCCCAGAAGACGCTTCCCAGGGCCATGCCCCCAAAGACGATGAACATGTACACGGACATGCCCCGCCCTCTCAGGTGAGAGGGAACGGTGATCTGTACGGTGCTGTTGGTGCTGGCGAGAAACATGAGCCAGGACATGCCCGCCACAATGAGGCAGGCGCAGGCTGCGGGAAAATGGTGAAAATGTGCCAGGATGGGCAAGGTGGTGGCAAAAAGGACGGAGGCTGCCAGGTTCATTTGTTCCATGGGAAGATTGGACCTCACCACGGGCAGAAACAGGGCACCCAGCACGGCTCCCAGGCCGAAAGACGCCAGAAGAATTCCAAATCCCACGGCGTCGGTTTGCAGGTACAGTTTTGCCAGGAGAGGAAGAAGGGCCATGAGTGCACTGGCAGAGACGGCAAAGGATGCGGCGCTGCACATTAGCCTTCGCAGGGGCGAGGTGTCCTTCATGAATAAAAACCCCGCTTTCATGGCCTTCCAGATGTTTCTTTGTGTTTTTTCCTTCGGGGCGGGAGTTCCTTCCCACCGGTAAAGCACCCACAGCACTCCCATGTAGCTGAGGGCGTTGAGGAGGTAGGCTGTGTCCACTCCATAAATCCCCACGATGAGGCCCCCCACGGCCGGGCCGATGGATCGGGCCACATTGAATCCTGCGCTGTTCAGGGCCACGGCGGAGGGGATTTCATGCTGTTCCACCAGTTCCGGAACGATGGATTGCCATGCGGGAGCGTTGAGAGCGGCCCCCAGGGCCAGCAGGGTTGTGAAAGCCAGGAGGCTCCATGGGTGGATGTGCCCTGTGGCTGTGAGCACCCCAAGGGAAGCGGCAGCGGCGAGCATCCACATTTGAGTGCAAAGAATCAGCCGCCTTCGGTCGAACATGTCCGCAAGAGCGCCCGCAGGAAGGACCAGGAGAAAGATGGGGAGGCTGCTGGCCGTTTGAACCAGGGAAACCATGAGGGGCGAAGCGGTTAGGGAAGTCATGAGCCAGGCTGTGGCAGTGGCCTGAATCCATGTGCCGATGTTGGAGAAAACGCTGGCCAGCCAGAGGCTTCTGAAGGTGGTGTGCCGCAGGGGGCTCCAGGGGGTTGGTCTGGCAGCTTGAGATTGTTGGCTGAAAGCACTGGTTTTGGGCAAAAGGAGCCTTTCTTCCATTCAGGTCGGTCACCCCTGCTGAATATTTCATTGCCGGAATGTGGGCCGGGTCATCGTGGCTGACATTTTCATTCTGCAACTTCAAAGGTTGGGTTATTCTAGGTCTCTCAAAGTCATTGATCAACAGCAGCCCGGTAAAAGGGCCTTCAGAGGATTAAATGCATTTAGTGTTGTGTTTCCAAATAGATCGAATGTAGATTGGAAGCGTTGATCCGTGAGTTTCACAGGAAAAATTCATGGCCCGCCGAGAGACCCGTGGCTGTTTTCCTTCTTTTCAGGGACGAACATTTCACAAAACAGTGATTTTGCATCAAAGGGCACGGTGAGGTTGAAGGCATTGATGGAGGAGGAACGCCCCGCGCTTCTCGATGCTTCATCTTTGGAAGGCAATTTGGGGATTCTCAGTGAAAGGACCGGGCCGCAGGGATGATCCTGTCCACTCTGATCATTGTGGTTTTGCTCATAGGCATCAACGGGCTGTACGTGACGGCCGAATTTGCCGCCGTGGGGGTGAGAAAAAGCAGAATCCGCCAGCTCGCCAATGAAGGCAATGCCATCGCGCGCCTCCTTCTGCCCTGGATTGAGGATTCCCGGCTCCTGGATCGATACGTGGCGGTCTGTCAAATCGGCATCACCCTCTCGAGCCTCATCCTGGGAGCTTTCAGCCAGGCAACTCTCACTCCCTCGCTGGCTGGCCTGTTCATGCATCAACTGGGAATGCAGGAGTTTGCAGCGGTCTCCCTCGCAGCGGTTGTCGTTCTCGTCACGCTCACAGCCTTTCAGGTGGTCATGGGAGAACTGGTTCCCAAGTCTCTCGCTCTGCAGTATTCATCCAGCGCGGCTCTCTACACTTTTCTGCCCATGCGATGGTCGCTGGCGGCGTTTTCAATCCTCAGCTCCCTGCTGAATGGCAGCGCCCTTCTCATGCTGAAACTTCTGAGAATTCCTCAAGGGGCCCATCGCCACATCCACTCTCCCGAAGAAATCGAAATGCTCATTGCGGAAAGCCGCGACGGGGGCATTCTGGAACCCGATGAACACCAGCGGCTTCAAAGAGCTCTCCGGTTGGGAAAGAGACCGGCTCACCAGCTGATGGTGCCGCGCCGCTACATGGCGGCCATCGCCTATGAAACTCCCATGGAGGAGGTTCTCAGGGAGATCGTTTCCAGTCCCTACAGCCATCTGCCCGTCTACCAGGGGTCCATGGACAATGTCATCGGCATGGTGCACACCAAGGATGTGGTCATCCGGCACATCGACCAGGGGGAAATCTTTTCCATAGAAGAAATCATGCGCCCGGTGCTCAGTGTGCCCGAACACGTGACGGCCGATTCCCTTCTCTACATCCTTCGTCAGAAACGGACGCACCAGGCCGTGGTGGTGGATGAGTTCGGAGGGACGGAAGGGCTGCTCACCCTTGAAGATGTGCTCACAGAAATGCTCGGGGAGGTGGCTGACGAATTCAAAATGGACCAGCCTCAGCCGGAGCGCTTGCCCGATGGCCGCGTGCGGCTTCCGGGACTCATGCGCCTGGATGTGGCCGAACCCTGGCTCGGCGTTTTGTGGGAGGGGGAGGCGGACACTCTGGGGGGACATGTCATCGAGGTCTTGGGAAAGGTTCCTTTTCCCCGGGAACGTCTGGTGATCCAGGGAGTTGAGGTGGAAGTGGAGAAGGTGGTGCATCACGCCGTGGTTTCCATTCTCGCCAGGCCTTTCCGTGCCGGCGAAGAGAAGGAGGAGGGCACATGATGATCACGGTGGGGGTCATTATGGGGCTCATTCTTCTCAATGCCATTTTTGTGGCCGCCGAGTTCGCCATCGTGGGGGTTCCCAAGGCGTCCATCGAGCGGAAAGCGAGGCAGGGCCACCGTCGGGCCCGCCAGGTTCGAAAGATTCTTCAGGACCCCAAGCTTCAGGACCGCTATATTGCCACGGCTCAACTGGGCATCACCTTCGCCAGTCTCGGCCTGGGCATGTATGGGGAACACATGCTGGCGCAGTGGTTCGGCAGTGCCATGGAAGGAATGTCCCTCCCCCAGTGGGTGGCGCTTCATGCGGTGGACAGCATTCTGGCCGTGGCCGTGTTGACTTATTTTCACATTGTTTTCGGGGAAATGGTTCCCAAATCCATTGCTCTTCAGTTCGGGGAGCGGACAGCTCTTTTCATCAACCCCATCATGGCCTGGGTGAGAAGGTTGCTCTACCCTCTCGTTGTCCTTCTCAACGGAATCGGCAATGGAGTGTTGAGACTGATGCGGGTGGACCGAAAAATCACCGTGGGGCACTATCTCACGTCCGAGGAGCTTTGCTACATTGTCAGTGAAAGTGAGCAAGGGGGTTTGATCCGTGCCGAATCGGGGCAGGTTCTTCGGGATTTGCTGGAATTCGGGGAACTCACAGCGGCCGAGGTGATGGTTCCCAGAGTGCGCATCGTGGGCATTCCCCTCAATGCTTCCAGTTTGAGTCTCAAGCAGATCGTCAAGGATTCGCCCCACAGCCGCTATCCTGTTTTTGAAGGTGACCTGGACCATATTTTGGGCATGGTCCACATCAAAGACGTTTTGCGCCTTATCCTGGAGGATTTGCCACTCACCAGGGACAACCTGAGACACGTGCCCTATGTGCCCGAGACTTCCAGGCTCGATTCGGTTCTGGCCGGCATGAGGCGAAGGCGGACACACCTGGTGGTGGTCATGGACGAATATGGAGGAACCGCGGGGGTCATCACCATCGAGGACCTCTTTGAGGAGGTGGTGGGGGACATCGAGGACGGGGCACCCGGTCATGATCGCATATACCTGGATGCCCAGGGAAGAATGCGTGTGCCGGGAACCGTGCGCCTGGAAGAGCTGGGGGAGCACCTGGGCATCGCTCTGGAGCATGAGGAGGTCTACACGGTGAGCGGCCTGGTCCTCATGCTCCTCGATCGTCAGCCGCGTCTTGGAAATACGGTCACTTTTGGCGGCCTGAAATTCGAGGTGGCGGCGGTGAGGGGGCACGGGGTGGAGGAGTGCGTTGTTTCTGTGCTCACGGATCAGGAAGGAAAAGGGGTGCATGAGTGACACAGGGAACTTCAGGCGGAGAAGGCCGAAAGGTGAATGACCGGCATGGCAAAAAATTCCCGTGAACCCCTTTTGCGCCAAAGGCTTTCGGGTGGGGACAGAACAAACCTTTTCCTTTCGACGGCTCTGGGGCTGGGATTGTCCCCCGTGGCTCCGGGAACGTGCGGCACACTTCTCGGAGTTCTGCTCCATGGACTGGTGGTGGCGGCCTTTCCTTCTTCCTGGAACGTTTATGTTCTCGCTGCGGTTCTGATCGTCACTTGCCTGGCCAGCCGCATGACCGCCCCATGGGCCATGAAGCACTGGAAAAGCGATGATCCCAAGCCTTTCGTTTTGGACGAAGTGGCGGGCTACCTGGTGATTCCCGTGCTTTTCACGGAGGGACAACTCTGGGAGGTCATGCTGTGGGGGTTTTTGCTGTTTCGCTTTTTTGACATTGTGAAGCTTCCTCCGGCCAGGCAGGTTGACCGGTCCCTGCCAGGTGCCTGGGGAATCCTTCTGGATGATCTGGTGGCCGGAGTTCAGGCGGTCCTGGTGATGTACGTTCTGTTGTTCCTTGGAGTGATCGGTTGACTCTTAAGCCGCGAAGGGGTTTCTCAACTCCCTTGATCTGCTTCCAGGTACTCGCTCCAGAGCTGGACGGTTTTGGGTCCCACTCCACGGATTTCCGTCAGGTCTGCCAGGGCATTCCACCGCTGGCCCTCCCGCCTTTTCACGATGGCGTCCGCAAAGGGGGGCCTCATTCGCGGGATGAGGCTCAATTCTTCACGTGAAGCTTCGTTCACATTCAGTTTCTCCCCCCAGACCAGCTTCTTTCCCCCTGCCATGGGCTTGAGCTGAAAGAGAAAATCTCCCGACTCGTTCCGGGTCACCAAAAGTTTTTGTCCCGGAAGGATTTGTTCCTGCCGAAGGCTGCAGGGCACCTGGAGGGGGTTGCCTCCCCTGAGCCCGCCCGCAGCATTCAGCACGGCTTTCAGGGACATGGAGCATCCTTGCTCCGAAGGGTTTCCTGAGAGAAGGAACGTTCCGGGTTTTTTCACCTCTCCCGCAGCCACCATGAGTCCCAGGCACCTGCGTTCGCCTTTCCCGGCCCATTGCCCCTCTTTCTGGCCCTGGCTGAGGATCACCCACAGGAGAACGGTGCTCAGAAGAGCGATGGCCACGTGTCGGTTTCCAGTGCGCCGGGAGTCTTGAGGCATCATGGGGCAACCCGTTCTTGACGACCGTTTTCAGGAGGGGTGAGTGGTTTCATGTCAATCGGACGAAGGTTCCTCCAGCGTTAAAAAAAATTCACTTTCCCCAAAAAACGGGTCTTCTTCTCTCTCGAAAGGCAAGGCGTCCTTCCTTGAAATCCTCGCTTTCAAGAGCTTGCCGGCGCAAATCTTCCAGGTATTCGAAAGCCTCGGGAGAGAGGGAGACGGAGTCGCTCAGAACACGGGTCTGTTCCTTGACGGCCCTGATGACAAGGGGAGCGTTCAGGCTCATGATGTGGGCCATTTCCAGGGTGACGGGTTCCAGCTGGTCCCCCTCCACCACGTGGTTGAGTATTTGAAATTTTTGGGCGGTGGCGGCGTCGATGGGGCGTCCTGTGAAGAACATCTCCTTCACCACGTTGAGGGGCAGGCGCTTGAGGAATCGCGCCACTCCCTGGGTGCTGTAGGGCACTCCCACTTTTGCGGGGGTGACGGCCAGAGAGCAGTTTTTGCTGCCGATGGCCACATCGCAGCCGAGGACGATTTCGCAGGCCCCGCCCCAGACGGATCCATTGATCATGGCTGCAACGGGTCCGGGAAAAAGACTGATGGCGCGGATCAGGGAGTCGAAGGGGCTGCTGTAGACGCCTGTCAGAAGAGTCTGGTCGTCGGGAAGGTCTTCCATGTCATACCCGGCAGACCACACCTGGGCTTCCTTTTCTGCTCTGAAAATGAGTACCCGGACACCGCTTTTTTCCAGTTCTCTCATGGAGGCGAGGATCTGCCAGATCATCTGGCGGTCCAGGGCATTGCGTTTTTCACGGCGGGTGAAGCAGATGATGCCGATCTTGTCCGACTGAACTACGGAGATCTTGCCCAATGTCGAAGCTCCTTCACGGTTTGTGGAGATATTGGCTTTTTTGAAGCCTTTGAAGTCAAATGATCGCCCTCTTTTGCCCAGAATACGCTAAATTCAACCGGACCGGAAGAAGAGTGTGGGGGTGACCCATTCAGGATCTGGCATGGGGACATGTCTTCAAAACAAGGGTTGACTCTCAGGGTGGTTTTTTTGCATTATGAAATGTCATGGGTCGGGCCAAGGGTGGGTGACGAGCTTCCCATGATATGTTACGCAACAGGATGAGAGGGAACATGAGGCAAAATATGCGCTTCCGGGT
>PXBG01000079.1 GCA_003566995.1 Syntrophobacteraceae bacterium
CCACGCTCAAGGGGGAATCCAGACTTTTGAAACCTTGTCGCACTCAAGAGAGAATCCAGACTTTTATGGGTTCAATCTCGTGCCGGGTCCGCCCCCCGTAAAAGATTGGCGGCTTTCAAGTCCCCCTTTGAAGGGGGCTTCAGGGGGATGTGGTTTTTATTTAACACCCCCCTATGACCCGGTGGAGGTGGTGGGTACGGTCAAAAGATCTTTCAGCTCATCAGCGCACTCTTTCCAGGTGCGGCCCGAAATGGGGGTGGAATCAGGGTGTTCCCCCCTGCGGTGAAGCTCCATCCATTCTTCCACGGCCCGGGCCAGCCTTTCGGGTTCATCCCCCTGGAAATAAAAGGCGTGATCGCCGGCCACTTCCCGGAACACGGGAATGTCCCGGGCAATGACGGGCAGGCGGTGGCGCGCCGCTTCGATGAGGGGCAGCCCGAAGCCCTCCGTCACCGAGGCGGCCATGAGACAGGTGGCGGCCCCGTAGATTTTTTCCAGGTATTCGTCGCTCACGTCGTCCAGCCAAAAGAGTTTGCGGCCTTTTTCCGGGTGTTTCCGCAGTTTTTTCACCAGGGGCTCCACGTTCCAGCCTTCCTTGCCCACAATGACCAGGCGGGCGGGAACATGGCGTTTCCAGAGCTGCTCAAAGGCTTCCAGGACCTGTTCATGGCCCTTGCGGGGCTCCACCGTGCCCACCATGAGAAAGGCGGTGCAGGTCCTGCAGCTCTCCAGGAAGGCCTCCGCGCCCTGGGGAATCCCCCGGGTGGGGATGGAATTTTCCAGGTCCGAGCCCAGGTGGCAATGCACGATGCGGGGCCGGGGAGTGTGGGGCAGGTGGGTTTGCAGCCAGTCTTCCACATCCCGGGCCACGGCGTTTGAGATGCAGATGAGGGAGTGGGCGTGCCTGACCAGGGATTCCATCCACCTGCGGAACAGGCGGGGCATGGCCGTGCTGGTGTGCTGGGGATAGCGCAGGGGAATGATGTCGTAAATCATGAAATGCACGGCGGCCCCCGCTTCCCTGAAAGCTTCGAAAGTGGGGTCCGCAGCGGGAAAAAGGTGAGCGCTGAGGTCCAGGCCGAAGAAGACCTCCCCCTCCCCGCAGGACACGGGCCCCTGGAAAAGCCGGCCGTGAAGCTCATGTTCCGGGGGCAGGAATCGGGAAGAATAACGGTAGACGCCCGTGTCTCCGTCTCCATAAACGGGCAGGACCACGTAACCGGGGGGCGGGGAGGCGAAAAGCTCCGAGAGGACGCTGCGCACCACCCGCTGAATGCCCGTTCCGGCATCCCGGTAGTGAAGGGCGGAAATGTCCACCAGGAGCTGCTTTTTGCTGAAAACCGGCCGCTCTTTCATGGAATAGGGGCCGAGCCCCCCCATGGCCGCGCTTCCAGGGGATAATTTCCTTTGAGCGGCCAGGGGAAAGTGGACCAGGACTCCGTGCCGGCGCAGCCCATCCAGGAATTTCCGCCGGGAAGGGTCCGGCTCCCCCAGAAGGATGAAAATGTCCCCGGGAGCATATTCCAGGGGCGCGTCTTCCAGGACCTCCGTGGGGCATTCCATGAAGCCCAGGGTGAATTTGCGGGCATAGCGGAAGGCGCAGGAACCGGGGGGAGCGTGGACCGGTTCCACGCGGAAGCCCGGGGGCGGATGGTCCAGAAGGTTTTGCAGGAGGGCGTCCACCGTTCCGGAGGATTCCGTGTCACGAGACCGGCCCACCCGGGATGAAATGTCCACGAGAAGCTGCGGGGCAGGGCGCGCAGATGGCATGTTCCAGGCAATGCACCGGGCCAGGGCCCGAAGATCCCCCGGGGAAGGGGGGACCCCCTCCACGAGGGAGAAGCTTCGGAGCAGGGTGTCCTGAAACCGGGTCCTTTCGTGGAAGTTTTCCAGGGCCTGGGCGTATTGTTCGGCACACCGGCGGGGAGCGTGCTGGTTGCCAATCCTCTCCCGGGCCCGTTCTCCCAGAGCATGCCGCCGCCGGGGATCTGCATGGAGAGTTTCCAGGGCCTCCGTGAGCTGAAACCGGGTGAAGGTCTCCGGCAGCATGTGCACCGCGTCCTCGGGCAGTTCCGCCATGGAGCCGCAGGCGTTCACGATGACGGGCAGGCCCTGGTTCATGGCGTCCAGAGCGGCGGCCGACGTCTCCCCCCGCGAGCTGCCCCGCAGCTGAACAGCCAGGTCTGCGGCGGCCAGGTACAGGCGGAAGGTCTCCCCGTCGACCCACCCCGTCACCTGGACGGGATTGGCGGAAGGGCTGTTTTGTATTTTCCTCTCCAGGCTTCGTCCGTATTCGCTCTTTTCCTTCTCCCCCACGAAAATGAGGCGGCACTTTTTGTCCTGGGCCAGGCGGGACGCGGACCAGGCGTCGAGGATGCGGTGGCTCTTTTTGGAAGGAACCAGAAGGCCGAAGCTGCAGACGAGGAAGTCGTCCGGGTCCAGGCCGAGCCTGGCCCGCGCCGCCTTTTTGCCCGGGGTGCGCAGGGGCGCCCGAAGGAGGGGAATGGAGGCCCACCGGTCTTTCAGCCCTTCCCCGTACCATTCCCGGGCCAGGGAAAGGGGATGGGAGGAATGGGTGATGACGCCCCGGGCAAACCTGAGCAGCCGGAAGTTGCACGGGTACCTTTCGTGGGTGGACCGGGCATTTTTGCGGTGAAACCTCTCCTTGACGGCTCCATAGCCGTGAGACTCGTACAGGGCCTGTGCCCATGCGTGAGGGGGCGCATTGTGAGTTTCACAGTGGCCGAGCACATCGCTCAGGAAAAAATCGTGGAGAACGACGGTGCCGGGAAATTTTTCCGCAAGTTCAAACATGTGCGCGTGGAACGGGGAGTTGCCAAAATGGTACAGAATGCGGTCGTAGCCGGAGGCACGGCGCATGAACTGATCCACGCTTAAGATGGCACGGCAGGCAAAAGAAGCGGGGGTGGCCACCTCCTTTTGCGCCACCACCGCATCGATTTCATAATGGGCGGACAGCTCGGGAATGAGTTCGGCGCTGTATTGGGCAATGCCGCTCCGTTCGGGAGGGAGCGGGGAAACATAGGCCAAACGGGGCCGGCTTTTGAAAAAGGGCGGGGAAGGGGGCCGGCGCCCCCTGTTTTCATGAAAGCGCTCCATGGCTTCCAGCGCTCTTTGAGCCGTCAGGTCCCAGGAGAACTTCCGGGCCTGGGCCAGGCCGTGGCGGGCGAGCTCCCGGCGGAAGGATTCGTCCGTGAGCACCTGGCGCATTTTTTGAGCGATGGATTCGTCCTGGTGAGGGTTGAAGAGGGCGTCTTCCCGGCCGATGACTTCGGGAATGCTGGACCTGTCGGACCCTATGGCGGGCGCGCCGCAGGACATGGCTTCCAGGGCGGGCAGGCCGAACCCCTCGTGCCAGGAGGGAAAGACAAAGAGTTTGCACAGGCTGTAGAGGAGCACCAAATCCTCTTCGGGCACAAACCCCGTGAGCAGGAGGGACTTTTCGGGCAGGCCGTGTTTCCGGGCCAGTTCCTGAAGGGCTTGGCGGTTTTCGGGCTCCAGGGCGCAAACGATGACCAGCTGGTGAGACCGGCACAAATCATAGGGCAGCCGGGCGAAGGCGCGAATCAGCCCTTCCAGGTTTTTCCGGAAATTGAATCCCCCGGTGTACATGACGAATGGCCGGTCCAGGCCGTATTTCACCCGCACCGCCCT
Organism: Syntrophobacteraceae bacterium; assembly: GCA_003566995.1. GTDB lineage: Bacteria > Desulfobacterota > Syntrophobacteria > Syntrophobacterales > Syntrophobacteraceae > SLCH01. The sequence goes on from PXBG01000079.1 coordinate 3,676, forward strand.
TTCCTCAGGGGAAGCAATCTCCCGGGGACGAAAAGGGGCGTCGGCGGCGGTGGAAACGGCCACGGCGGAAGGAGGGGGAAACCCCAGAAGGTCCAGGACTTCCTGCCGGGAGGAGCGGGAGATGCACAGGCAAAGATCGGCCCGTCTCAGGTGGCCGATCTTCCCCAGGTACCATTCCTTCACGG
>PXBG01000024.1 GCA_003566995.1 Syntrophobacteraceae bacterium
ATGTGCGGATCATCTCCGATGCTCTCATCGAAGACGATAATAAACTCTTGGTATTCATTTGTTAACTGGTCATCTGCCACGATGGTATCCAGGGCAGTGAAGGTATCCGGGTCAAGCGGGTTGCTCATGGTACCTACGATAAGGTCAGGGATATTAGATGACAGGTTGCACCTTGCTCATGCACTCATGCCTGTTGTCAGCATAAAGGCAAACACGATCAATGTAGCACGTAGTAAAGTTTTTTTCATCATTGTTTGATTTGGTTAAAAAATGAATTGGTTAATAATAGGATAATGTCAAAATACATAACAATCTCATTGGAGTCGTACTGTAAAAACAAATTGCGGGCACAAAGGCAGATGACCTGTAATGGGACACAATACCATCCAGCACGTAATTTTCGCCACAAAAAGTTAAAATATGTTATACTCCAAAAGAGGGAGTTGTCACCCTGATTTGCCTGTGTAACCAGTCGGTAGGGTACCGGGTTAATGACTTGGGTTCATGGAATGTGTATTGTATCTCAATAATTTTCTTTATATTTAAAAAAATTATTTATGATGTGGATGACTACACCAAAATCTGTTTTTTTGTTATTTATGTCCTTGTGCGTATCCATGCCCCTAATTGGGCAGGATATGCACCCTGATGAGACATCCCGCGTGAATGCCTTCTATGCGCCAAAAAAGGAATTGGCTTTTGGAACAGAAGAGCTGCGGGCGCTGCAGGCCAGCCTGAGTTGGACGAACCCTGATGAAGCCATGGATGGTTCCGGACTCGATGAGCTGCTGTTGTATGAATCATTTGACGGAAGTGTTTTCCCGCCCACAGGATGGACGTTTGTGAATGGCGTTGCAGGGGCCTACTGGGAGCAGAACGGCAACTATTCTATTGATGGAGAATACTCTGCCAGGGCATACCAGGGCTATCAGTCGGACTACCAGGCAGATGAGTGGCTGATCACACCACTATTGGATTTTGATGATCCGGCCGCACAGTTGCTGACCTTTTTCGGCTTCACCACCACCAGCGATCCGGATGGCATCCGTGAGAACATATATGTCATGGCAGTTGACCAGGCTTATGATAATGTTGATGACCTGCATGCCCATGGCATCATGCTTGGTCAGGTGTCTACAAGCAACACCTGGGAGGAGTTTATCATCGATCTGACCCAGCTCAGTGGTGAAAAGCACCTGGCCTTTCTTTATCATGTAGGCCCGGAAGACGATACTTCTTTTGCCTGGGTGTATATCGACCAGGTCATGGTAGGCGATTTTAACATCCATATGTTGACCGTAGAAGAACCGGAAGGGGAGGGAAGTGTTGATCCGGCCCCCGGAAACCATATGTATGTGAAGGGAAGCAATGTGGAGCTTCTGGCTACACCAGAATACGGTTGGGACTTCAGTCACTGGGAAGGTGATGTGCATGAACCAGGTCAGATGCAGACGGTAATCCAGATGGATGAGGATAAAACCATCAAAGCTCACTTTGTACCCCTTGAGTCCACCCCTACACCGCATTTCGAAGATTTTTCCGGTGTTGCCACGGGTGATCTCCCAGTAGGATGGACCAGAACGCATGAGAATTGGGGTGCCTGGCCGGCAGCGAATGCCGGTGGAAGACGGCCTGAAATGCGCTTTCATTGGAACCCAAGCTCCGATGACCAATTATTTCGTCTGACCAGCAGGCCCATTGATGCCAGCCATGAGGACGAACTTGAATTATCCTTTAAACATTTTGTGAACGATTTCCTGGGAGGATATACCATCAAAGTTCAGTCATCCACAGATACCATTTCCTGGAACACGGAATGGAGCATGGATATCTACAGTGTGGATAAGGGAAAACAGAAAGATATACCTCAAGGTCTTAGCAATGATTCTGATGTTGTCGTCGATAACAGAGAAAGTGACCGGGATCAAGGTCCTGAAGAAGTGACCATTGACCTTGACCACCTCGCCGGCGAAGAAGAGTTTTTTATTGCTTTTGTTTTTGAGGGTGATAACAGCCGCGTCAACAGCTGGTATATTGATGATGTGTTCATCGCTGACGTACAACCTACACAACATGTACACTTTTCAGTAGAAAACAGCCTTGATGGTGAGCCAGTAAGCGGTGCGCAGATTACTTTTGATGAATATCCCGCTGAAGTCATGACTAACCAGCAAGGGCATGCTAGCGTAGAACTTCCGGAAGGAGCATATACTGCATTTCTTAGCAAAGAAGGCTTCTTTGACACGGAAAAATCTTTTGAAGTGGCTGATGAAGACCTCAGTCTGCACGTGGTTATGGACCCGCTGGATGGGGCACACAATGTGGTGTTTAATGTCAACATGGCTTCGGCCACGTTTGGAGAAGAGGAGACGGCATTTGATCCTGAAGCTGGTCATCAGGTGTTTATTTCCGGTTCTTTCGAGGATGAATGGCCCTTGCCGGGAGAGGATCCGGAACTTGAGCTTACCCCCCGACCTGAAAATCCGGATATGTTCACGGTTACACTAGCACTGCCTGATGGCGATTATGCCTACAAGTATTTTGTCATCCCTGACGGACAGCCCGGATGGGATTATGCGGAATGGGAAGGAGCTCCGGACAGGACAGTTTATGTGGATGGCCCCATGATGATCAATGATGTCTGGGGTGATGGAGACGTAAGCATTGATGAGAAAGCGGTCACCGGGATCACGGCATACCCCAATCCCGCGAAAGACCTGTTCATGATCCGTGCATCTGAGCCCATCGAAAAGGTGTGGCTCAAAGATATTCTTGGAAGGGTTTATCATCAATCAGCAGGCCACGGCTATCAGATGACTGTCCACACCTACGGGCTGTCTTCTGGCTTATATCTGGCCACGGTGCAAACCAGCAGCGAAACGCGAACCCTGAGAATTCAAATCATTCAATAACAAATACCCATTATATCATGAACTTCCAAAAGACAAGCATGTTTGTTTTCAAAAACATAAACTTTATCATGATGAAGCTTTTAACATACACTTTGATGCTTATCGCGGGAGTTGCTGCCGGCTTTTTGCCTGTAAATGCACAAGCCCCGCATGGATTCAACTATCAAGCCGTCGTTCGAGACGCTTCGGGTGAAGTGATTTCCAACCAACAGGTTACCCTGCAGGTCGGATTATTGCATGGCAGTGCTGAAGGTGAGCTCCTTTACCGGGAAGCCTTTACCCCTGTGACAGATGATTTTGGTCTTGTACAGATAGTTATCGGCACAGGAAGCGTGCTTGAAGGTGATTTTGAGGCAATCAACTGGGGTCAGGGGCCATATTTTATGGAGATAGCCATAGATGTGGAAGGTGGCTCAGATTTTGTTGCCATGGGCACCACCAAACTCCTCAGCGTGCCCTATGCGCTGCATGCCAGAACTTCTGCAGATGCTTTCAGTGGCGACTATCATGACCTGGACCACCTGCCTGATCTTGATGGCATGGTTGCCTTTGAGGATCCTGAGCCCGGAGACATGCTATACTTTGCCGGAAATGAATGGCAACCCATTCCAATAGGGGAGGAGGATCACGTGCTGCGCATTGTGGAGGGCATACCGCAGTGGGTGGCTTTTGAATCAGATGTAAATGGAGATGTTGTCGTTGACATTGATGGAAACGCCTACCCGGTAGTTGAAATTGACGGGGTAAACTGGATGGCAGAAAACCTGAGAGTTACACGTTACAACAATGGTGATGACATTCCCCACGTGACCAGTGGTGATGATTGGTCTGGCCTGGATACCGGAGCTTATGCCGTTTACAATAACGATGATGACAACTCCCCGGTATTTGGCATTTTGTACAACTGGTATGCAGTGGATGATGATCGGGGTATTTGTCCG
>PXBG01000153.1 GCA_003566995.1 Syntrophobacteraceae bacterium
AATGACGAGATGTGCTGCTGCGGGACGGTTCCCGGTGTTCCTGAAGTCCCTGGGCGCTCCTGAAATTCCCGGCTGTGCGGGAATGACGAGATGTGCCGCTGCGGGACGGTCCCCGGTGCTGCTGAAGTCCCTGGGCGCTCCTGAAATTCCCGGCTGTGCGGGAAATGACGAGATGCGCCGCAGTTTTTCCCTGTCCGGTTTGCGTGGTTTCCCATTTGCCGGGATGACCCATGTGACGCCGGAAGCTTTTGGGTGACCCGGTCAGATGGCCTGGCGGCTGATCTTCACGGCGCAGAGTTTTCCGCACATGCTGCAGGCTTCGCGATCTTCGGTGATCTGAAGGCGCTGGGCCACCAGTTCGGGGTCCAGCGATTCCCGAATGACCCCTTCCCAATCCAGTTTCTGACGGGCTTCGGAAATCCGCTGATCTTTTTCCATGGCTCCGGGCAGCCCCTTGGCGATGTCTGCAATGTGACCGGCAATGCGCGAGGCCATGACGCCCGCATAGACATCTTCCGCGTTGGGAAGCCCGAGATGTTCGGCGGGAGTCACGTAACAAAGGAAATCCGCTCCCGCTGCTCCCGCCAGGGCTCCTCCAATGGCTGCGGTGATGTGATCGTACCCTGCGGCGATATCGGTGGGGAGGGGGCCCAGAATGTAAAAAGGCGCTCCGTTGCAGAGTTTTTTCTGCAGGTGCATGTTCATTTGGATCTGGTTGAGGGGCACATGGCCGGGACCCTCGATCATGGTCTGCACGCCCCGTTCCCAAGCTCTTCGGGCCAGTTCTCCCAGGATCATGAGTTCTTCCAGCTGGGCTCCGTCGGTGGCGTCCACAATGGTGCCCGGTCGAAAACCGTCTCCCAGGCTCAAAGTCACGTCGTACTTGTGAGCGATGCTCAGAAGCTCGTCAAAATGCTCGTAGAGGGGGTTTTCCTTGTTGTTCTTGCGCATCCAGTGCATGTGGATGGAGCCTCCCCGGCTCACGCAGGGCATGAGCCTCTCATAGCTTTCCAGCTTTTTCACGGAGGCCCGGGTCACGCCGCAGTGCACGGTGATGTAGTCGAGCCCTTCCTCGCACTGTTTTTCGATGCTTCTCAGGAGCATTTCTCCATTCATTCTGTCGAGGGGCTCATGGCGATAGACCATTTCCGTGGCCAGCCCATAAATGGGCACCGCTCCCACCATGACCGTCGATTTTTCCAGAAAAAAACGGCGCAGTTCTGAAAGTTCTCCTCCCGTGGAGAGATCCATGATGGAATCCGTCTTCGCTCTCAAGGCTGCCTCAAGCTTCTTTTCCTCCAGGTCCAGAAGGTGGCATTCCCCGCTGCTGCCCAGGTTGGCATTGACCTTGGTCTTCAACCCCCGACCAATGGCTTTGATCTGATCGAAAGAGTGGTTGACGTTCCTGGGAAGCACCGCGTGGCCCTTGGCAATGAGGTCGCGCAGTTCTTCGGCGGAAATGGGTTCGTCTTCCACGGCACGTTTCATCTCCGCGGTGACGCGTCCGGCTTTTGCTTGGTCCAGTTGTGTCATGATCTTCTCCCTTGGTGAGAACCGATGGGAGGCGTTCTTCGGTGCTGAGATCAGAGGAAAGAAGAGGCAAAAAAAAAGCCGTTCGTGAGAACGGCCGGAGACAAACTGCCTCGTGACTTGCCGATCCCTACGCCAGTATGACCTGGTTCAGGTTCTAAGGGTATGATCTCAGCTCTCTGAAAGAGAGCACCCCCAGGCTGTTGTCAGCTGAATTTTCAACCAGCAAAAGAAAAAAGTACCAGCCTCATATATTTATCCAAACTTGGAGTGGCAATCAAGTTTTTTGTTCGTTGCCGAAGCTCCAAAGGATCTTTGAAAGAGCCGGGGATTTTCTAGGAGTTGTGGTTCGTGGATTCACGGGGTTGATGCTCCTGTGCGTCCAGGACGGCCATTGCCGTGGTGTTGACGATTTCTTCCACGTCACAGTTGCGTTGCAGGACGTGCATGGCCTGGCTGATTCCCATGAGAATGGGGCCGATGGCCTTGGCGCCTCCCAGGCGGGCCATGAGCTTAAAAGCGATGTTTCCTGCTTCCAGAGAGGGAAAGATGAGAACGTTGGCTTTTTCCTTGAGCCTGTTGAAGCCATAGACCGTGTTCAGAATTTCGGGCACCAGGGCCGTGTCCGCCTGCATTTCTCCGTCGATGGCCAGGTCCGGTCTCCGGGTTTTCACAATGTGGGTGGCCCGGGAAACTTTCGAGGGCAAAGGATGGCGCACACTGCCGAAGTTGCTGAAAGAGAGCATGGCAATTCTTGGTTCGATGTCCAGGCGGCGAACGGCGTCGGCAGACATGATGGCGATTTCAGCGAGCTGTTCCGCCGTGGGTTCGATGTTCACGGTGGTGTCCGCAAAAAAATAGATTTCCTTTGGAAAAACCATCATGTAAAGGCCTGCGATGACAGAAGTGTTTTCCTTCAGGGGAATGCACTGCAGTGCAGGGCGAATGGTGTCGGGATAATGCTGGTTGACGCCGCCCACCACTCCGTCGGCGTCTCCCATGCGCACCATCATGGCTCCGAAGTAATTCTGGTTGAAGTGGAGAAGGTGCTCCGCTTCCTGAAGCGTGATGCCTTTCCGGTTGCGCAGGTTGTAGAATTCCTGAATGTAGGTGCCCATGCGGTCGAAGCGTTCCGGATCCACGAAAATGGCCCCTTTCAGGTCCAGGTGAAATTCCCGGATGCGTTTTTCGATCTCTTCCTGATTGCCCAGCAAAATGGGTGTGGCAATCCCTTCATCCAGAACCACCTGGCTTGCCCGCAGGATTTTGGGGTCGTTTCCTTCGAGAAACACGATTCTTTTGGGATCTTTTCTCGCCTTGTAGATGATCCGTCGCATGATTTCGTGAGAGTATCCCAGCCTTCCTTCCAAAGAGAGTTTGTAGGCATCCCAGTCCTCGATGGGCTTTCTGGCCACACCGGTGTTCACGGCTGCCTTCGCCACTGCGGTGGCTTCCCACATGAGCACTCTGGAGTCAAAGGGCTTGGGAATGATGTAGCTGGGGCCGAACTCCAGCCGTTTTTCCCCATAGGCCTTGAGCACGGAATCGGGCACATCCTCTTTGGCCAGGTCGGCGAGGGCCTGAACGGCGGCGATTTTCATTTCGTCGTTGATGGCGGTGGCGCTCACATCGAGAGCGCCCCGAAAGATGAAAGGAAAGCCCAGCACGTTGTTCACCTGATTGGGGTAGTCCGAACGGCCCGTGGCCATGATGATGTCGCTTCTCACGCTGATGGCGTCTTCGTAGCTGATTTCGGGATCGGGGTTGGCCATGGCGAAAATGATGGGACGATCGGCCATGGTTTTGACCATTTCTTTGGTGACGACTCCCGCGACGGAAACGCCGGCAAACACATCGGCACCGATCATGACGTCACTGAGGCTCGCCGGTTCTGTTCCATTGGCCAGCCTCTCCTTGTAAGGGTTCATTCCCTTTTGGCGCCCCTTGTGCACCAGCCCCCTGGAATCCACCAGGTAAAGGTTCTCCCTTTTGACGCCAAGGGAGATATAGAGTTCCGCGCAGGCGATTCCCGCTGCCCCTGCACCGGAAAAGACCACCTTGACGTCGTCTATGCGCTTGTCCTGGAGTTCCAGGGCATTGAGAAGGGCAGCGCCCGAAATGATGGCGGTGCCGTGCTGATCGTCGTGAAAGACCGGAATGTTCATGATTTCCTTGAGGCGGTCTTCTATGTAGAAACATTCAGGGGCTTTCACGTCCTCAAGATTGATGCCGCCAAATGTGGGTTCCAGGAGCTTCACCGCCCGAATGAATTCCTCGGGGTCTTCCGTGTCCAGTTCCAGGTCGAACACGTCGATGTCCGCAAAGCGTTTGAAAAGAACCGCCTTGCCTTCCATGACGGGTTTGGCCGCCAAGGGGCCGATTTTTCCCAGGCCGAGGACAGCCGTGCCATTGGTGATCACGGCCACGAGATTGCCCCTGGTGGTGTATTCGAAGACTTTCTGGGGATTTCGCTCGATCTCTTGGCAGGGTAAAGCGACACCGGGAGTGTAGGCCATGGCCAGGTCTCTCTGAGTGAAACAGGGCTTGGTGGATTTGACTTCGATTTTTCCGGGCCGTTCCTGACTGTGATAATTCAATGAGTCCTGTTTTCGAATCATGTTCATATCCTTAGAGATAATTTTGCCTTGAAGCCGTCTGAGGCGATGGTTCCTTAGCCATGGACAGAGGGGCCGTTTCCCCGACCAGCAGCGACCGCGCTGAGGTTTCCCCGAAGCCCGGGGTGGAAAAGTTTATGGCAAATAGTTTCGACTCCGCAAACAAAAAAAACCGGAGGTTGTCACGCTCCGGTTTCCGCTCTCATGTAAAAAGGGCTTTGGTGAGTGTTCACGCATGCCCAAGAAGAACCATTCTTTCATGGGCTGCAGCCACTCTTTCCTTTTCAAGTTCCCTTCTCAGTTCTCTCAATTTTTCCAGTTCCTGTAACGCTCTTCTTTTGGCCCTTTCGTTTTCAGGATCGTTGTTTTCCCTTTGATTCAGGCGGCTTTTCAACTCTCTTGCCCGCACTGCCGTTTCCCGGATGGATTTGAGGACACGCTGCTCCCTTCCAGTGAAAATTGCCTTCTTTTCGGCGCATCCATAGGGCTCACCGGAATGGCTTGCCCTGGATCCGGAAGTGACGCAGCAACCACAGGAATCGTTTTCCACCGTGTGGAAGTGAACAGGATTCATGTTACGTCTCCTTTTTTCAATGCGGCTGATCGCATGAAGGCATGAAATTCCCGCAAACGCTCCGGAGAAGGGGGCCATTGGACAAGCTTTTCATGCGATCGGTTTTTTTGGCGGCGCCACCGCCGGCACTTCATGATGAACGGCCCTCTTGGCAGCCGAAAAAGTTCAACGCATTAGAAATACAATAATGCATGGGAAGCTTTTGGAAAGGAAAGACCTTCATTTTTCGCTCAAAAGGGCTTTGCCCTGGCCCCTTTTGGCCCCGCCGGGAAACTGCGCCGTTTTCATCCTTTTGGCAGACTCCGGTGCTGGCGTAAAAATCAGGAACAGTGTTCCATGAAAGCAAGGATTTTCAGCAAATGATGAAGTTCCGGTCCTTTTGCAGATCTTTCACATGAAAGGAAAAGCTTCCCGTGGGGCGTTCGGAATAGAATAATTTCAAGGTTTCGACAATGACGGGGAAAGCGATTTCATTCCAGGGGATATTTTCTTCCCTGAAGAGCCTTGTTTCCATGCTTTCCGCTCCCGGAGCAAACTTTCTCTGAGGCAGGTGTCCTGTGAACATGAAGTAGACCTGACTGATGAAAGGAAGATTGAGCAGGGCAAAGGGCTTGAGTTCCACCACCACGGCCTGGGCTTCTTCATAGGTCTCCCGCTTTGCCCCTTCCTGGACACTTTCTCCATTTTCCAGGTAACCTGCGGGAAGTGTCCACTTGCCAATGCAGGGAGTGATGGCCCGCCTGCACAAGAGAATTTCGCTCTCCCACTGGGCAATGCAGCCCACGACCATTTTGGGGTTTTGATAGTGAATGATGCGGCAGGATTCGCAAACATAACGCAGACGGTCATCCCCGTCGGGAAGCTTGAGAGTGACCGGGGCACCACATTGGCTGCAATATTTCATGGCGGTGAGGACTCCCCCCTCGTTTTCAGGGTACCTTGTTGTCTGTCGCCTTGCTGCTGATCACCAGGAGTGATTGGGATGGTTCCATTGATTTTCACTATAGCATAATGCACACGAATATGGGGGGACAAGGTGCCTGAATGGGTGGCTTCAGGAAAAGCCGTTGCGCGCCAGCCGTGAGTGCCGCCTTGCATGTGTTGGACTTCGTTCGCTTCAGGCTGTCTTCCATTGCTCCGGGGCGCTGGAGTTGCGGATGGTCGGGAGTGAGGTTTCGCTTGGTAAGTGATTGCAAAAATGGCAAGAGTGGATGAAGATGTTTCATGGTCCTGAGTGATCGATCCATTGAAGCCCATAAGCTCGAAGGGTATATGGAATCGGGGAAGGAGGTCCCATGCATACAGCGGTTCGCAGGTCCATCATTTACATGATCCTTTCCATGTTGATTGTTGTGGCCTTGCTTCTGGTCTGGAGGGTGATGAACCACCCCCAAAGGGAGGGCGCTCCTCCCATTGAAAAGGAGGAGACCCGCGTTGTCCCAAACACCGCCCAAACACCGCTGGTCTGGGTCAGCCGGGTGTAAGGCGTTGCCAGGAGGTGTTTTGCAGGAACGCAGGAAGCAGGCAGGTGAACACCACGGGAAATGCCTCAGGGACCCAGGCGAAGTCCCCACGGGTGAGGTTGAGTTTATGCGGGAGTTCCTGTCATTCCATGGTGCTTTTTTGTCAGTTCAGGAACCGGGTTTTGTTGGGGCAGGACCGCATCTTCTTTGATTTGAGCGCCGGAAATCAGCCGACGGGGGAATGGCACGGGTTTCCTATGTTTCATTTCTTGCGGCTTTTTCGTCCTTGTACATTTTGTAATTGATGCTGTCCACCAGAGCCTGCCAGCTGGCCTCGATGATGTCATGGGAAACCCCCACCGTGCTCCAGTGATCGTGAGCGTCTCTCGACTCGATCAGCACTCGGACACGGGACCCTGTGCCATGGGTTCCAGGGAGAACGCGCACTTTGTAATCGGCCAGCTCCATGCTTTTCAGTTCGGGGTAGAACTTTTCAAGAGCCTTTCTCAGGGCATTGTCCAGGGCGTTCACGGGCCCCTGTCCAATGGCAGCCGTGTGTTCCATGTGGCCTCCCACTTTCACCATGATGGTTGCTTCGGCCACCGTTTCGTGTTCTTCGCTCTGCTTCTGATCAATGACGCGAAAACCCACCAGCTCGAAATAACGCTTGGTTTTTCCCATGGCGCGATTGATGAGCAGTTCGAAGCTGGCCTCGGCCACTTCGAACTGAAACCCCTGGTTTTCCAGGTCCTTGAGTTCTTCCAGGACCTGCATGGCCACAGGGTCGTCTTTTCGAAGGCCCAGGCCGTAATCTTCGGCCTTGCGCTTGATGGTGGCCCGGCCCGAAAGGTCTGAAACGAGAACACGCCTCTTGTTGCCCACCAGTTCCGGCTCAATGTGCTCGTAAGTCCTGGGGTTTCTCTCCACGGCGCTGATGTGCACGCCACCCTTGTGGGCGAATGCGCTGCGCCCCACAAAGGGCTGGTAGCGGTTGGGAGGGACATTGGCCAGTTCGAGCACATAGCGGCTGACGGAACGCAACTTGCGGAGCTTTTCGGGTGTCAGGCAGGCAATGTCCATTTTGAGACACAGGTTGGCGATGATGGAGCAAAGGTTGGCGTTCCCGCACCGTTCCCCGACGCCGTTGATGGTTCCCTGCACCTGGACCGCTCCCATTTCCACGGCGGTCAGGGAGTTGGCCACGGCCAGATCCGAGTCGTTGTGGGCATGAATGCCCAGGGGGGCCGAGGGGAACCTTTCCTGAACCTCACGAAAGATTTCGGCCACCTTGCTGGGAACGTTGCCACCGTTGGTGTCACAGAGCACAAGACAGTCCGCGCCCCCTTCCAGGGCTTTTCCCAGGGTGGCCAGAGCATAGGAAGGGTCAGCCTGAAAACCATCGAAGAAGTGTTCTGCATCATAAAAGAGCTTTTGAACGTGAGGGCGGAGGTGTTTCACGCTGTTGGCGATCAATTCCAGATTGCGCTCCAGGGTGGTGAGGAGAGCGTCCCGCACATGCACCGTCCAGGTTTTTCCGAATATGGTCACCACGGGCGTTTTGGCCTGGAGCAACGCCTGGAGGTTGGGATCGTTTTCGGGGGACCGGTTGGGGTGATGTGTGGATCCGAACGCGGTGATTTGGGCGTTTTTCAGATCGTAGTTCCTGATTTCGTCGAAAAAGCCCACATCCCGGGGGTTGGAACCCGGCCATCCCCCTTCGATGTAGTGAATGCCCATGTCATCGAGTTTGAGAGCAATGCGCACCTTGTCTTCAAGAGAGAGGGAGAAATCCTCGGCCTGGGTTCCGTCACGAAGGGTGGTGTCGTAGATTCTGACTTCCCGCATTCAAGGGCCCTCTTTTTTCAGTGGGGTGTAAGGTTCAGTTCTCTTCCCGTATTCTGATCCGTTCATGAGGAGGCTTGTCCAGTTCAAAAATGTCGTGAAGGACCCTCACGGCAAGCTCTGTGTATTTTTCATCAATGATGCACGAGATCTTGATTTCGGAAGTGGCGATCATTTTGATGTTGATGTTCTCCGCCGCCAGCGCGTCAAACATTCTGCTGGCCACACCCGTGTGGCTTCTCATGCCCACGCCGATGACAGAAATTTTGGCAATGGCGGGATTGCTGTGGACAACTCCGGCGTCGATTTCTTGGGCCACACTCTGGGCCACTGCCTTGGTCTTTTCGTAATCGGGCCTGGGAACGGTGAAAGAGATGTTGGCGCGTCCGGGAATGGAGCCGCTTCCCTGAACGATGAGGTCGATGTTCACCCTGGCGTCGGACACGGCCTTGAAAAGCCGTGCGGCCATGCCGGGCTGGTCGGGCACGTTGGTGAGGGTGATGCGGGCTTCATTTTTGTTGTAGGTGATTCCGGAAACCACCACCTTTTCCATTTCTTTGTCCTCCTTGGTGACAAGGGTCCCGGGAGCATCGATGAACGAAGAGAGCACCATGATGGGAACGTTGTATTTCATGGCGAATTCCACGGACCTGAGGTGCAGCACCTTGGCCCCCATGCTTGCCATTTCGAGCATTTCCTCGTAGCTGACTTTTTCCAGCTTGCGGGCTTTGGAATACACATTGGGATCCGTGGTGAAAACGCCTTCCACGTCCGTGTAAATTTCGCACATGTCTGCTCCAAGGGCTGCAGCCAGTGCCACGGCGGTGGTGTCTGAGCCGCCTCGCCCCAAAGTGGTGATGTTGCCCCCGTCGTCATAACCCTGAAAACCGGCCACGACCACGATGTTGTCTTCCTGGATCTGGTCCATGACCGGCAGGGTTTCGATCCAGTGAATGCGTGCCCGGCCATAGCTCCGGTTGGTGATGATGCCCGCCTGGTACCCCGTCATGGATACGGCTTTGCACCCCAGGTCCTGCAAGGCCATGCTGAAAAGGGCGATGGTGACCTGTTCTCCCGTGGAGAGGAGCACGTCCATCTCACGAGGGTCTGGCGTCGGCGTTATTTCCCTGCCCATCTGAATGAGGCGGTCCGTGTCCCCGGCCCTTGCGGACAGGACGACCACGAGGCGGTCTCCAGCTTTTTTCCGTGCCACAACGCGCTGAGCCACCGCACGAATGCGTTCCGCGTCGGCCACTGACGTCCCACCATATTTCTGTACCACGAGTGCCATTGAACCGGAGACCTCCCATAGATGAGCCGAAACGTGTTCCCGGGATTTCGTCTTGCGTGGGGTGATCAAAGATGATTTTTGCCTCATGTTTCGGGCAGATTCATTCCTCTTTGATTACAAAGAGGCAAACAGATTCACTAACACATTTCATGCTGCAATTATACAGGTTTTTGTTTTATGCTGTTTTCTTGTATCGTTGTGGATGCCTTTTCTCTTTTCGAGGGAAGTGAGCCTTGCACCGGGGCATTGCCCTCTGAGCAGGGGGGGCAGTAAGGTCTGGAAAGACTGGATTCCCGCCTTCGCGGGAATGACGTGACCGGACAGAGCTGAGAAGCCCGCTTGTTCTTGGTTCCCGCCTGTGAGGGATTGACGCTGAGGAGCCGGTTCCCGTTGGGTGGAACGTGTTGAGTCTGCAGCATTGACGCCAACTCTCGCCTTGGGTCAAAGAGTCCGGTTTTTTCCAGCTTTCTGATAAGGGTGGCTTCATTTTCCTTGCAGTTCCGGAAGGAGGATTTTATCCTCTCTCACTTGTTTTTATGGCCAAGGGTGGTCGAACAGCGCAAACAGAACAAGAAAGGGGAAAACGTGAACGAGATCGACGAACAGCAGCCTTCCAGGTCCCAGATAGCCATTCGGCTTTTATACACCATCCTGTATCTCATCGTCTTTGAAGTGCTCAAGGCCGTCTTTTATGTCACGGTGCTTTTTCAGTATGTTTATCTTTTCATCACCAGGAAGTATAGCCAACCCCTGAGAAATTTCTCCAACAAGCTGGCCGCATATGCCTTCCGCATCATCCGTTACACCACTCTCAACGAGCATGTGAAGCCTTTTCCCTTCCAGGAATTTCCTTCGGAAATGGAGCCGCCGCAGGATCCCGTGCGCTTCGACTAGATCCTTCCGGTGAAATTTTTTGACCGGTGAAGGGAATGTCCATAGCTCCCAGATGGTGTTGATTTGAGGGACTGTATCTTTAGTCCTGGCCCCATGATCCCCGCGAGGGCGAGGGTCCGGAAGAATTTGAAAAGACTGGATTCCCGCCTGCGCGGGAATGACCGTCTATACCGGTCACATCGGTATTCCCGGTGGCTGGATTCCCGCCTGTGCGGGAATGACGCTTCAGAGTCCACAAAGCCACCAGGACAAATGACCTGTGGGTTCCCGCCTGTGCTGGAGTGACGCGGACGTGGTTTCCCATTGGATGAAAAAGCTTGAGTCCTTGTTCTTGAAATAACCCGGTCTACAACTCTGTATTCGGGTATCCGGTCTGTATCCGGTCCTTGGGCCACACACCCGGCGCGCAGGGGTCCGGAAGCGCGCACTGCCAGTCCCCATTCTTTCCGCAAGCCCCGCAAGGGGACAAAATTTTTATGGGGCACAGAATTTATCGGCGCAACCCAAAGCCCAATGGTGATCACACATGGGACAGGAACAGGTCTCACCTTTTTCCATCGGCAACGTCCGCCGCTTCATTGCTTTTCGGGCTTTTTTCAACGCTCGCTTTTACTATCCTGTCTTCACCGTTCTTTTTCTTGATTTTGGACTGACTCTCTCCCAGTTTGCTCTCCTCAACGTTGTCTGGGCAGCCACCATCGTCTGCCTCGAGGTCCCGTCGGGCGCCCTGGCGGACACGGTGGGGCGAAGAAACCTTCTGGTTTTCAGCGGCGCAATCATGGTGGTGGAAATCGCCCTCCTCTGTTTCGTTCCCACGGAGGGAGCGGGTCTGCTCTTTGCCGTCTTTCTCCTCAACCGGGTGCTGAGCGGAATGGCTGAGGCGGCGGCAAGCGGGGCCGATGAAGCCCTGGCTTATGACAGTCTCAGAAAGTGGGGAGACGCCCAGGACTGGGGAAGGGTGCTGGAAATGCAGCTTCGCATTCAATCCATGACCTTCGTGGCCGTCATGACCATGGGAGCTGCCGTGTACGATCCGGCTCTCATGGGCAATGTGGTGCGCTGGGTGGGCATTGAAACACAAATCACCCAGGAAACCACCCTGCGCTTCCCTCTGTACCTCACCCTGGGCATGGCCCTGCTCACTTTGGTCACGACCCTTTCCATGAAAGAAGAGCAAATCCCCAAAGAAGGGGAATGTTCCCTTCCTGCCGCGTGCACCGCTTCCATTGTCCATGCCTTTCGTGTGACCCTTCAGGCCGGCAGGTGGATTGTGCAGACTCCCTTTGCCTTGCTGGTCATCATGGCGGGCCTGCTCTTTGACCACATCATTCGCATGCTCATAACGCTCAACAGCCAGTATTACCGGGTGATAGGGTTTCCTGAGGCCACTTTCGGCCTCATTGGTTCGGGAATGGCCCTCCTGGGGATTTTTGTCCCTCGCCTGGCCCGAAAACTGGCCGGGAAACACCCGCCCGCCTTCAACATGCACCTCCTGGCCGTCGTGACCTTCGCGGGACTTGCGGGCATAAGTTTTGTGCTGCCCTGGTGGGGCCTCGTGCCCGTGGTCCTTCTCATGAGCGTCATGTACGCTTCCCATTTTTTTGTCAGCCATTATCTCAACCAGGTTGCCCAATCCCACCAGCGCGCCACCATTTTAAGCTTCAAGGGTTTATCCTTCAATCTGGCCTTTGCCCTCATCGGCGTGAAGTATTCATTGCTGCTTGCCGGCCTGGAAGAGCGGGTCTCGGATCCTCCTCCTGCGGTTTCCGAAAAAGCTCTGGAAGACGCGGTTTTTATCCAGTCCCTTTCATGGTTTCCCTGGTACTTTCTGGCCCTGCTTCTGGCCCTGTACCTCTTTGCGTGGCGCAGGACAAGGCCATTTGAGAGATCGCCCTTCTCCGGTCCCCCCCTTTCATAGATTTTCCCTTTGAGACCTGCAAGTCTCCTGCAAATCCAGGTCATTCCCCTTTTCCATGATGAAGGTCTGTGCGTGAAGCATGAGCCGGAACAATTATTGCTAGCACTGGCATCGCTCATGGTGTTGAAGAGGTGTGGCGGCATTTTATGAGGAAGGGTTGCCCGGTGGGGGTGGACTGTCGTATGATCCCTCCTTCCGAAAACCGGGGGAGCCCTGCCAGGGTGTTCCCCATGAAAACAAATCTGAAGGCGCTTGGGAGATTCAATGGATTTGGTGCAAGCCATCGTCTTGGCTCTGGTTCAGGGGGTTACGGAATTTTTACCCATTTCCAGTTCCGCCCATCTCATTTTGGTCGCTGTCTTCACAGGCTGGGAAGACCAGGGCCTGACTTTTGATGTGGCCGTTCACATGGGCACCCTCGTCGCGGTGATCTGGTATTTTCGCCACGATTTGCTGGCCATGACCCGGGCGTTTTTTCGTTCACTGACGGGCTTCGGCCACACTCCCGACGCCAGGCTGGCCTGGGCGGTGATTATGGGAACCATTCCCGTGGGTCTGGCAGGACTGGCTTTTCGCGACGTGGTGGCCAATCACCTGCGCGATCCTCTGATCCTTGCTTTTGGCCTGGTGTTTTTTGGCCTGATTCTGGGCTGGTCCGACTGGCGCCGAAAAGGCGTGAGGGATGAACATAGTCTGACCTGGAAGGACGTCTTGATCATCGGTTGCGCTCAGGCTGTGGCGCTCATTCCCGGCACGTCCCGTTCGGGCGCCACCATGACGGCGGGACTTTTTCTGGGTTTGAGCCGTGATGCCACGGCCCGGTTTTCCTTTCTCCTCTCCATTCCCGTGATTTTTCTGGCGGGTGCTCTGGAAGCGAGGCAGCTCTTCATCCAGTCTGAACCCGTCCAGTGGGACATCATCGGAATTGCAACGATTCTGGCGGGTGTCAGCGCCTATCTCTGTGTGCACTACTTTCTCAGGTTCATTCGCCGCTTGGGCATGCAGCCTTTTGTGATCTACAGGGTTCTCCTGGGGTTTCTGCTGGTCTGGCTTTACTGGTGAGGATTCCCTCATGTGCAGCATTAGGATGCTTTTCATGATAAAAGCAGGTGCGGCTGAATAGAATGTGGCCCGGAGGCCTCCTTCTTTGCCCTGGGCAGAAGCATCGTTTCAGGAGGGGTGAAAATGGCTTTGCCGAAAAACAAGACCAAGATCGTCTGCACCATCGGGCCGGCCTCTGAATCCCCGCAGGTGATGGAGCAGATGTTGCGGGCGGGGATGGATGTGGCGCGGCTCAACTTTTCCCACGGAGACTTTGAGAGTCACAAGCGGGCCATTGACAGCCTGCGTGCCGCATCCCGCGCCACGGGACGCCGGCTGGCCATCATGGCGGACCTGAGCGGCCCCAAGATGCGCATCGGGAAACTCAGGGAAGAGCCCGTGGAACTGGAGGCCGGAGAAGTCTTCACTCTCACCACCAGGGAGGTCCTCGGGGATGTGACAGGTGCGTCGGTCAATTTTTCACGCCTTCCCCATGCCGTCAAAGCAGGAGACGCCCTGTACCTGAACGACGGTTTTATCCAGCTGGAGGTTTTGCAGGTTGGCCAGGAGAATGTGCGCTGCAAAGTGGTTGTGGGAGGGGAACTGCGTTCCCGCAAAGGCCTCAATCTTCCAGGCATCGATTTGGGGATCACGGCGTTCACGGACTGGGACAGGGAATGCCTCCGCTTTGCCCTGGCGCAGGGTGTGGACGCCGTGAGCCAATCCTTTGTGGAGTCGGGGGAGGACATTGCACAAGTGCGCGAGGCGGCCAGGGATATGGGGCACAACCCCTTCATCATCGCCAAAATCGAACGGAGCCGGGCTCTGGGTCAAATGGAAAGCATTTTAAACGAAGCGGATGGGATCATGATTGCCCGAGGGGACCTGGGGGTGGAAATACCCATCGAACAAATGGCGGTCGCGCAGAAGCGCTTGATGCGGCAGGCCAACATTCTTGGGAAGCCCGTGATCACGGCGACCCAGATGCTTGAATCCATGACAACCTTCCGAAGGCCCACCAGGGCTGAATCGACGGACGTGGCCAATGCAATTCTGGACGGCACCGACGGCGTGATGCTTTCCGGTGAGTCCGCCATGGGGAAGTATCCGGTGGACGCCGTGGCGATGCTCGTGAAAATCGCTGAGGCCATCGAACCTCAGCGCAATCAGATCGCGGTGAAAGAGCTGTTTGAAGGGGTCGATCTGAGGGGCAGGCTTCGTCCGTTCCACCTCATCGCCATCGGCGTCGAGGCAAGTCTTGCCTATGCGTCCCCGGCGGCTGTCTTCATCCCCACCAAAAGCGGCGCCACGGCCAGAAGTTTCGCCCGCTTCAGGCCCCCTGTGTGGATTGTGGCCGTCAGTTCCCAGGAAGCAACCTGCCAGGCTCTGCAATTTTCATGGGGTGTTTACCCGGTCCACGAAAGGGAGCACCCCCGAGACTGGAATGCGTACATAAGCCAATGGCTCAAACACCATGGAATAGAGGGGGATCTGGTGATTTTCACGGAGGGGCCGTCAGCGAGGCATCCTGAGGCCAACAACCGCATGGAGATCATCGAGCTCGGGCAACCCGCAAGGTCCACTTAAGAGCTTGGGGTCGGACCAGGTTAAGTTGTTGAAAACAAATAGTATTGCTCCATAATTTCATCCCAAAGCAGGCTATAGGCCTATTTGGGGCGGCAAAATTGTTGCTGTGTTATCTTGTGCTCAATATCCATGCCTGGAGCTCTCTTGTAATGCCTGGGCTCCGTCAATGTCGTTGACTTAACGGATTGTATGTTGCCCACTCCCGTGACCACCACGAAAGCGGGGGGCTGAAAGCTCTTGAAAAGACTGGATTCCCGCCTTCGCGGGAATGACGTAAAGGTGCTATTGCATCGGTTTAGACAGCTTAAGTCAACAGCATTGCTGGGCTCCGTGCGCCCCTGGACCTGCCTTCGCGCCATCCCATGCCGCCCTGTTTCTCTCTGCGGTGGATAATCTTCCGGATACATTCACCTCAAGCCCCATGTGCCGTTTGTGCTCATTTTGATCCATCGTGATTTTTCCTTTCATGACCGCCCAGCCATGATGGAAAGGGCATGAGCTCCTGTAAAAGGAGGGATGGAAGTGATCTGAAGGGAATGCGGTCAATCGTCTGCTGAAATCACATCTCCCGTTCCGGGCAGGGGTGAAACCATGACACGGTCGATGCGGCGGCCGTCCAGGTCCACGACCTCAAAGCGAAACCCCTCCCAGTCAAAATGTTCGCCCATCCGGGGAAGGTGTCCCATGTGGGTGAGCATGAAGCCTGCCAGAGTATGGAATGTCTGGTCCCTTTCCCTCATGGGCCTCTCAATTCCCAGCCTGTCCTGCACTTCTTCCAGGGGCATGAAACCATCCAGCAACCAGGATCCATCGGCACGCTGCACGGCTGCCGGTTCGGGAAATTCTTCTTCCGAGGGGATGTCTCCCACAATGGCTTCCAGTATGTCATTGAAGGTCACCACTCCCTGCGGATGGTTGTGCTCATCCACAACGAGGGCGAAGTGCATCTGGTCCTTCCGGCGAAAAATTTCGAGAAGACGGAGAGCCCGCATGGTCTCGGGCACCTGCTCCAGTTTGTGAAGGTGCGCTTCCAGGTCCTGGTTTTCCCCCCGCAGGCAGGCGCCCAGATATTCCTTGGCCTTGATGACCCCAAGAACGCGGAAGGGATTTTTTCCTGCCACAGGGAATCGGGAGTGAGGGTTGTGAAAGATTCTTTCCAGATTCTCATGGTGAGGATCGTCCACATGGAGCCAGACAACCTGGGATTGGGGTTTCATGAGAAAGCCCACCTGACGCTCTCCCAGGAGAAAAATCCGCTCGAGCATGTCTCTTTCCGTATGCTGGACCTCGCCGTAAATCACTGCC
>PXBG01000080.1 GCA_003566995.1 Syntrophobacteraceae bacterium
CCATTCCCCCCACCATCCGGGTGCTTGACCCATAGGAGAGATCTGTAGTGCCAAAAACTCAAAATGGGTCCGTATGTTGTTGACATTACAAATATATTTTTTTGCAACTGTCAAAGATGAGTCTAAATCTCTTCGGCTTCGAAAAAGGTCACGCAGATTGGAGAAATCGCATCTTCAACCTTTTGCATGCTCCCGTCGTCGACCCCAATTCCAAGGGCCGCATCATCCATGAAATCTCATGACATTATGCATGTAATGCTCCACCTTGGTCAGTGCATCTTCGTGATTGGCCTGCTCAAATGAGATGCCCAGCGCAAGTTTGCTGCCTTCCGCACTGAAGCTCTTGATGATTCCCTCAAGGAGTTTCACGCTACCGATGCCCGCGAGCTCAAAGGAAATTTGTATTTTGGTGCCTGAGGCCATTGTTTCATGCACGATCTCCGATGAGGCCAGGAAAATGACTTTGCACCCTCCCGTGCTGATGTTGGCCATGATCCCTTCAAAATCTGACGCGCCGTTTTGAATCCTGATCATTGCGGGAAGGTTGCACTCCACTCTCTGGTGTTTTCTCAGTTCATGTTTTTCAATGTTCGGTGGGTAAGCCAGAAACAGCAGGCGGGCGGGGGTGATGAGTCGATGAATGATTCGAGAGCGAAACCCATAGACCACGCCGTCGTGGAGAAAGGTAACGGAAACAGGGACGCCTTCAAAAACAGCGGATTCGATGCCGTCAACCTTCGGTGTGGTGACAATGAGATAAGCTTGAAGCTGGCCGCCGATGAACATGCTTTTCAGTCGGCTCTCAAATCCATCGATTTTGATAAACAGCTGACTGCCGGGAGCCACCTGGAAGTCCCCTGGTGTGTCTTGATAGCTGTTCACGTGCTTTTCTCTCCTCTTCCAATGAAAGATTTTTTCCCAGATTCACCGTTGTCACAAGGCGAACGCTCGAGATGCCCACTGAAGACTTTCCGCGTAGATTTCCAGGACCTCCCCTTCACCGGCCTCAAGCTGGGACATTGCGGGCAGAACCTCGTTCCAGTTGCCCCGTTCATAGTTCAAAACCAATCGAAAAATGGAACCTGCATTCCCGTTTCCTCCTAGCAAGGCGTTTTTGATGTGAATGGCAAGAGGCACTTCCTCGAGCACTTCCTGCAGGGGGCGTCCAAGCAGGACATCCATGTATGAGAAGAGCCCCATGAGAAACAATTCCGATTGGGACTCAGCCCTGCAAAACCTTGCCCCCAGTTTCTCGCAGAATCGTGCCCGCAAAAGAGCCGATTTGAGCAGCTCATCGGGTTGATCTTCAGCCAGCTGCATGAGCACCGCCAGGGAGACCCATTTCTTGATTTCCAGTTCCCCGAGAAGGCTCAGGGCTTGTTTTATGGAGGTGACTTCATGCTTGATGCCGAAAAAAGTCGAGTTGATGTATTTGAACAACGTGTAGGTGACGGAAGGGTCCTGCATGATCATTCTTTGAAGAGCATCGAAATCCAGGTTGTTTTTGCTCAACTCATTCAAGATTTCCATGGAAATGACTTTTTGAGTGGAAAGGACTTTTCTTTGGAGGAGGACCGGTTTGCTGAAAAAGTAACCCTGAAAGAAAGAGTACCCCATTCGAAGACTTTCTTCAAAATCATCGGGAGTTTCTGTTTTTTCCGCGAGGAGTTCGACTGTTCCACAGAGTGAGCAGCGCTCTGCGATGGTCTGCCGTTCCCGGGAACTGGTATTCATAAGGTCCACCTTGACGATGTGCACCAGTTCAAGAAGTGAGTCTTGAACCTTGCTTTTAAGGGTGTAATCGTCCAGGGCCAGTGTATATCCTTGCCCTTTGAGCTGGCGAAGTGCATCCACGATTTTCTTTTCGGGAACCACGTCTTCGAGGATTTCGATGACAGCGGCCTTCTTGGGGAGATAGCGGGCGGCGTCGCTGAGCAAAAGGTTTCTGGTGAAATTGATGAATATTTTTTTCCCATTGGCTATGGGGCCAACTCCGAAGTGGAGCATGGTGTTCATGATCACGGAGAGGGAAGCTTTGTCACCGTTACTGAAGTCAAAGCGCTCTTCATCGCCCGCCCGAAATAGAAGCTCGTATCCATAGACATTTTGTTGACGATCAAATATGGGCTGTCGTGCCACAAAAACATTCATGAACTTTTTCCTCTCCTCCGTGGCAGCTGTGGGTCGTGGAACCGGTTCCGTGAGGGTGTCTGTTGCCGCATGGCCTTAGCCCTACAACGACGTTTTATGTTTTGCCATTGAGTTTCTTCTTCCGGTGCGACAAGTAGGCACGGTGATTTTTTTCCTGTATCCACTGGACCATGGCGAGAAGCCCTTTCGTGTCGAATGTTCGCATTGGAAGCACCGCTTTCAGCAGCATTCTAAGCTGCGACAAAGTAATGGATGGAGCTTTTTTTTCCCAACCGGATGTTGATGTGCCAGAGGAAAAAGTGGGCGAGCATGCAAGTCAACATATGATGATACCATCCCGAATATTTCCTGACCTCATAGTGATCCATGCCCAGTTCCGTTTTTGCCTCCTCAAAACACTGCTCAATGGCCCATCGCACACCGCTGAGCCACACGAAAGTTGGCAGTCTGGTGCTCAGGAGTGCATTGCTGATGTAGTATGAATAATCCGGTTTCTTTCCGATGGTTCGCCTGACAATCAGCCACACTGTTTTCTGGGGGAGTCCGTCATTGCAGAGCGTAATGCGTCGCTTTGTGAACTCATACTCAATGGGCCCTTTGGTTCCTTCGGATACCTTGCGCCGGTACCAGAAGAACCCGTTGATGCCTTTGGCGATTTCAGCAAGCTCCCTGGGTTTGTCTTCTCCCTGAGCAATGACACACTTGCCGGCCGGTCTGCCCTTTGATCTGGCGGGCACTGTTTCAGTGGCGGGCTCCCCCAACCAGGCCAGCGTGTTGGATCGCACCGAAACGAAATAAGTGGCCCCCACCTGCTCTTCGATGGCGTTGATAAAATCCGGACTGTTACCATATACAGAATCTGCCACGACGTACTTGAAGGGAAGGATTCCTTCGGAACGAAGCTCACGATACATGTCGGCAGCAAGTTGCGGCTTGGTCTTGAATTGGAGGTCTTCAGGAAAGCGACATTTCTCGCGCCGCTCTCGATGTGCCTCTTCAAACCATGGCTCAGGAACGTACAAGCGACTGTCCAGAAAGGTATAACCATGTGGCGAAGCATAAGCCATGAATACTCCAACCTGACAGTTGTCCACCTTCCCCGTGCTGCCGCAGTATTGCCTGGCTACTCCCGCAGATTCCTCTCCTTTTTTCGCGAAACCAGATTCATCAAAGATCACAACGCCCGCAGGGTCACCCATGTCGTCATTCACAAGACCATGGTATTTCGCGATCATGGCTTTCTCATTCCAAGGGGCATCGCTTACAAATCGCTGCATCGCTCGAACATTCCCACCATCAACCTGGAGAGCAATGGGCTCAATGGATTTCCTCTCCAGAGGGCTAAATTGGCCGGCCATATACTGGAAAAAGTTCTCCCTCGGCTCACTCCTGGAGAAACAATCCCGAAATTCGTTGTGGAATCCGCGCAACTCCTCGACAAAACCCTCCACGTCCTCCTTCTCGAGACAAAACTTGGGAACAGAGTACAAATCGCCTTCGGTTCTAATCGCCGCCAGCATGGCCTACCTCCTTGTTGATCGTTGTGGGTTGAGATAGACTATGCATCTAAAAGAAATCATTGGCAATAAATAAATAACGTTGTAGGGTTA
>PXBG01000116.1 GCA_003566995.1 Syntrophobacteraceae bacterium
GAGTATACTCAGCGGCAGAGGGACACGCAAGGTCAGAGCGGTCACAGGCTGCGGGGCCATGGTGGGCCATAGTTTCTTTTTAAATCATTTTTTGGAAAGTCCCGGGAATTCTCCTGGGCCTGTCGGGTTTGCAGGCGGTCTTGTCTTCACTGGAACCATGGCCAATGGATTCTGGCAAGCTGAATAACTCCTGTCATTCCCACGACAAAGCTCGTGAACCACAGGACTTTTTTTCGGGCCATGGTCGCCAGTGCTGCCACTAGAATTCCCCCCTGCATCCACAGGACTGCATTCTTGAGCTCTTGTTGCTGCTGGCGTGAAGCTTGGGATTGGTGGATGAGGTCTTCCCGCATTTTCCGGACGCGCTCTTTTTCCTGTTCCAGTTCAAGGGTGTGCGCGTCATATGCCTCCACTTTGCTTCGAATGAAATTCTGCACATCCGGATTGCCGGTGCCCACCAGCTGATTCAGCTGAAAAAGTTCCATCTGAAGGCGAAAGGAGTGTTCCTTCAGGTCGTGTGCAAGGCGGTCGGAATGCTCAATGACCTGTCTTTCCAGCAGTTCATGCTCGGTCGTCACCCGGGCCGATATGGCGAGAGACGCCCATGCGGAGACCACGGCGAAAAACATGGTGAGCAAAACGTACCTGCCGATTCTGTCCTGGTTCTTTCCAAGCTGCACGGCAACTCCTTGAAGGTGGACTCGAAAACGCGCCTAATATAGAGAAGGGAATGGGTCTGTGCAAGTTTGTAATTTTCCCTCTGCTCCTGCAGGGGCAGAGGGAAAATTTTGCGGTCCTTTTCTTCCCGGTATTATGATAAAGGCAAAGAAGATAGTCTTCTCAGAGGAAAACAGGGCCAGGTGCCGAAGCTTTTCTGAAACTTTGCCATTTTTCAGCTTTCAGGGAGCTCCTTCAAACCCATGAAATGCAGCTATTTTGTATCCTTTGATCCCCGATTTCCCCTTGAGGAAAACTGCTCTCCCTTCGCCGATCTGGAGGACAAGAACCTGTTGGCCCTCATTGAGGGGGCCTTGGGAGTCGTTGTGCCCGTCTACCTTACTCCGGCGCGTTATGAAGCCATAACCCGCCATGCGAAAGACTGTTTCCCGGACCTGCGGTCCCGCTTTCTTTACAGGGGCAAGTGCAGCCAGATCGAACTCTTTCGGCGCTCGGGAGTGAGACATCCCGAAAGCCTTCTTTTTGACTCTCCCTCGGCCATGCTGGAGGCTTTTGGATCGGGGCAGCTGGCCTGGAACTATCCCTTTGTCATGAAGGGCGATTCAGGGGGTGGAGGAGTCTCCGTGTTTCCCGTTCATGACTCCGGTGATCTTCAGAGATGCTGTGAAAAACTCAAGAGGAATGAGCCCGCCCTGGTGCAGCGTTGGGTCCATCACGGCGGCCGCGATCTGAGGGTGGTGGTCTACGGGGATCGGGCGCATTCCTATTTTCGCGTGGGCGATGGATCCTTTTACAACAATGTGTGCAGAGGGGGGCGTCTCGATCACCATTCCCATGGGGAAGTGCAGGAGAGAGGGCGGCGCTCTGTTCTGGAACTCAGCCGGAAAGCTTCCATTCATGTGGCAGGTTTCGACCTCATGTTTCCCGATGAGGGGGCTCCTGTTTTTGTGGAAATCAATTTTCATTTCGGGCGCAAAGGCCTGGGCGGGACGCCTCGGCACCGGCGTCACATGGGGGAGGCGATCGGGCGCTGGTGCTCGGCCAAAGTGAAGGCGCAGACGGAAATCATTCCATGCGGGATGATTTGAAGAATTGCCGATAAAAGAAAACGCTCACCATGATGGGCAGGAAAAAGTAGACGAGGCGGTAAAGAAGAGTGGCCAGGAGGGCCTGATCGTAATCCAGTCCCATGAGATAGAAAAATCCGGCCATGGAACCTTCCATGAGGCCGATGGATGCGGGAGTTATGCTGAACAGCCCTGCAAAAATCCCCACAGAAAAACCCACCAGCAGAGTGCTGTTGTCCAGGGGGTAGTGAACAGCCAGAAAGGCGAACTTGAGGCAGGCGAACATGAGCATCCAGTCCAGCAGGGCAAAGAGAGCGGGTGCCCACAGTTGACGAACGTTTCTGAGCAGAAGGTTCATGCTTTCATTGAAATTTTGAAAGAAAACTTCCGCTCTGTCCCGATTGAACCACCCGGCCCATCTCAGTTTTTTTGAGAGAAAACCGGCCGCGGCCATGGCGATCTTCCAGAGTTTCTTTCTGAAGGCTTCATGAACTATGGTCTGTATGGTGATCCAGGTGAGCAGAAAAGCGATGATCAAAATGAGGATTCCCAGTTCCATGCCGCGGCCTTTCAGGGGATATTCACTGTAGAGGAAGAAAAAGCCCAGATACACCAGGAGTACGGCCACCGTGTTCGTCAGAAAACCGTGCACCATGGAAATGGAAAGGGTTTTGCTCGGAGGTATTTTCTCCCGCGAGAGAAGATAGACTTTGGCGGCGACACCGCTCAAACCTCCGATGGCCATGAGGTAATTGAGCGTGCAGGAAATGAGGGATATTTTCAACGTTGAGAAAAAGGGAATCCGTTGTCCCGTGTTTCTCAGGAGGCTGTGCAGAACGGCGGCAATGCACAGGTAGCTGGAGACGCTGGCGAGGATCATGGCCATCGCCCACATCATGCTGATTTCTTCCAGGCTTTGAACGATCTTTGCCAAATCGGCCTGGCGAATGGTGTAGAACAGGATGGCCACGCCCAGGAAAGCGGCGAACCAGAATCTTTTGCGGGCGGCGAAGATCAAATTTTTTTCTCCCATGCGGGGAAGCGGGAATCGGGTAAAATTCCGGGATACGGCGCTGTTTGGCGGACACGGGCAAAAATATCAAAACCGGTCTTTTAAGGAAAGCCATAAGGATTGACGCTCCTCCACGATCCTTCTGCTGGCTGTGCCCCTTTGTGAAGTCCCGGGGCAGCATGGCCATATTCGCTTGATTTTGACAATTCTTCGAGGTGAGACAATGAGGACCACTGGAACGCAAAAGGGATTTTTTCTGGCAATCGCTTTGGTTTTGTTGATGAGCAGTTCCCACGCTTCTCAGGAAAAAATTCAGGCAACATTTTCCCCTGTCAGTATCAGCCCCCAGGAAAACCCTTCCAGCGGCTATGCTGAGAAAGTGATCGGCGAATTGCTCCATGACATAAGGGTTCCCGGGCAGGTGAGCGACATCATGAGCACCCTCTACACCAAACACCGTTCAGAAATTGTTCGCATCATCAATGGCAATCCCCAGGTTGTCTGGAGCACGGTGGAACTGGTTTTCGAAGCGCTGCCGGCTCTCCGGAACATCCGGGAAAATGATGGAGCAGTCATCGTGGACAAGGAAGTCTATTCCAAAGCCGAGGGCGTTCTGGATCAGTATCGGTCTCTCGCTTCCTGTGGACTGGCAAAAGACCTGGACGGTTTGAAGCGCTATGTGGAAAGCAGGGCCCTTCCCATGGATTCGGGAAAGATCAAGGTGGACCTCAACTGATCCCGGTGGAAGAAAAGGTCACCTTTTGGAATGGGTGCCGGCGGGCTCTTCCCAATCCATTTCGTCCTCTTCGCACTCATTGCACATGATCCAAAGGTGATCATGAAGGTCTTCGGGGAACTCAATGAAACGAACTCCGAAACCCGGAGGATAGTGAGTCACCTGGCCATGATTGATCCAGGCCACCTGTCCGTGAAAACGGACAAAATGATCCGGCCTGGTCTGCACTTCCAGTTCCACGATGGTTCTCGGCGAAACCCTGTGGCTGGAAACGATGAAAACGCCTTCGGGGCAGATGTCCCGCGTGATGCCGTCGAATTCAAGGTTTTCATTGCGCCATCTGATGCTGAGTCTTTTTAAGTGCCGTTCGTGTTTCCTCACTGTCCGGTGCACCTCTTCCTTTCTGCGGTCTGTCTTCATGAGCCCACATTTATACTAAAAAGCACATGAATTGGGGAATTCACTTCACCCTTTTCGCGTCATTTTCGCTTCTTCAGGAATTATCGGCTGATTTTGACCTGAATATGAGTGTTTAATTCTCCACGAAGCATTTTCCAGGATCGCATTGAAGGGAAGCCGGGGTCATTTTGAACCTCATGCGCCTGCTTCAGGGGAAATGTGATTGTTGGTGCTGTTTTTAATGCCTGACAGCTCACGGGGTTTTCATATAGTATGATGGCAGCGGCACGCCATGAAGGGAAGGGGACGTTTGCCACCAATGCTGTTGACTTGACGGATTGCGTGTTGTCCTGACCCTTCATCCCCCCAAGGCGGGGGTCTTCAAAATTTTGAAAAGACTGGATTCCCGCCTCGGCAGGAATGACTTGAAAGGGATTTTGTTCAGGGTGCCAAGCCAGGTCAACAACATTGAACTTTGCCCCCGTCCTGTCATGCGTGAACAGGGGATCAGCTGTTTCAACTTTTTTGCCCGAATGATGGCGAAAAGCGGGGGAAAAATCCTGCGATCCCATTGATTTCACCCCCACGTTCGGGCAAGGTGTATCTCAGTCTCACCAATGTGCCAGACCGAATTCGCGGAGGACTTGTCTTATGCCATACTCGGCCAGAAACATACGTCCCAATCTCGCTGGTGATTTTCCCCGGGTACACCCCGGTGCGCTCATTGATCCATCGGCTCAGATCATTGGCAATGTTCAAATTGCCAAAGATGTCTTCGTGGGCCCCCTGGCTACCGTGCGTGCGGACAAAAAGGGGTCCGACGGACTGGTTCAGCCCATCATCATTGAGGAAGAAGCGAGCATTCAGGATGGTGCCATTTTGCACAGCCACGGCGGATCATCGGTGGTCATAGGACCCAAAACCACCGTGGCCCAGGGAGTGGTGATCCATGGTCCATGCACCATAGGAGCCAAGTGCTTGCTGGCCTTGCGGTGCGCCATATACCGTGCGACCATAGAAGATTCCGTCTGGGTGGGCATGGGGGCCCTGGTCATGCGAGCCACTCTGGAATCTCACCTGCACGTGCCCGCTGGCAGCGTCATCACAGGACGATCAGACCTGATCGGCCTTCGCTTCGTCTCCGCCAAGGAAACCGATTACATGGATCGCATTCTGGAGTCCAATTCCCGTTTGCGCAAAGATTATCAGCAAATGTACGGTCAGTTGAAAAAAAAGTGAACAGGAGCCCACGGCACTGAGCCTTCTTTCCCATTCCCCCGAGGGCCTTCATGTTCTTCAGGGGAATGTTTTTTCACTCTGAAGCTTGCTAAGGTTCCGGGCACGTGGGCCCGGAGGAACCAGGCTCATCTCGTCATGCGAAGTGTGCCCGTGGAAAGGGGTGGAGTGCGGTGGAGGGAATTTTTCATGCTTTCCGGGTTTCGTGTGTTGTCCTCTTTTTCCTGGTTTCTCCCGGGTGGGCCGGTGCCAAGAGCCCTGTGACTCCCGTTCTTCAGGAACATTCCCTGAAAAGCCTTGCCTTTTCTGGGGAAAAGGACCCCCCGTGGAATTTCCGTGAAGCACCTGAAACACGCCCCTTGAGCATCCAGGAAGCCATAGACAAGGCCCTGGCTGCCAATCCCGACCTGGAAGAGGCGCGGGCCCGCGTGCTTGAAGCCCGGGGCATGGTCGCCGAGGCCCGGGCTGCCTTCTGGCCTTCCCTCCGGTTTTATACGGAATATGTTCGGGGCGATGCCCCCTCCGTGCACGCCTTCAAACGGCTGGACCAACGCCGCCTGCCCCTCGTGGATTTCGATTTCAACGAACCGGGTGTCTTTCAAAATTTCGAAAGTGGCATGGCCGCCCGCCTCAATGTTTTCAGGGGTGGTGGCGATGTGCTTCGGGAGCGCATGGCCCGAAAAGAACATCGAATTCACCGGCTGGACCGGAATGCCGTGCGCAATGACCTCGTGGCTTCTGTCATCGGGGCGTATTTTGACGCGCTGGCGGCCGGGGACCACGTGAAAATTGCCCATCAATCCGTGGAAACGGTCAAGGCCCAGCTGCGCAGTGTTCGAGTGCGGTTTGAGGGGGGGAGCGTGCTCCGGTCAGACCTTCTGTCCATGGAAGTGCGGCTGGCCCAGGCTCTTGAGGAGCGCATCCGGGCGGAAAACCGCCATGAACTCTCCCTTTTGGCGCTGGCTCACGTCATGGGTTTGCAACAGGGGCAGCGGCTGGAACTTTCCCATGATTCCTGGATTTCTCCCCATTTCCCTCCCTCCCTTGAGGAGGGCACCCGAATGGCCCTGGCCAGGCGCCCCGAAGTGCGCCAGGTTCGGGAGAAGACGGCGTCCGCGCGAATGGGAGTGGACCTGGAGCGCTCGGCCTATCTTCCCGAGGTGGATCTTCATGCCAAGGCTTACCTGAACGATGAAAGAATGAAATATGATGTGGATCGGGGCAACTGGACCGTGGGTTTTCTCATGACCTGGAACCTTTTCACGGGATTCAGCACACCCGCCAGGGTGAGCCAGGCCCGGGCCCGGCTGGCTCAGGCAGAGGCGGGCGATCGCAGGGTTTCCCAGGCTGTGGTCCTGGACGTGAGGCAGGCTTATGCCCGTCATTTCCAGGCTCAGGCGCGTCTGAAGGTGAGCAGGAAAGCGGCATCCCATGCGAAAGAGGCTTTTCGCCTGGTTCAGATGGAATACGAAAAAGGATCCGCAGGCATCGTGCGTTATTTGGATGCGGAACTGGCAAGAAATTCGGCTCGCGTGGCGGAAGCGGCCGCTTTTTACGATGTCAGGAGGTCCCAGGCGGAGGTCGCCCGGGCCCTGGGACATTTCGCTGGAAAGTAAAACCCGAGGGGTGTCCTATGGGAAAAGCAGGCAGAATTTTATCTGTTGCGGGGGGACTTCTGGTTCTCGTGGTGGCCATGCTCTACATGGCGGGGGCCTTTCGAACGGGTCTTCTTGGGCCCGGCACGGTAGAGGAAGAAAAGAGAGAGCCTCCTTCCGAGAGGACCGCCATGGCCACGGTGCAGTGGATTCCTCAGGTTCACGAGGCGGTGGGAACCGTTCGGGCCCGAAAGGAAGCCACCCTGTCGTCCCAGGTGAGCGGGCGGGTGGTGTCTGTGTCCGTGCGGGAGGGGGATGCTGTGCTGGAGGGAGACTCCCTGGTTGAGCTGGATGGCCAGGAACTTCAGGCGCGCCTGAGCCAGAGCAGGGAAGCGGTTCGGGAGGCCCGTGCCATGAGGGCCCGGGCGCGGGAGGCCCTCATGGGGGCGGAGGCTGCGTATGCTGAAGTGAAGGCCCGTCGCGAAAGGGTCAGGAGTTATTTCCAGCAGGAAGTGGCCACTCAGGAGGAACTGGAACAAGTGGAAGCAGCTTGGGGCAAGGCCCGGGCGGCAGTGGGGGAGGCCGCCAGGTCTGTGACGGCCGCAGGGGCACAACTGGAACGGGCACGAAAACAGGAAGAAGAGGCCCGGGTCATTGTGAGTCACACAGCCATCCAGGCACCCTACGGGGGACAGGTGGCGAGACGGATGGTGGATCCGGGGGACCTGGCCTGGCCCGGAAAGCCCCTCATGGTTTTGCATTCACCCGAGGCTCTTCAATTGGAAGCCCAGGTGCGTGAAGGACTCATAGGCCGCGTGGAAAGGGGAACACCGTTCATGGTCGTGGTGGAGGCTCTGGGTGTTGCCCTGGAAGGCTTCGTGGAGGAGGTCGTGCCTTCGGGAGATCCCGGCAGCCGCTCCTTTGCGGTGAAAGTGTCCCTTCCCCCTGAAGAAGGTCTTCTGCCTGGGATGTTTGGAAGGCTTCGCATTCCGCTGGATGAGCGGCCTGCCATTGTGGTGCCCGAACAGGCGGTGAGGCGCATCGGCCAGATGGAAGTGGTGCGCGTGGAAGAAAAGGGCCGCTGGGTCCGGCTGTTCGTCAAAACAGGCCGGCGCATCAATGGGCAGGTGGAAATCCTCTCGGGGCTCCATGGAAATGAAAGAGTAGCCCTCTGGGGCTCTGAAGAGGCGGAAACTTCCGGGGTGAATGGGGATCGTCGCGTGGCTGCAGGCCATGGCGAGCGGGGACGGCCATGAGCGACCCGTTGAAGAGTGCTTCCCCCGGGGCTGTTGCATCCCTTGTGGGATTTTTCATCTCTTCCAAGCTCCCGGTGCTCCTCATGATTTTTGCGGTGGTTGCGGGCCTTTCCGCCGTGTTCATGACTCCAAGGGAGGAAGATCCTCAGATCGTGGTGCCCCTGGCCAACGTGTTCGTGGAGTTCCCGGGAGCCAGCGCTGAAGAAGTGGAAAAGCTGGTGGCCACCCCTCTCGAGCGTCTTCTGTGGCAGATTGATGGGGTGGAATACGTGTACTCCATGTCCCGGAGAGACATGGCGGTGGTGACCGTGAGATTTTTTGTGGGAGAGGATCTCATTCAGTCCCTGGTGCGGCTCCACAACAAAATCAGCATGAACATCGACCAAGTGCCTCCCGGCGTGAAGGGCTGGGTCATCAAGCCCGTAGAAATCGACGATGTTCCCATTGTGAATCTCACCCTCTATTCAAGCCGCTACGACGACCATGAGCTGCATCGCATCGGCGGGGAAGTTCTGGCCCGCCTGGAAGGCATACAAGACATTTCGCGCACTTATTCGGTGGGAGGACGGAAAAGAGAGGTTCGGGTGGAACTGGACCGGGAAAGGATGTCCGGCTTTTCCATCTCTCCCCTGGAGGTCTTGCATGCCCTTCAGCAAACCGATGTGTCCGTGACGGCGGGAACCTTTTCCAGGGCAAACCGGGAGATGACCGTCATCTGCGATGCGTTTCTCATGTCCCGGGAAGAGGTCGAAGAGGTGGTGATCGGGGTTCATGGGAACAGTCCCATCCATGTTCGTGACGTGGCGGCCGTTCTCGATGGTCCTGAAGAGATTCAATCCTTCACGCGCATTGGATTTTCTCACCAGCACCTGTTGGATCGGGGGCTGCAGGCGGAGAGCGTGGAATACGGGGCCGTCACCCTGGCCCTGGCCAAGAAAAAGGGCACCAATGCCGTTCGGGTGGCCGATAACATACTCGAGCGGCTGGAGGAACTGGGCCAGGAGGTCATTCCTCATGGCGTTCAGGTGGAGGTGACGCGCAACTACGGAGAAACGGCGCAGGAGAAAGTGGACGACCTGCTCACCTCTCTCATTTTCGCCATCATCACCGTGGTGGGGCTCATCATGTTCGCCATGGGCTGGCGGGAGGGGCTTGTGGTGGGCATCACCGTCCCCCTCACTTTCGCCATGGCCCTCTTTGTCAATTATCTCACGGGCTACACCATCAACCGGGTGACCCTCTTTGCCCTCATCCTCTCCCTGGGGCTGGTGGTGGACGACCCCATCACCAATGTGGACAACATTCAGCGGCACATTCTCCAGAAAAAAAGAGACGCCCTTCAGGCGACTCTTTTTGCGGTCAACGAAGTCTTGCCTCCCGTCTTTCTCTCCACCCTGGCCATCATCGTGTCCTTTGTGCCCATGTTCTTCATCACGGGAATGATGGGACCCTACATGGCCCCCATGGCCATCAACGTGCCCCTGGCGGTGACTTTTTCAACGGTCAATGCTGTCGTCATTGTCCCCTGGCTTTGCTATCATCTGCTCAGGAAGCTGGGGCGCGGTCAGGCACGGGGGCAGCATTCACCTGTGCCAGGGGACACGGTTCCTTCCTGGGTGCGGAACGGGTATGAGAGAACATTGTCCCCTTTTCTCGCCTCCCCCTCTCTGAGTCTTCTTCTCATTGGGGGAGTGATTCTCCTTCTTCTCGCTTCCGTTTCCCTGCCCGCTTTTCGCCTGGTGCCCCTCAAAATGCTCCCTTTTGACAACAAGGACGAGTTTCAGCTGGTGGTGGACATGAAGGAAGGCACAACCCTGGAAACCACGGACCGGGCTGTTCGCGCCCTGGAAGACCATTTGCGGAAGGTTCCCGAGGTCACCACCTTCGTTTCTTACGTGGGCACGGCTTCTCCCATGGACTTCAATGGCCTTGTGCGCCAGTATTACCTGAGGGAGGGCAGCCACCTGGCTGACATTCGCGTGAACCTGGCTTCCAGGGAAAAACGTGAGCAGCAAAGCCACGACATCGTTCTGCGCCTTCGCCAGGATCTTCAGCAAATCGCACGGGACCATGATGTGGCCCTGAAAGTGGTGGAAACACCGCCGGGCCCGCCCGTCATGGCCACTCTTGTGGCGGAAATCTATGGGACGCCCGATAAGACGTACGAGGAACTTGTGAAAGCGGCAGCCCACGTGCGGCGCATCATGGAGGAACAGCCGGGGGTTGTGGATGTGGACGACACCGTGGAAGCCCGTCGTGATCGTCTTGATTTTGTCATCGACCGCGAAAAGAGCGGCCTTCATGGGGTCTCGCCCGGGCAGATCACTCAAACTCTCAAGCTGGCCCTGAGCGGTGTGTCTGCTGCCACAGTGCATTTGCCCCACGAACGTCAGCCCCTTCGCATCAACCTCATCCTGCCCCGGGAAAAACGGTCGGGAGCGGAAGAACTTTCCAGGATCGCCGTGAAAACCCATGAGGGTTCCATGGTGGAACTGGGGGAACTGGGGCGCTTTTTGACGCGGCCTGATGAACAGGCCATCCACCACAAAAATCTGGAACGGCTCGTCTATGTTTTCGGCGAAGTGGCGGGGCAGGCTCCTGTGGAGGCCATTGTGGACATTCAGTCACGGTTGAAGGAGGAGCCCCTTCCCAGGGGAACCCGTGCCGTCTGGACCGGTGAAGGGGAGTGGCACATCACCCTCCAGGTCTTTCGGGATCTGGGAATAGCTTTTGGAGTGGCCCTCTTGGGAATTTACCTCCTGTTGATCATTCAGACGGGATCCTATTCCATTCCCCTTGTCATCATGATGGCCATTCCCCTCACCCTCATCGGCATCATGCCAGGATTCTGGCTGTTGAACCTGGTGAGCGGGCAAAACATTGGAGGCTATGACAGCCTTGTGTATTTCACGGCCACGGGCATGATCGGCATGATCGCCCTGGGAGGAATCGTGGTGCGCAATTCCATTGTGCTCATTCAGTTCATCGACGGGGCGGTGAAAGAGGGACTTCCCTTCAGGGAGGCCATCCTGGAAAGTGGAGCCGTGCGTTTGAGACCCATTGTTCTCACGGCTGCCACCACGGCACTGGGAGCCTGGCCCATCACGCTGGATCCCATTTTCTCCGGCCTGGCCTGGGCTCTCATCTTCGGCCTTCTGGCCTCCACCTGCTTCACCCTGATCATCATTCCCGTGGTCTATCATCTCATTTACCGGAAAAAACACGAAAGGAGCCAAACATGAAAATGGGACGCATCTGGTCACCTCTCCTCGTTCTGTTTTTCTTCTCCGCCTTCTTCTCTCCTCCGGCCAGCGGGGAAGAACCCAAATTGAAAGCCCTTGTGGAAGGGAACACCGCCTTCGCCCTGGACATTTACGAGAAGCTTTCGGGCAAGGAGGGGAACCTCTTTTTATCCCCCCACAGCATTTCCACAGCCCTTGCCATGACTTATGCGGGAGCCCGCGGGAATACGGAAAAACAGATGGCGGAAACCCTTCATTTCTCCCTGGAGCAGGAGGATTTGCACAAGGCTTTCGCGGAGCTTGAATCCCGCCTGAACAAAATCCAGGAAGAGGGGCATGTGGCTTTGAACGTGGCCAATTCCCTCTGGCCACAGAAAGACTATCCCCTGCTGGAAGAGTATTTGTCCCTGGTCAACAGATACTATGGTGTTTCCGTCACACCCGTGGATTACAGGCTCGCCGCTGAAGCGGCGCGGCAAATGATCAACCGCTGGGTGGAAGAGAAGACGCAGGAAAAGATTCAGGATCTGCTGCAGCCGGGTTTCCTGGATCCGTTGACAAGGCTGGTTCTCGTCAATGCCATTCATTTCAAGGGAGACTGGAGGAGTCAGTTCCAGGTGGAAAAGACGCAGGAGGCTCCTTTCCACACGGCACCCGGTGAAACGGTTGAGGCTCCCCTCATGACCCAGCAGGAATACTTTCCTTATGCCGATCTGGATTCCTTCCAAATCCTGGAATTGCCCTACGAGGGGAAGGACCTGTCCATGATGATCCTTCTGCCGCGGGAGGTGGACGGACTGGGGGAACTGGAGTCCAGGCTGTCCCCGGCCAATCTCGCCATGTGGGAATGCGCCATGCAAACGAGGGAGGTCCGGGTCCACCTGCCCAGGTTCACGATGACGTCCACCTTCAGGCTGGACGACACTCTGGCTTCCATGGGCATGGCCGATGCCTTCATGGAAAACCGGGCTGATTTTTCAGGGATGGATGGCAGGCCCGGCCACCTCCACATTGGAGCGGTGGTTCACAAGGGATTTGTGGAAGTGAATGAGGAAGGTACGGAGGCCGCAGCGGCCACCGCCGTGGGCATAAGGGTCACGGCCATGCCTGCTCCGCCCCCCGAATTCCGTGCCGATCGCCCCTTCCTCTTTCTCATAAAAGAAAACGGGACGGGAAGCATCCTTTTCATGGGGAGAATGACCGATCCCACTGACCAGGGAGAATAACAGGTCGGAAAGCCAAAGGTTTTTTTACCCGCGCTGCAGGCTGTGCAGCCCCGCGCACGAAGGAAAACAGAAAAAGGGCTGCACAGCTCAATCCTGATCGCCGTCGTTGGTTGCAGGTTCCCCGCCCTCTTCGCCCAAAAGCAGCTGAGCCTCTGCAGTGGGGAGTTCCTGAACTCCGCGCAGTCTCCTTTCGATGGTTCGGGATCTTCTGGCGGCTGTTTCCATGGTGTTGGAAGCCTGCTCCAGTTTTTTCCTGACTCCTTCGAGCACGTCGCCAAATTTCCCGAACTCGGACTTCACGGCTCCCAGCAGCTTCCAGACCTCGCTGGACCTCTGTTGAATGGCAAGGGTGCGGAAACCCATCTGAAGGCTGTTGAGAAGGGCTGCGAAAGTGGTGGGGCCGGCGATGACCACGCGGTATTCCCGCTGGATCATTTCCACGAGTCCCGGTTGCCGAACCACCTCCGCATAAAGCCCTTCCGTTGGAAGAAACATGATGCCAAAATCTGTGGTCCGGGGAGGAGAAATGTACTTTTGGCAAATGTCTTTGGCGCAGCCTTTGATGCGGGCCGCCAGCATTTTGGAGGATGCTTCCGCACTTTCCCCATCGGCTTTCTCCTGAGAATCCACGAGACGCTGGTAATCTTCCAGTGGAAACTTGGCGTCGATGGGAAGCCACACGGACTTTCCGTCTTCATCCTCTTTGCCCGGCAGCCGTATGGCGAATTCGACCAGTTCACCGCTGTTCTCCCTGGTTTTCACATTCCGCTCGTACTGGTCGGGAGCGAGGATTTCCTCCAGAAGGGCTTCCAGCTGAATTTCACCCCAGCTGCCCCGGGTTTTCACGTTGGTGAGAGCTTTTTTCAGATCCCCCACACCCGAGGCGAGGGACTGCATTTCTCCGAGACCCTTGTGCACCAGTTCCAGGCGTTCGGAGACGTGCCTGAAAGATTCTCCCAATCGCTTTTCCAGTGTCCCCTGAAGTTTTTCATCCACTGTTGTCCTCATCTTGTCCAGCTGCCTGGAGTTGTCTTCCTGAAGCTCTCTCAGCCGAAGATCCACAGTGGTTTTAACCGCTTCCAGCTTGTTTTCATTGGATTCGGCCAGTCGTCTGATTCGAAGAAGGAAGCCCTCCATTTGTTCCCGGAGAAGTGATCCCATGTCGGACATTCCTTTCAAAACCGATTCATTGAAGCTTTTGAGGGATGCAGCCATTTCGTCCCGCTGCTGCCTTGCTCCCGCACCCGTTTCTTCTCTCAGTTGATCGTGCTTTTTGGCGTTCTCGGACTGGAGCCAGTTCAGCTGCTTTTCCATGGTGTCTCTCATGCCCGCCAGGCGCTGCTCATTGCTCTGGATGAGAGCGTTCAGCTGCTGGGAGAAACTGTCCAGTTGCTCCCGCTGAAGGCTGGAAGTTTCCGCCATCCGGCTTTGCAGGGAGTTGGCCAGAGAACTGAGGGCCCTGGAAGTTTCTTCCCGGGTCTGGCGTGAGTGGTTCCCCGAGTCTTCCCGGTTCCTGGCCATTTCCTCCCGAAGGAGCTTTTCCAGGCGTTCCTGGCCCCGTTCCACCATCTCCAGCTGGTGTCGAACGTTGGTCAGTTGTGCGGCGGCGTTCCTGCGAAGAAGGAGGATGAGCAGAAACAGAATGACGAAAAGAAGGGTGGACAGACCCAGGAGCCACCACAGAAGATTCGCGGGCAGGCTGGCGGTGAGAATTTTTTCCATCATGTGTCTTTCCAGTTGGTAAAATGCAGGGGAGGAAAGTCTCCTGAATTTGAATTTAAAAAGTTTGCCATTTATACTGACTGCAGATTCAACACTACAGCATATTTTGGGCGCCTGCAAAGTTCTTGCATCCTGCAGGTGCAGACCTTCAAAGCCAACCCCTGAGGAGCATGGATGAACCAAAAAGAGCAGGACAGGAAAAAGATGGGCGGAGACCTGGGAGCGGGCAGGCCTGTGAACTGGGCCTTATGGTATTTTCTCACACTGCTGTTTCTGCTCTTTGCCTATTACCTCTTCTGGACTCCCGCCGGCCCCACCCGCATCAGTTACACGGAATTTCTGGAGCAGGTCAGGGCCGCGAACGTGCAAAGCATAGACGTGGAGGGAGACGAGTTCACGGGCACGCTCAAGGAGGCGGCGCCCATGCCCGAGAGTGAAGAGCTTCCCGTGCCTGGAATCCTTGGGGATGCCCAGGAGGGTGATGAAGAAGACGGCCGTGAAACACAAGAGATGACGTATGAGGAGTTCATCACGTACCTGCCCGCATTCGGACATCAGGATCTTCTGAAGCTGTTGGAAGAACACGATGTGAAAGTGCACACGCATCCCGAAATTGAAACACCCTTATGGTACACTCTTTTGCTGCTGCTGCCCTTCTTTTTGCTCATGGGCCTCATCTATTACCAGTACAGGCGCTTTCAGGGAATGGGAGGCGGACTGGGCGGTTTTGGCAAAAGCCAGGCCAAGCTTTACGATCAAAGCCAGGAGTCCGTGACTTTTGACGATGTGGCGGGAGCGAGGGGTGCGAAGACCGAATTGCAGGAACTGGTCGCGTATCTCAAGGATCCCCGCAAGGTTCGGGAGCTTGGTGCGGAAGTGCCCAGAGGCGCCATGCTCGTGGGTCCGCCGGGGACGGGCAAGACTCTTCTGGCAAAGGCCGTGGCGGGGGAAGCGGGCGTGCCTTTCTTTTCCATCACGGGTTCCGACTTCATGGAAATGTTCGTGGGGATCGGAGCCAAGAGAGTGCGTCAGTTGTTTGAGGACGCCAAGAAAAACGCTCCCAGCATCATCTTCATAGACGAGCTCGATGCCATAGGCAGGCGCCGGGGAGCCGGTCTCGGAGGCGGCCACGATGAGCGCGAACAGACCCTGAACCAGATGCTCTCCGAAATGGATGGCTTCGAATCGAGTCATGACGTGATTGTGTTGAGCGCGACCAATCGTCCCGATGTGCTCGATCCCGCCTTGCTGAGGCCGGGAAGGTTTGACAGGCGCATTGTGGTCGAACTTCCCACCACCGAAGACCGCCGCAGAATCATCGATGTGTACCTGAAGAACAAAACGGTGGCCGAAGATGTGGACCTGGAAAGGCTCGCTAAGGGCACGCCGGGTTTCTCCGGGGCGGACATCAAGAACCTTTTGAATGAAGCGGCGTTGCTCGCGGCCCGAAAGTCAAAGACATCCATCGAAAATGAAGATCTGGAACAGGCCCGAGACAAGATTCTGATGGGGATTGCCCGGGAGGGAATGGC
>PXBG01000150.1 GCA_003566995.1 Syntrophobacteraceae bacterium
ATGGGACACGTCGATCACGGAAAAACATCCTTGCTGGATGCCATAAGGCACACCAACGTGATCGAAGGGGAAGCGGGGGGCATCACCCAGCACATCGGTGCCTATTATGTGAAGCTTGAAAATGGTGATGTGGTTTTCCTCGACACGCCCGGCCACGAGGCGTTCACCTCCATGCGTGCAAGGGGCGCAAAGGTGACCGACATCGTGATCCTCCTGGTGGCTGCCGATGACGGTGTGATGCCCCAGACCGTTGAAGCCATCAACCACGCCAAAGCCGCCAACGTGCCCATCATCGTGGCCATCAACAAAATCGACAAACCCACCGCCAATCTGGACCGGGTCCGGCGGCAACTGGCCGACCATGGTCTCATTTCGGAAGCATGGGGCGGATCGACCACCATGGTCGAAATATCTGCCAAGCAGAAGATGGGCATTGAAGATCTGTTGGAAATGGTCCTTCTTCAGGCGGAACTCATGGAACTCAAAGCCAACCCCAAAAAACCTGCGAGAGGACGTGTGGTGGAAGCCAAGCTCGACAAGGGACGCGGCCCCGTCGCCACCATCCTCATTCAGGAGGGGACTCTCCATTCGGGAGACATCTACGTGTGCGGGACCAATTCCGGGCGCGTGCGCAACATGTTCAACGACAGAGGCCTGCGCCTGCAAGAAGCCTACCCTTCCATGCCCGTAGAGGTTCTGGGTTTTTCCGGCGTCCCCAATGCGGGTGATCAGTTCATCGTCCTCTCTGACGAAAAGCAGGCCAAGCTGGTGGCAGAACACCGCCAAATGAAGCTGCGTGAAAAAGAGCTTGTCCGCTCCAGCAAGGTGACTCTCGAAAGCCTCTTCGATCAGATTCAGGAAGGAAAGATCAAGGACCTCAATCTCATCGTGAAGTCTGACGTTCATGGATCCCTGGAAGCCATCATGGAATCACTGGGCAAGCTGCCCACATCAGAAGTCAAGGTGAATCTGATCCACACGGGCACCGGTGCGATCACCGAAACGGATGTTCTTCTCGCCTCCGCCTCCAATGCCATTGTCATCGGATTCAATGTGAGGGCGGATGGCAAAGTCATGGAACTGGCCGAACAGGAAGACGTGGACATCAGGTTCTATGATGTCATCTACCAGCTCATCAGTGACGTTCAGGACGCCATGGTGGGCATGCTCGAGCCCGTTTACAAAGAAAAAGTCATGGGACGCATCGAAGTTCGCCAGACATTCCGTGTCCCAAAAATGGGAATGATTGCGGGGTCCTATGTTTTGGATGGACGTGTGGAGCGCGGGGCAAAAGTCAGAGTCGTTCGCGATCAGGTGGTCATCTACGATGGCAAAATATCTTCCCTGAAACGTTTCAAGGACGATGTGAAAGAGGTCAAGGCAGGTTTTGAGTGCGGCGTGGGCATCGAGAACTTCAACGATCTGAAAGTGGGAGACATCCTTGAAGTTTATGAACTGGAGGAAGTCAAGCCCACCATGCTCGCCGGCGACCAGGACAAAAAACGCGACGCCTGATCATGAGGCGCGTGCTGCCGGGCATTCACAGCAGGTCCTTTCGCGGCTTCCTTCCGGTGATCAGAGGTTTTGAAGATGAACGTGGGCATCGTGAGAGTGGCTTTGAGGCTCCATGGCAATCAGTCGCTCAAAGAAAAGCGCAAGGTGGTCAAAAGCCTCATAGAAAAAAGCCGCCACCGTTTCAACGTTTCCGTCGCTGAAGTGGCGGACCAGAATCTCCATCAGAAGGCCACCATAGGAGTGGCGGTCATCGGAAGCGACAGCCGGGTGCTCAATTCTCTGCTGGATCGCATAGTCAATTTCATGGAGTCTTTGGGACTGGCAGAAATCGTCGCTGTCGAAATGGAACTCATCCCCGTGGGCGATGGCAAACACACAGACAGTGAGGATTTTTCCCTGTCCAGGGGGAAAATCCTCTGATCCCCGCTCATTCACGAGGGAGAACCAATGGAATTCAAGCGTTCTCAGCGTGTGGCAGATCTCCTTCAAAAAGAGATTGCAGACCTTGTCATGCGCAAAGTCAAAGACCCGCGGGTCATTTCGCTCACCATCACCTCCGTTCGTGTGAGTGATGACCTGAAGTTTGCCCGGGTTTTTTATTGCCTCATGGGTGAAGCCACCCATGAGGAAAAACAAACGGCACTGGAGGGCCTGAATCAGGCCAAGGGATTCATGCGCCAGGAACTGGGCAAGAGACTGCACCTGCGTTTTGTCCCTCAGTTGAGTTTCCAATACGATGAATCTCTGGATCACGGGAATAAGATCGAGCGTCTGCTCAAAGAGCTCAAAAAAGATGAATGACATGGGACAGGACATTCTGCAAGGCATCGCTCAAATCGTTCAGGAAAAGCACCGCTTTCTTGTCACCTCCCATGTCAAACCCGATGGTGACGCCATGGGCTCCCTCATGGCCATGACCCTCATCCTTCGAAAAATGGGAAAAACCGCAACTCCCGCCCTTCAGGACATCGTTCCCGACAACTGTGCTTTTTTGCCCGGTGTGGAAGGCATTGTCCATCAACCAGCATTCACAGAGGGCTACGATGCGGCCATTTTGGTCGACTGTGCCGACTTCTCGAGGGTTGGAGAAAGCTTGGGGGAAGTTGTCAGGCACATACCCGTCATCATCAACATCGACCATCACCCGGGTGCCCCTTCCTTTGGTCATTTCAACTGGGTAGACACTTGCGCAAGCAGCACCTGCGAGATGCTTCATGCCCTCTGTGAAACACTGGGAGTGACACCCGATTCCCAAATCGCCACATCCTTGTACACGGGACTGATGACGGACACGGGATCCTTCCGTTTCACCAACACCAACCAGCGCGTGCTGGAACTGGCCGCCAGGCTGGTCAGCGCCGGCGCCGATCCCGCTCACATCGCTCAAAACATCTACGAATCCGCCCGTCCCCAAAGACTCCATCTTCTGGCACAAGTTTTGGCCACCGTCGAGTTTCATCTGAACGACCGGCTGGCCACAGCCATGGTCACCCAGGAAATGTTCAAGACCTCCCGCACCACCCCCATGGACAGTGACGGTTTCATCAACGAACTTCGATCGGTGAAATCCGTTGAAATCGCCATCATGTTCCGTGAAGGGGAAAATGGCATCACCCATGTGAGCATGCGCTCCAGCAAGAATGTGGATGTGGCCTTTCTGGCGCGCGCCCACGGAGGGGGCGGCCACCGTCAGGCGGCGGCATTTCGAACACAGGGACCCCTGCCCGAGATTCGCAGGCGAATCACTGAAAAGGCAAAGGCTTATCTGATTGAAAGTGCAAACAATCACGAGGCTGGCAAACCATGAGCTTTTTTCACGCTGCGGACTCCGTCACTTCGTCCCATTCCAAAAAACCCGTCAAAGCCAAGTCTTATGAACACAGTGGCGTTCTGCTTCTGGACAAACCCGAGGGCATCACTTCCTATGGCGTTGTGGATAAGGTGAAACGGATTTTGCATGTGAAGAAGGTTGGACATTGTGGAACACTGGATCCCTTTGCCACGGGTGTTCTCGTGGTGTGCATCGGCCAGGCCACCAGAATTTCAGACCAGCTGCTCATGCAGGATAAAACCTACTCCTTCACGGCCCGGCTGGGAGCCGAAACAGACACACTGGACAGGACGGGTCAGATCATGGCCAGCTGGGCAGGGGCTCCTCCAGGCCAAAGGGATGTGGAAGACGCGCTGCAAGGCTTCCTGGGTTGCACCGTGCAGCAGGTGCCCTATTTTTCTGCGGTGAAAGTTGCTGGAAAGAGATTGCACCAGCTGGCCCGCAAAGGCACACCCGTCGACCTGCCCTCACGGTCCATACACATCAGCCGTCTGCAGCTCCTGCGTTATGAATGGCCTGAGGTGGACCTGGAAGTCACCTGCTCAAAAGGAACCTATGTGCGTCAGTTGACATCGGACATGGGAAAGAAGCTGGGTTGCGGAGCCTACGTTCAGGAGTTGAGAAGGCTGGCCAGCGGAAAGTTCACCGTGGACCGGTCAGTTTCCCTTCATGAACTGGCGGAAATAAAAAATTCAAATGGTCTGGATGGCATCCTCATACCCATGAGTGAAGCATTGGCCCACCTGCCTTCCCTCGTCATCGAGGATCAAAGCCTGCAGGAAGGACTGGCTCATGGACAATTGAGTCTGGAATGGCAGGAAATGCATAAGGATTGTTTTATGGACAAACTGTCTCCCGTTTGTCTTTTGAATGCTCACGGATCTTTGCTGGCCCTTTGGTGGCCCCGCTCCTCAGGAAAGAAAGAGCGGCACCTCAGGATATTTCACCAGGCATGACCGTGTTGACCCGGGTGACGAAAGACCAGAAGCAACCGCTGGCTTTCTCCCCGGAAAAGTTCAGGAAGTTCTAAAATTGAAATGCTTTTGACCACAGATCTCAAACTTCAGTGCAGTTGTGAAAAAGAAGGAGAACAAGCCGTGGTACTGACGCCGGAAAGGAAAAAGGAAATCATCGAAACTTACAAAGTTCATCCGTCAGACACAGGATCCCCGGAGGTGCAAATCGCTCTTCTGAGCGAAAGAATCAATTATCTCACGGACCATTTCAGGACCCACCATAAGGATCACCACTCCCGTCGCGGGCTTCTGAAACTGGTCGGACAACGCAGACAGATGCTCAACTATCTCAAGAAAAAGAATGTAGACCGGTACAACACCATGATCGAGCGACTTGGACTGCGTCGCTAGCTTGTTGCTCCATTGATTCATGGCGATGTGATCCGTGCAATGAGCAGCCTATAAAGGAACAATAAGGAAAGACATATATGAAACACTCTGTTCAAGTTGAAGTCGGTGGTCGCATGATGACCTTCGAATGCGGTCATGTGGCGGACCAGGCGAGCGGTGCCATCATGGTGCGCTACGGGGACACGGCCGTCCTTGTGGCTGCGACCAAAGAAGACCGGATGAGAGAAGGGATAGATTTCGTCCCCCTCATGGTGGACTATCAGGAAATGAGCTATGCCGCAGGCCGTATTCCCGGAGGATTCTTTCGCAGGGAAGTTGGTCGCCCCAGCGAAAAAGAAACGCTGACTTCCCGGCTCATCGACCGACCCATTCGTCCCCTTTTTCCAAAAGGGTATGCCTACGAGACCCAAATCATTGCCACGGTCCTCTCTGTGGATCAGAAACATGAACCTGACGTGGTGGCTCTTTCGGGCGCTTCGGCAGCGCTGCACAT
The DNA here is from genome assembly GCA_003566995.1 of Syntrophobacteraceae bacterium. GTDB lineage: Bacteria > Desulfobacterota > Syntrophobacteria > Syntrophobacterales > Syntrophobacteraceae > SLCH01. The sequence continues at coordinate 5,207 of PXBG01000150.1, forward strand.
CTCCCCTGTCCCATTTCTTGGACCTGTGGCGGCTGTCCGCATGGGGCGCTGCGAGGGACAATTCCTTGTCAATCCCAGCGCGGAGCAGCTTGAGGAAAGCGACCTGAACATTGTCGTGGCCGGCAGCCGGGATGCGGTGATGATGGTCGAAGGAGGATCACATTTTGCCTCCGAGGAGGACGTGATCGAAGCCCTTGATCTTGCGCACAAGGCCATCATTCCCATCATAGAGGCCCAGGAAGAACTGAGGCGATTGGCCGGGAAAGAAAAGGAAACCGTCCCGGAAATGGAAAAGGACCCCGCCATTGCTCAGGCTCTCCTGGATGCCGGTCTTCAGGATGGGATTCGTTCGGCGGTGACCATCACGGACAAGCGCAAAAGGAGAAATGCCAGAAAAGATTTGAAGCAAAAAGCTGTGGCCGACCTCCTGGAAAAATTTCCTGACCGCGAAAAAGAACTGCAGGATGCCCTGGAGAACCTGGAAAAAGAAACGGTCCGAACCATGCTCGTTCAGGAAGGTCGGCGCATCGACGGGCGCAGGTTTGATGAGATTCGCCCCATTCGCATCGAAACGGGCATTCTTCCCAGAACGCATGGCTCCGCACTTTTCTCCCGTGGCGAAACTCAAGCTCTCATCGTGGTGACACTGGGATCTTCAGCGGACGAACAAAAGATTGAGGCTCTGGGCGGGGAATCCTTCAAGTCCTTCATGCTCCACTATAATTTCCCCCCCTATTGCGTGGGCGAGGTCAGATTCCTGAGAGGGCCCGGAAGAAGGGAAATCGGCCACGGGGCCCTTGCTGAGCGTGCCGTCAAGCCTGTCATGCCCAAAGATGGGCAATTCCCCTACACCATACGCATTGTTTCAGAAATCTTATCGTCCAATGGATCAAGTTCCATGGCCAGCGTTTGCGGCGCTTCACTGGCCCTCATGGATGCGGGAGTGCCTCTGACCGATTCCGTGGCCGGGATAGCCATGGGGCTGATCAAAGAGGGCGACCAGGTCGTCGTTCTTTCCGACATTCTCGGCGATGAGGACCATCTGGGCGACATGGATTTCAAAGTCACAGGCAACGACAAGGGAATCACGGCCATACAGATGGACTGCAAAATAGCCGGCATCGACCGCAACATCATGATGCAGGCCCTGGAGCAGGCCCGCAACGGGCGGGTTTTTATCGTGGACAAAATGCGGGATGCTCTTGGCCAGCCCAGGGAAGAGCTCTCCCCTTATGCTCCGCGCGTGGTCACCATTCAAATCAATCCGGAAAAAATTCGCGACGTGATCGGACCGGGTGGCAAGGTGATTCGAAGCATTGTGGCCGAGACCGGAGCCAAGATTGACGTTGACGACAGCGGCAAAGTGGTCGTCATGAGCCCTGATGGCGAAGCCTGCGACAAGGCCATAGACCGTATCAGGAAACTGACAGTGGAACCAGAGGTCGGACAGCTCTACAAGGCCAAGGTGGTACGAATCACCGATTTTGGCGCTTTTGCAGAGATCCTTCCGGGAATTGACGGACTGATCCACATATCCCAGCTGGATCACTCCCGGGTGCGCAAGGTCACGGACGTGGTGAAGGAGGGAGAAGAGGTTCTCGTGAAAGTGATCGAAATTGACAAGGATGGTCGTATTCGTCTGAGTCGGAAGGCTGCCCTGGAAAGTCCCGAAAATGAAAAGACCTGAGGGTGGTTTGCGTCACATGTAAAAACTGTGTCGAAGTCTTTTTTCCGTGATCCAGACGGACTTCGGCACGGATTTTCAGGATAGCCCTTTTCTCCTCTCCCTCGTTGGCAGGATAAGGTTCTTCCACAAGGATTATCCACACACGCCGTGGAAATTCATCGGAAGACCTTTTCCTGCGGACTGGATTTCCGGCTCCCATGGCGGGGGCCTTTCCATGACAAGGTGAACGATTGTATCAAAAAACAGCCCTCGGCAACGGCATTCGAATACTGACCGAAAACATACCCCATAGCCATTCCGTGTCCGTGGGGTTTTGGGTGAGTGTGGGATCGCGCGACGAACTTCCCCATGAGCGCGGCATGACACATCTCGTGGAACACATGCTGTTCAAAGGAACGAGTTCCCGCTCAGCTCTGGACATCGCCAAGGAGCTGGATTCCGTGGGAGGATTCTGCAATGCCTTCACGTCCAAGGAGCACCTTTGCTTCCACGCCAAAGTGCTGAACACTCACCTCCCCCTCGTGGTGGATGTGCTCTCGGACATCATTCTCAACTCCACTTTTGACCACATGGAGACGGAACGGGAGAAACAGGTCATCCTTCAGGAAATCCGGATGATCGAAGACACCCCCGATGAATACATTCACATTCTCTTTCAGGAGAATTTCTGGCAAGACAATCCATTGGGATTGCCCATCTACGGGTCCGTGCATTCTGTCCAGAACTCGAGCCGTGACAGCATGCTCGGCTATCTCGAGCGGTCCATGCACCCGGAGATGATCGTGGTGGCAGCGGCAGGCAATGTGGATCACGAACGGTTTGTGAATCTCATTGCCCCGGCTCTGGAAAAACTCAACAGCAGGACACGGCGGGAACCGAGGGTGGCTCCGCAGGAAAACCCCGAGGTCAGAGTGTTGAAGAGGGATCTCGAGCAGGTCCACCTTTGCCTCGGAATGGAAGGGGTGGCTCAGGTGGATCCGGGCCGGTTCGCCTGTCACATGATCAATGTGATTTTGGGCAGCAGCATGAGCAGCAGGTTGTTTCAGGAAATCAGGGAAAAACGGGGCCTTGCCTACTCCGTGTACTCCTTTCTCAACAGTCATGAGGACACGGGAGTCATGGGGGTTTATGCGGGCATCAGCCCAAACAAGGTTCAGGAATGCCTGAAAGTCATCAAGGAACAGCTCACCGTTCTCGCCACCCAACCCGTTTCCCCTGCAGAGTTGAGGGCCGCCAAGGAATATCTCAAGGGAAGCATGTACCTGAGCGCAGAAAGCACGGACTCACGCATGAACCGGCTCGTTAAAAACGAATTCCTATTTGGGCGCCATGTCCCCTTTGAAGAGGTTGAATCAAAAATAGAGCGGGTCACCTCCGAAGAAATTCTCAAATGGTTTCAGACCGCCTACGACCCTTTGCGTCTGGGGTTGTTCGTTCTGGGGGCCTGCGACCTGGCACCCGATCCCCTTCGGAACATTTTGGAGGAAGGCTGAAGGGATCAAAGCCATGCCCCTTTTTTTTCAGATACTGGCCAGTGGTTCCAAGGGTAACGCCCTTCTGGTGGCCAGCTCCAAAACGAAAATCCTCCTGGATGCAGGCCTGAGTTCAAAGGAACTGGTGAAACGCATGGACAAGACGCCGGGGAACCCAGGCCATCTCGAAGGAGTGATTCTCAGCCATGAACACACGGACCACACTCGGGGAATAGGGCCATTCAGCCGCCGTTTTCATCTCCCGGTCTACTGCTCTCAGGGCACCCTGGAACGCCTTCCCCCTCAAACGGGCCTGTTGCCCCAATCCCACATCTTTCAAACGGGTCGTCAGTTTGCCATCGGAGATCTGCACATTCACCCGTTCTCCATTTCCCACGATGCCAGGGATCCGTCGGGATTTGTCATCGAACATGAGCAGACGCGGCTTGGAATCTGCACCGATTTGGGGGTCGTCACTCACCTGGTGCGGGATCGCCTCAAGGCCTGTGACGCCCTCATTATCGAGGCCAATCACGACCTCCAGCTTCTCATGGATGGCCCGTACCTTCCCCATCTGAAACAGCGAATCCGCAGCACCCATGGCCACATATCCAACTGCGAGTGCAAGGAACTCGTCAAAACCCTGCACCACCAGAATCTGAAGCAGGTTTTTCTCGCTCATCTGAGCGACGTGAACAACCACCCCAATGTGGTGCTGGACAGTTTCAGGGAACTCACTGAGGACCACCGGTGGGACAGCACACAATTTCACGTGGCAAAGCAGCACGAACCATCCGCACCCGTAGAACTGATCTAGTTTTGTTCTTCGGCGCCCTTCCCGCTTCCCTTTTAAGGCGAAGCGGCAGCAAGGTTCCCCCCACTCTCCTTCTGAAATCTCCCCGGCCACTCCCTGCGTGCAACGATCAAAAAAGGGTCATTGAGAATTCTCAATGACCCGGAAGGAACATCCGTTCATGATCCTTTCCCTTGCGCGGCCAGGGAAAAAGATCTGAAGAGCGTCAGGAAGCCCGAGCCACCGATTTTTTCTTGAACTCCTCATAGAGCACCAACAAGGGGGCTGCCACAAAAATGGAGGAATAGGTGCCCGCTATGATGCCCACGATGAGCGCAAATGAAAAGTCGTGAATGACCGTGCCTCCAAAGAAAAAGAGAGCGAGGGCCACAAACAGGACAGTGCCCGATGTGATGATCGTCCTGGTGAGTGTCTGGTTGATGCTCATATTGATGGTTTGCAGAAAATTGGCTCTGGGGTTCTTGCGCACATTCTCCCGAATGCGATCATAGACAACGATCGTGTCGTTGAGGGAAAAACCCACCAGGGCCAACAGGGCAGCGAGCACCTCCAGGGTGAATTCCCTGTCCGTGAGGGCGAAAATCCCCACGGTGATGAAAACATCGTGCATGAGAGCCAGAAGGGCCCCAAGGGCGTAGGGCAGGTGCAGAAACCAGCAGAGTGCCACGGTTGTGATGAGGGCTCCGTAGGTGAGATAAGTGACACTCACCCCCAAAGCTTCCAGCAGGTAAACTCCCAGAATGAGAAATCCTGCCATGACGCCACTTTTCCCCCACTTGAACTCAAACCTGCCTGAAATGTAGATGGCGATGAGCAAAAAAGCATAGTAGATGGCAAAAAGGGCCTTTTGCCGAAGGTCTTGTCCCACTTTCGGACCGACCATTTCCACTCGAAGAACCGAGGCGGCGTCCTCTCCATACGCCAGATTGAGAGTTTCTTCCACATTGTTTGCGAAGATCTGCAGCTCCTGTGTGACCGTTTCCGTTCGAATGAGAAATTCGTGGTCCGCGGCGATGCCGATTTGCTGGATGGCCCCGTGCGTGATCAACTCTCCCAGAGTTTCCCGGATCTGGTCTGGAGAGGTTTGCTCGCTGAACTTCACATGAATGAGCGTTCCGCCGGCAAAATCAACGCCCAAATTCAACCCTCCCCGGTACAACAGGGCGGCGAGACCCACCAGGATCAGCAGGGCAGAGAGCAGGAAGGCTTTTTTTCGGTGGCCGACAAAGTTGATGTTGATGTCAGGTCTAATGAATTCCATTCAGGTATCTCCTCACACTGCTCCCGCTAGATGCTTATGGTGCGAACACGCCGCTCTTCCAAGAGATAGTCAAATATCATTCGCGTCACAACGATGGCCGTGTACAAATTAGCGAGGAGGCCGATGGTCAGGGTGACCGCGAATCCTCTGATGGGCCCGGTCCCGAACTGAAAGAGAACGATGGCTGCAATGAGGGTGGTCACATTGGCATCAATGATCGTTTTTGTGGCTCTGGAGTAGCCCGAGTCAACCGCGGCCCTCGGAGTTTTGCCGAGGCGTATCTCCTCCCTTATTCGCTCATAGATGAGCACGTTGGCATCCACTGCCATGCCTATGGTGAGCGCGATGCCCGCAATCCCCGGCAGCGTTAGGGTTGCCCCCAGCGCCGCAAGTCCGGCAAGAATGAGACCGATGTTCAGCACCAGGGCTATGTTGGCGATCATGCCCGATGTCCTGTAATAAAAGACCATGAAGAGAAGGATACCGATACCGCCAATCAGGCAGGCCAAAAAGCCTTTTCTGATGGAATCCTGCCCCAGGGCAGGTCCAACCGTTCTCTGCTCCAGGATCTCCACGGGTGCGGGCAACGCGCCTGCACGAAGCACAATGGCAAGGTCACGGGCTTCCGCCATGGTGAAGGAACCCGTTATGCTGGCGCGTCCACCGCTGATTCTTTCCTGAATGACGGGTGCCGAGTAAACCACTCCATCCAGCACGATGGCGAGGCGCTGTCTCACGTGCTCCCCCGTTATGCGTTCGAAAACTCTCGCACCCCGGGAATCGAATTCCAGGGAAACGTAGGGCGTGTTGTACTGATGATCGATGCTCACCCGGGCATCGGTGATGAATTCGCCGGTCATGAGAGTTCGGTCGTGCAGGGCAATCTCCCGGTCCAGTCTTTCCCTCGTGGCTGGATCTTCCTCCCTCATGGTGTAAACACTCACTCCCGCGGGAAGCCTTCCCGCCTGGATGTCCTGGGGAGTCACATCATCGGCCACAAGCTTGAATTCCAGAAGAGCCGTTCTTCCAATGAGTTCCACAGCCCTCTGAGGATCCTGAACGCCCGGAAGCTGAACGAGGATGCGCTCATCTGCCTGCGGTCGAATATCCGGTTCGGTCACGCCAAAATGGTCCACACGGTTCCTGATGGTTTCCAATGCCTGTTCTGCGGCCAGGTCTTTGATGTTCTCCACTTCCGAAGGTTTCATCCTCACCCGGATGCGAAACCCTTCATCCACCGTGTCCGTTCTCGCCCACTCCATAACAGGCAAATCTCTCTCGAAGGCTGCCCGCACGTCACCTTGCCGCTCCGAACCCGGAAGCAGGATGTCCAATCCAAAGCCGGGGGCGCTGGCCACCCTCAGGAAAGGGATGCGCCTCTCCCGCAAAATTTCCCTGGCCTCTTCTTCAAGGCGGTCAATGGTGGTTTCCACGGCCATGGCGGTCTGGACTTCCAGCACCAGATGCATTCCACCCTGCAGATCGAGACCCAGTTTGATTTGTTCTTCCGGCAGCACTTTGCCCCACCACCTCGGCAAGGCGGGGCTCAAAGATGGAACCAGATAAATGATTCCAAAGAGAAGAACGACCCCCAGAATGGCCAAGCGCCACTTTAGACTCTTCAAAGCACTCCCCCTGATGACACAACTGGCCAGCCCGAGAGGACTTCTTTCACCCTTCAATCAGTCCTGGCCACGAGCGCTGCAAGACGTTTCAATGAGTGAAATGACAGTCGGATGTTTTCGGACAGGCAGGCTTCATGTAATGATCATGAGAAAAGGGGGCACATTGTGAATGAACAACAATGTGCCCCATATGAACTCTCACCATGTGAGGGACGAATGTGCAGACTATTCGACAGCTTCACCCTTGGATAACACTGCAGCGATGTAACCACGCTGCACCTTCACCCGGATTTTATCTGCAATTTCCAGAGTGCAGGTGGTGTCCGTCAAACCTGTGATTCTGCCGTGAAGACCTCCCTGAGTGACCACCGTGTCCCCTCTCTGGAGATTGTCCAACATATTTTTGTGCTCTTTCTGCTTTTTTTGCTGAGGACGGATAAGCAGAAAGTAGAAAATGGCGACCATGATGATGAGTGGCAGAAAGGCCATCAGACCTCCGCCTGCTGGTTCTCCTGCCCCTTGTCCTCCAGTTCCCATCGCATGCGCCACACTCACCCAATCCATTCAATCCTCCCTGAAGTTGATGGGCCATAAAAGTTCGGCCATCGTCAATCCCTTGCACCACATAAGAAAGCAACCAAGAAAACTTCGTTGCGGCCTAAAAGATCCAAAATTCCCGAAAGCGCTAACTAAACGATATTTTACACCCTTTGTCAACCAGGTTGAGACGATTTTCACTTTTTTGAGTCTTTCCGGAACAGATGCCATGAGGAAAATTCATGGACTCCTGCCCAGACACTTCCATGAATGAGTTGTTTTTTTTCCCTCGAATATGGTTGCTCGAGATGGGAAGCTCATCTCAATTTCGGGTCAGCTGCCTTCGGGCATTGGCGATGATGGCATTTGCAGTGGCGGCATCCATACGCCGACTGGCGGTCAGGGTTTGCACATTGGCCATGGAAAGATCCTCCACCGTTCGAATCCCGAGATCCCGCAGTGTGGCCTCCATGTCAGGGCTGACTCCTCTGACATCTTTCACGGGGCGTTTCTTTTCCAACTCCAGGGTGATTTCCCTGCGCATGGAATCCAATGACTTTAGGCTTTCGTTGAGCCTCGAGATTTCATTGGAAATGTCACGCTGCCGGGCACCCATTTCCACAAGCTTTTGTGACTCTGCCTCGCGTTCGGTTCTGAGTGAATCCACTTGAGACCGAAGGGTGGTGACTTCTGCCTGAACGGCGCTCTTTTCCCTCTGCAAGGACTTCAGCTCTGTCTTGATTTCATCGAGGGCAACCACATCCGCACGCCGCCTCTCCGCCGCCTCCAGCTGAGCATCAAGGGCACTCATGTCTTTCAAGATCTCCTTGCGCCTTTCCAGTTCGTGCAGATCCCTTTTCAGTGATTCGGGCACCTCCATGACGGGAGGACCGGCGGCTGGTTTTTCCACCGAATAAAACTTCACTCTCCCATCTTTCTCATAGAGGGTCACTTTGCTGCCTTCTTCAATGCGCTGAGGCGTGGCGATAAATTCTGCCAGGTATGAAGTCGCTTTTGAGGGATCGTACTCCTGAACACTGCCAACCTGAATCCGGTTTCTTTCCAGTTCACTGACAGCTTCTTTCACGGGGCTGTCCATGAGAGCCTGCTTCCTGACTCCCGGGTCTCTGCGGCGGCCTGTTTCGGCCATGGTCGAAAGGCTGTCCGCAGCCACACGCCCCGTGAAAGCGAACCCCTTCTGCTGATGGCGCCAGAGATTTCTCAAATCGGTGCGTTCATAAGCCTGGACTCCATGCCTCAAAGTGTGGGCCCTGAAGGCATTGGCATGAGTCAGGGGTTGATGGCCAGCACCCCTCTCCGGAACCCGGCTGATGACGGTGTTCTGATGGCGGCCGAAGAAGTCGGGCAAGAGAGAGCAGCAAAACCTGGAAACCAGCCCCTTCACAAGGGGCCATACGGGAACCAGGGAAAACCAGTGGCCCACGGCAGGAAAGCTTTTCACATACTTGCGCAACTCAAAGTTGCAGATATTGTGTACCTTGCCTTTGCGCACATCCACTGTGGCCAGGTAAATGGGTTCCTCTTCTTCACATTGAGGACACTGCACAAGGAGGTGATGGCAGAAGCAATCTTTCAGGTACTGCAGCAGGCCGCTCAGCAGGGCATAAAATGCAGCCAGGACTTCGAGCCTGTAGGCAGCGAGTTCTTCGAGGAACTCATCGCTCACCGCCAATTCCCTGGCGGGAATGACGGTGACGGTGTTGCTGATGAAGTTGAGGGCGTAAACCGTCCCCTCACTCCTCTCCACAACGATGTCCACCGGTTGAATCTGCGCGGGAATTCGATAGAGATTGCCCGCCACCCCCTCCCGTGTGAACATCTGAAGCCTGTAACCATCTTCAAAGGAAAGCAAAAGGTTCCTTTCCCCTTTGTGATGAGCCAGGGATACCTTCGTGTTCTCGATGGAGACACTGTTCATCAGGTGAGGCATGCCCAAACCAGATCGGCGTGTGTAAGTCAGCAGCCTTTTGTTGTTCTCCGTTCCCTCAACGACCACATGGAGGAATTCTCCCCGTTCCCTCTCACCGGCAGAACTGACCTCGAGGCCGTCAGTTCCCGTGAGAGATTTTCCCGTTTCGTCCTGCAGGGTCAACAAGTGAGTGGGGTCCGCGTTCAGCGCTGCCGCATCCCGCCGGAGATTGCAGAGGGCAACGGAGTCGTAGGTTTCAGACTTTTCCGTGCCCTGGTTCAGGCAGGTGCAAAAGGCAAACTGTTCGTTTTCATCGATGGCCATGTGTCCTGATGCATTGAAGGCGTATGCGGGTGAAAGGGTCGGCTTGGTCTCCTCCATGAAAATGCCGGGCCGCAAAAAAAAGAGTCCTTTTCCCGGAGCGACGGCATAAATCAGTCCTGAGTCTTTTGCAGAGGCGCGCATCTCCAGGATTTCCAGGTCGCAGAATATGGTCATCTTCTCCCAGTGATGCTCCTTATGGATACGAGCCATTCCAAAGACGGTGTCAATCCCCTGAACGCTGGCTGCAGCGTAAAGAATCTGACCGTCGGGAGAGAAAGTGATCGCCGACACTTCAGCGCCTTCCGCAGAGGGCATCTCCAAAACCTCGACCAGTTCACCCGCCTCCACATGGTAGACATTGATGGTGTTGTCTGTTCCACCGTACGAATAGAGACGCTTTCCGCCGGGATGCAGCTTGACCCTTGTGTGACCGTTCTTTCCAAAAAAAGTGGTCATTTCCCTCTCTGCGAAAGGATATTCAGGAAACTCGTCCCCCTGAAACATGGCACAATAGGTTTTGCTCTGCAAAAGCTCCCGAAGTCTCAAATAAAGATCGCGCAGTATGAGGTGTTCTTTATGGGACAAAAAGACGTAGGAACCATTGCCGGGATTGAAAATTTGCACGATAAGGTTCAAAAAGCTCGTCAGCTGCCGCCGTTCCCTGGAAACCAGTCCCGTGACCCCTCCTTCCGAAGCGTCCACCCCGGCAGGGTCCAGGAATTGGAATTCGCCCGAGATGGCTGCGACCAGCTCCAGAATGCAGTCCTGAAAAAAATCCATGAGGAGAGTGTTTTCCAGGAAAGATTTCTGGTGTTTTGCCTCATCGTAAGG
>PXBG01000157.1 GCA_003566995.1 Syntrophobacteraceae bacterium
ACGGAAATTGCACCTGTGGCAACGGCCACTCCCATGCTCACGGTGATGGATAAATCTCCCGCCCTGGTCCTGATCCTGGTTTCAGCCACCTGGGCACACACCCTGTCGAACAAAGACACGGGATCGATGGCCCCTTTCATGGGTGCGACCACCAAAAACTCCTCACCACCCATCCGCCCCACAGAATCGTAACTTCTCAAGCTGTCACGCAAAATTCCCGAGAGTTCGCAGAGGACCGAATCTCCTGTCTGGTGGCCATGAATGTCGTTGACCTGCTTGAAATGGTCGATGTCGCACATTCCCACTGCCACAACGCCCCCATCGCGCTCAATCCTCGCAAGCTCCCTTTCCAGACACTCCAGAATAGCCCGGCGGTTGAGCAATCCCGTCAAAGGATCATGAGTGGCCTGATAGGCAAAGGCTTTCCGGCTTTCGATGAGCGCTGCCTGCATTTGGAGCATGCGCATGCCCACGCTGACCCGGGCACGAAGCTCCCCCACATCGAAGGGTTTGGCAAGGTAATCGTCCGCTCCCGCGTCCAACCCCGCAATGATGTCGGCCTTTGCACTTTTGCTGGTGAGCATGATGAGGTAGGGCGGCTGCTCAGTTTCCAGTGCCCGAACCCTGCGCACCACCTCCAGTCCGTCCATGAAGGGCATCATCCAGTCCAGTATGGCCAGGGGGGGTGCCTGCGGTTCCCGCAGGGTGGCCCAGGCCTGTGCTCCGTTGCTGGTCTCGGTCACCTCATGTCCTGCCTTTTTGAGCACCGCACCCAGCATGGCACGGGATGTGATATCGTCCTCGGCAATCAAAATGCGCATGGGCCTTTCCCCTTTTTGTTCTCTGCAGGCCGGCGAAATGGAACGGGTGGCCGTGACCCTCAAAATTCTTGACCCCCAATGCTTTTAAAGGCGGAAATCTACAGGTTTTCCAAAACCTTCCTCAACTGTTCGAATTGGGTTTCCAGCTCTTCCACCCTGATGCGGGCGGCGGCCAGGTCCCCGCCCCCGATGACAAGCTCCACCCTGGACGCCGCCTCCCGCAGAGCCTCACCACCCACGCTGGAAGAAGCTCCCTTGATGGAGTGGGACTGAAGCTCCGCACCGGAAAGATCTCCCTTTTCCATGAAGCTTCTCAAAGCCAGAATTTGACGGGGAATGTCTTCCAGGAATCCCTGGAGAACTTCTTTCGCCAGTTCCTCGTCACCCATGACCCGCTCCATCATCGCCTCTCTGTCCCAGATGGCCATGTCCCCCCGGGGACCCTCACCCTGCGGTGCAACGGGCAGTGCCTTTTCTTTCCGGGGCTCCTCGCCCTTTGGAATGCTCAGCCATTTGGCCAGTGTTTCCGTGAGAATTTGCGGCGTCACCGGTTTTGAAACATAATCGTTCATTCCCACCGCCAGGCACTTTTCCCGGTCCCCCAGCATGGCCCTGGCCGTCATGGCGATGATCGGCACTTCATGGTTGAGGACTGAAGACCGGAGATCGCGAATCTTTCGCGTGGCGGTCAGTCCGTCCATGACGGGCATCTGAACATCCATGAGAACCAGGTCGTAGTGCGTGGCCTTCAAAGCCCTGAGCGCTTCGGCCCCATTGCATACGGTATCGGCTCTCAGGTGAAGCTTTCGAAGAATGCCCAAAGCCACCTGCTGGTTGGTCAGGTTGTCTTCGGCCAGAAGAATGCGCGCCTCACTTTTTTTCAATTGCTCCCGCAGGTCACCGGAACCGGGTGCGGGAGACCCGGCTGGAGGCGGCAAAGAATTTTCATTCCATTCCCCAAGAGCCAGGGACAAGACCTTTTTCAAATCCTCATTTCGCGTGGGCTTGGTCAGACAGGCCACGAAGCCCATTTCCTCAAGACGGCGGGCCTCACCGCCCATTCCCAGAGAAGTCATCATCACCAAACGTGTTCCGTTCAGCCGTGGATCGCCCTTGATGGCCCGTCCCAGGGCCTCCCCGTCCATGCCGGGCATCTGCATGTCCAGCAAAGCTATCCTGAAAGGATCGTTTTCTTCCAGGGCTGCATAGAGAGCCGCAAGGGCCCGTGGCCCCTCCGGGGCCTCTGCTGTGCACATGCCCCAGGAGGAGAGCCGCCTGTCCAGAATTTCACGATTGGTGGCGTTGTCGTCTACGATCAGCACCCTTACGCCCCGCAGATCCACCGGGGAATGACTCCTGGAGACCGACTGCCCAGCCTGCATTCCGAGCCGGGCAGTGAACCAGAACTCAGAGCCACGCCCCTCTTCACTTTCTACGCCGATCCGGCCTTCCATCATTGCCACAAGTTGCCTGGAAATCGCCAGGCCGAGCCCCGTGCCTCCGTACCGCCTCGTGGTGGAGGCATCCACCTGAGTGAACTGGTCAAAGAGAATGCCCACCTTGTCCCGGGGAATGCCGATGCCCGTGTCACGCACCGTGAAGCGCAAAAGAACCTCTTCCTCGGTTCCGGACTCAAGAGAGACACGAATGTCCACTTCACCTTCATGAGTGAACTTGATGGCATTGCCCACCAGGTTGGCGAGGACCTGGCGCAGCCGCCCGGGATCCCCCCGCAAAAGGGTGGGCATTTCCGGATCGGCACTGCAAATCAGTTCCAGTCCTTTCTCCTGGGCCCGCAGGCCCGACAAAACAGCCAGGTCATCGAGCAAGTTCTGCAAATCGAAGTCAAGTGTTTCCAGCTCCAGTTTCCCTGCTTCAATTTTTGAAAAATCCAGAATGTCGTTGATGAGGTTCAGGAGCGAATCACTGCTGGCACGCACGGCTTCGGCATAGTGGCGCTGCTCTTCCGTCAGCTCCGTGTCCACAAGCAACCCGATCATGCCAAGGATCCCGTTCATGGGAGTTCGAATCTCATGGCTCATGTTGGCCAGGAACTCGCTCTTGGCTTTGCTGGCCATTTCCGCGCGGACTGCCATCTCCTTGGTGAAAAGGGTCTGCTGCTCCAACGCTTCGTTCATTTCACGAAGTCCCTCGTCCGCCCTTTTGCGCTCCGTGATGTCCCGCATGATTCCCACCGCATGCCACCCATCGGGGAGTTCCAGGGCGGAGAGAGACAACTCGATGGAAATCTCCCGGCCATCCCGCCGACATGCCTCCAGTTCAAGAATCTTTCCCACAGCGTTCCCGTGCCCTGTTCGGTGGAAAACTTCCAGGGCAGTCTGGCAAGAGGCGTGGTAGCGCTGGGGGGCAAGGAGCACGTGCAGCGATTGACCCATCGCTTCTTCCCGGGCGTGCCCGAAAATTTTTTCCGCCGCAGGATTCCAAAAGGAGACACACCCCCTGGGATCCATCATCACAATGGCGTCCTGTGCGGAAACAGAGATGGCCCGCATTCTCCCTTCTTCCGCCCGCAGTGCCTCTTCCGCCTGTTTGCGGCCCGTGATGTCCCGGCAGGAAGTGAAAATCACGCCTTTTCCGCCCATTTTCATGGTTGACAGGGACACCTCAACCCAGAAGTCCACTCCGTCCAGGCGGCGGTGCATCCACTGGAATCGCCCCCTGCCACTTTTCAGCGTCTCGGCGATTACTTCAGTTCCCGCTTCTGCAGATGGCCTGCCGTCGGGCTGCAAGGGGGGAGAGAAAACATACGGTGCCCGGCCCACGATCTGCTCGCGGCTTCCCCCAAACATCACCTGGGCAGACCGGTTGCAGTCCACGATGACTCCGTCGCGCACGATGAGATAGGCGTCGGGAGAATGGGTGAAAAGGACACGGTGTTTTTCTTCGCTTTCCTCGAGGGCCTGCCGGTTCCTGTATTCGTCGCTCATGTCCCGAAAAACGAGAACCGCTCCTGAAATGTCCCCTTCTGCACCCCGAATGGGCGCGCAACTGTCGGCAACCTGGTACTCGGCACCATGGCTGGAAATGAGCACCGTATGATCCTCCAGGCCCACCGTGATGCCCTCCCGCAAAGCTCTTCGCACCGGATTTTCCACGGGAGCTCGGGTCTGGGAGGGGGCGAGCCGAAAAACCTCTTCCACGGGAAGCCCTTGCGCTTGTGCGCTTTTCCAGCCCGTCAGTTCCTCCGCCACGAGGTTCAAACTGGTCACCCTGCCCTCCCCGTCGGCACTGATCACCCCGTCGCCGATGGAACGCAGCGTGGCCGAGAGGTGCTCTTCACTCGCCACAAGGGCCGTTGTGCGTTCCTGAACCAACGCCTCCAGATCTTCGCGTCGTCGAATGACCATATGAACCGTGAAAGTCAATGCCGCAGTGAGCACCATGCCCGAGACGAGAAGGAGCCAGCCGGCTCGCATGGGATGCAGGCTCATGAATTCTGCTTCCGGGTACATCTTTACGGAAAAGGCCTTGCCAAAGGCGAAGAAAGGCCGGACCATGGAAAGGCTTGAAAAGTTTTCACAGCCCTTGCAATCCATGGCCGCTAGCTGCTCTGGATCAGCACCTTTGCGCAGCAGTGCAAGCTCCACCCTGGCCGTTCCATCCTCAAGCGCCCTCCTCAAGGCGGTTTCAAACTGCAAGAGGGCCAGAGCATAGCCCCGCACGGACCCCGGACCTTCTTCATGGTAAACCGCCCGGCATATGAGCATGCTCTTGAAGGTGCCGGTATCCTGTACGAGAACGATGGGATCCGTTCCCGTCACGAAACCCGTTTCTGCTGCCTCTTCAAGAGCGGCACGCCTCAGGGGTTCCGACCCCAGGTCATAACCGAGGGCGGTTTCATTGCCCGCAAGGGGCGCCACGCGGAAAACGGGAAAATACACTTCCCTGCCCATGGCAGGCACCCGGTTTCCGAGGGCGTCCTTTTCCCAGATCTCAAAACCTGACAATCCTCCATTTCGCGCCTTTTCCTCGAATCTCGACCTGTTCCCGGCAGAGACGGCGGGAACCCACTCCCATGCTCTGACCGCCGGATTTTTTGTCAAGAACTCTGTGTAGCGCTGAAATTCCTCCTCGCTCACCTCCTCGGAACTTTCATGAAAACGAGCGAGACTTTCCAGTTCCGTGTCCCTCAGGTCGCGAAAGGCATCCACCAGACCCGCCGTTTTGCTCATCGCCAGATTTTTGAAAGATTCAGACCGGCTTTGAGACTCCCTTTCGTGCGCCATCCAGGCTCCGAACACGGTGAGAGTGAAGCCGACGGCCAGCGTCAACAGGGGTTCGAGTTGCCTCATCGGGGTGGATGACCCCTTCCCCGATGCTGAAGCGCAACGCCCTGACGAAAGAAAAAACCCTGCAACCGCTATGGACAGCAGCGCGAGGGTGAGGAGGAGAGCGGGAACGGTGGCACGAAGCATGTCCCGCTTCCACTCATGCGCGGCCACGTCCATGCCGAGCACCGCCACGGGCCTTGCACTGCCGCCCTGCGCCATCGGTCCATGGCCCGGTGCGAACGAATCATGCACGGGCACCCAGGCTGAAACCCAGGTGCCCCAGCGATCCGTGACCGGGCCTTCCACAACCGCAGTGTTTTTTCGAAACACGTCCAGCAGGCCGGGGGGCGATTCATCAAAAAGAGACCCCGGCGCTGATTCATCGGGGGAACCGCTCCGTTCGCTGTCCACAAAGAAAAAGATGTGATCACTTTCGCCCCCCTCCATGCGTTCATGACCTTCCGACGTGAGACCCATGAGATAAACAAAACGAATTTTTTCGTTCGCATCCCTCACGGCGGCCAGCTGTTTCTTGAGCCGCTGGTATGCGGGAGATGCCAAATCGGCCGCTGTTCCCGTGAGCGTTTTGACCCGTTCCCCATTGAGTCCCTGCGCCATCGACTGAGCGTCTCTCAGGAGGTCCTCGCGCAGATTGCGGTCAGCATTCTGGACCGCCCACCAGCCCCAGGCCAGGCCAAAGATCGTGATGGCCAGCAAAGAGAAGGTCATTTTCAATGCTCTGTTTCGTCCCGGACCCATCGTGCGATCATCCCCCGGCAGATGATGGTTTCATTTTTGTGACTGTCAAATCCCCGAATCCATCCCCGTGTGCGGGTTTTTTGTGTTTGTTTGAAAACCCCTGTCCAGTTCATGAGCCCCGACCGCTTCCGCAAGCCCGCCATACACGGCCAGTCCGGGGACATGTTTCACCGGAAGCAGTAGCAAGGATTATTCCACTCAATTTTTTCCGTCCGGGCATTTTTCATGGGAAGCGAGAATGAGTGCGCAAGCACACCGACAGGGGTCTCGGGATGCTTATTCCCATGGACGGATCATATGACCTTTTAACGTTTTTGGCAGAAAGACTGCATATGTACGGCATTGTTTGAAAAAATCCAATCCACTCCTCGGTTCAATTCCCGGTAAAGCACATTGGGGGAAGCGGCATAGCCCGTGCCCACCCTTTGGCCCAGGGCTTCATGCTTTCGAAGCATGGAATTGGAAAGAAGAAGGTAATGCCCTGCGATGCCGCCGATAGGGGCCTGCAGCGCAAACCTGCTCATGGTTTTGAGGTGTGTCGTCCCCACGGCCACCAGAGCCCTGGATGGTAGAAAGTCCACGTGGTCGAACATTTCGGGGCTCAGGCTGAGAATGTGAAAGTCCTTCAGAGGCTCCAGGGGGCTCAGAAGCTGACGGAGCGTGTCTTTCTGGCGTGCGGGAACGGGATAGGGCTCTCCCTTGATTTCCAGCATGAGGTGCAGTTTCCCCCCATACCTGGCCAGGACCTCCTCCAGGCTGGGAACACCGGGAAAATCCCTCTTCAATTGCGCCAAAGACAGATCGGCCAGGCGCGCTGGTTTTCCGTGCAGTCGGGCCAGGTTCGAATCATGGTACACAACGGGCTGCAGATCTCTTGTCCACCGAAAATCCAGCTCCATTCCCCACACCCCCGCCTTCAAAACCCGGTCAAAAGCAGGGAGGGTGTTTTCCAGAACCGTCCGGTTGTCGTGTTCTCCACGGTGGGAAACGATCCTGCAGTTTTTGAGAAGTTCCCCATGAGGTTTCCTTCTTGGCCAGAGAGCGAAAGCCCGATCCACCCATTTCAGGATTTTTTCCTCCATGGTGCGGGAAATTTTCATCGCGATCCCCCCTGAGGTTTTTATGGACGACCTTTGGCTTTTGCCCATGGTTCGCCCCTTTTTTGCATCGCCTGTTTTTATTCTCTGGTATAGGGAAAACATTTCCTGAACTCCCAGGCTGGCAGCTCAGGGAAAAAGTCTTGCGGGAATGCACCGCTGATGATTTCAGCCGGAAAGTCCAATCTTTTTTTGAACATGGAGTGTTCATCGTGCAGATCACTTGCTTTGGAGCATCTCAGTGTGTCACCGGTTCCTGTTTCCTGGTGGATAACGGCAGAAAATACCTCGTCGACTGCGGCCTTTTTCAGGGAGCCAGGCACCTGGAGGCCATGAATCACCAGGAATGGGGCTTCAACCCCCGGGATGTGGAAGCCCTTTTTCTCACTCATGCCCACATCGACCACAGCGGGAGAATACCCAAGCTGGTCCGCGACGGCTTTCGGGGAAGGATTTACGCCACAAAGCCCACCGTCGAACTGTGCAAGATCATGCTGCTGGACTCTGCCCACATTCAGGAAATGCAGGCCGAGTGGGACAGCCGGAAAAACCGCCGTCGAGGCAGGGAAGAGGTTGAACCCCTTTACACGGTCCCTGACGCCGAGGCCTCCTTTGAACTCTTTGAAACCGTTTCTGAAGATGCGAGAATCGATCTGAATGAAGGTCTGCATGTGCGCTTCCGCAACGCGGGACACATTCTGGGATCGTCCATCCTGGAACTGTGGTCCAACAATGGAATCAAACCCCACAAGGTGGTCTTCTCGGGAGACATAGGCAAAAAAGACCAGCTCATCGTGAAGGACCCCCACTCCATCTTCATGGCGGACACCCTTTTCATAGAATCCACCTACGGCAACCGCAACCACAAACCTTTTGACGAAAGCAAAAAAGAACTGCTCGAGGCCATCCACTACAGTCACAAACACAACGAAAAAGTGATCATTCCCGCCTTTGCGGTGGAAAGGACTCAGGAAATCCTCTACATTCTTGGAGAGTTTTTCCGGGAAGGCCTCATTCCCTCCATGCCCGTCTACCTGGACAGTCCTCTGGCCATCTCGGCCACCGAAATCTTTCGAAAAATGAGGACTTTTTACGATGAAGACGCCGCAGCCATCGTGGCCGAAGGTCACGACCCTTTCCATTTCCCTCAACTGGTCCTCACCCGGTCCACGCAGGAATCCATGGCCATCAACGAAACCCCCGGAGCTGCCATCGTGGTGGCCGGAAACGGAATGTGCACTGCCGGCCGCATCATGCACCACCTGAAACACAACATCTGGCGGAAAGGCTCATCCCTGGTCATTGTGGGATTCCAGGCGGAAGGAACCCTTGGAAGAAGGCTCGTGGACGGCGCACAAACGGTGAAGATTTTCGGCGAGCAGTTCATGGTCAAAGCCAGGCTTTTCACCATCGGAGGTTTTTCTGCACATGCGGATCAATCGGACCTTCTGGAGTGGCTGGGCAATTTTGAAAATCCCCTCATGAGGGTCTACGCAATCCATGGTGAGGCTAACGTGACCAGAGGCTTTGCCCGGCTGGTCCAGGAGCATCTGGGGCTCATTGCGGAAGCACCGGCCATCGGGGACATCATTCCCCTCACTCCCTTTCGCCGCGAGGAGGACAAGGAAAAACTGGAGGAACTCAAATGGGAACGCCAACTCATGCAGCTGGTTCAGAGGGCTGAAGAAATCCGATCCCTCTGGGAAACCCATCCCGACGCCTTCAGCAAAAACGTTCTTCGCAAATTGGAGGAAGAAATCTCAGGAACGGAAAAACAGCTGAAACAAGTGCTTCAGGGATTGAAAAAGAAAGCAGATCACACCTGAAGCATGTGCGGGGCCTTATTGGGTGCCGGTGGCAGCCATCCTCTTCCGGCACCCGCTCAATTCCCATGCCGTGGACTGCATTGAAATGCACCCTTCCACAGCTCTCCTGCACCGACGGTTGGCTACTCGAACCTTTCCAGGTAAACGCTGATGGAGGAATGGGCTCCCTGGGGAGCTGCCAGCAGGTGATCCGTGATGCGCTGTCCTCCCAGGTACTCGCTGAGATGAAATTCCGTGCCATCCAGTTTGCAGATTCTTCCCCCTGCGGCGCTCAAAATGATCTGAGCGGCAGCAAGGTCCGGATAGGAAACATGGGCCAGCAGTGCTCCTTCGGCACGCCCTCGGGCCACATAGCAAAGGTGCGCTCCCGTGGATCCGAGATTTCGGATTTTACCGGGGAAAGTGGATTTGTAATGGTTGTGGAAACGGGAAAAGGTGAGGAGCACGCTTTCATTGTCCATGTTCCCGGTGGAAGGGATGGCGATCTCCTGGTCCTGCCAGAAGGCTTTTTCCCCCGCGCGCGCAAAAAACAAATCCCCCGTCACGGGCATGTAAAAGGCCCCCAGGACCGGCCAGAAGTTTTCCAGGAGGGCCAGAGAAATTCCCCAGACGGGAATCCCCGCCTGAAAGTTGGCCACGCCATCCAGGGCATCGTAGATCCAGAGGTGACCTTTTCCGCCGTGAGCATATTCTTCCCGGGGAGCTCCGTCTCCAAAGATCCCGTGTTCGGGATATTTGGATTTGATCTCTGACTTGAAAAAATCGATCAGTTTCAGTTCCGCTTCCGTGACCAGCTCCTCGTCGAATTTCACCTGAGGATTGCCTTTGCCGTAATAAGGCAGGGCGATGTCTCCTGCTTTGCGGATGACGTTCACTGCAAATTCACTGAGATTTTCGATCCCGGGATTCATGGGATTCACCATTTCCCCTCCTTACTTCGGGTTGTGTGTCATGACAGGTTGCGTCCGGGGTGAAGCCTTTCCGGGGCGACCATGATGGCCGGGCTGGGGATCGGCGGTCCCGGGGACGGGCCCGTGGATGTGATTGCAATACGGCCCGGGCCCATATGCCTGTGGTCAGAAAATACGAGTGTGACAATTGCCGGGCATTCGCTCAGCACCATTCCCAACGCGGATTGGTGCCGGATCATCAATGCTGCATGTTATCAGAGCCACGGGAGAGGACCCAAGGAAAATTTCCAAGGGGTTTGCCGGCCCCTGAAGAAAAGGTCCTGGAAGTTTTTTTTTCAGGGCCGTGCCCCCTTAACATGACAAGTTGTCTTGACAAGTTTGATTCATTGCATCATACTTCCCTCCATGGATGATTTGCTCACAACCCAAAGGACCACCTCAGTCCGGTGAACAGAACATGAAACTCAACCCCCAGTCTCCCATTCCCCTTTACCGCCAACTGGCGGATGTGCTCATGGCCCGCATCCGGTCGGGAGAATACGCTCCCGGAACCCCCATTCCATCGGAACACAAGCTGGCGCAACAATACGGCATCGGGCGCCCCACCGCCCGCCAGGCCACTGACTTGCTGGTTCGCCGCCAGATCCTCGCCCGAAAAAGGGGAGCCGGCACATTCGTCCGGGAAGACTCCCGGGAAGTGGATCTTTTCTCTCTCGCGGGCACTCTGTCGGCCTTTGAGAGGAAAGGCATCTCCATGGACACCCAGATTCTTGAACCCACACAGCGCATCACGGTGAAGGTGAACCGCGAAAACCCCTTTTGGGGAAAAGAGGCTTTCTTTTTCTCCCGTCTCAGCCGGGTGGAAAAAACACCGGTGCTCCTGGAAGACATCTACCTGGATGTGGAGGTTTTTGCGGGAATCGATGCCATCGACCTGAAAGACCGCTCTCTGTCTCAGATCGTGGAAGAATTGTACTACCTGAAGCCCAGAGGGGGAAAACAGAACTTTCGCATCGGAACGCTGGAGGGAGCCAAAGGACGTCACCTGGAGGTGGCGGCAACCACCCCTGTTCTCATGGTGAATCGTTTCCTGGATTTTCCTTCTGCGGAGCATGCCATTTATTCGGAGCTTTTTTGCAGGACCGACCAGTTTGTGTTCTCCCAAACCATTGGAGGATTTTCCCATGCATGACCGAGGGTATTATGAGGCATTCGGTGGAGCTTTCATTCCCGAAGTCCTCTCTGCAACGTTTGATGAACTGGAAGAGGCTTTTCGAAGCGCACGCAACGACCCCCGCTTCTGGAAAGAATATGAAACCCTCATGTCCACCTATTCCTGCCGGCCCACTCCCCTCACCTTTGTGGGGAACCTCACGGAGCACCTGGGAGGCGCACGCATCTACGTGAAGCGCGAAGACCTCAACCACACAGGGGCCCACAAGGCCAACAATGTCATGGGCCAGGGACTCCTGGTGAAGCGCATGGGGAAGAAAAGGGTCATTGCGGAGACGGGCGCCGGCCAGCACGGCGTCGCCACTGCCACCATGGCCGCCAGGTTCGGATTCGACTGCACCATCTACATGGGCGAGGTGGATGTGGAACGCCAGCGCCCCAATGTGTTCTGGATGGAACGGCTGGGCGCTCAGGTGATTCCCGTGAGGGAAGGCACCCGAATCCTGAAGGACGCCATCAATGAGGCCTTCCGGGACTGGGTCACTCACATGGAAACCACCCATTATGTGCTGGGAACGGCCTGCGGTCCCCACCCCTTCCCTGAAATGGTCTCTTATTTTCAGTCCATCGTGGGGGAGGAAGCCCGAGAACAAATCCTTGAGCAGGAAGGGCGTCTTCCGGCCAGGGTCTATGCCTGTGTGGGAGGAGGATCCAACGCTCTGGGCATTTTTCACGGTTTCATGAACGACGGCGTGGAACTGGTGGGGGTGGAAGCGGGAGGAAAAGGACTCCGGTCGGGACTCCACGCCTCACGGCTCTGCTCTCCCGACGCGAGCATCGGTGTGGCCCAAGGGTACAAAACCTATTTCCTTCAGGACAGCGACGGACAGATGCGGGAAACTCACAGCGTGGCGGCAGGCCTGGACTATGTGGGCGTTTCTCCCATCCTGGCGGCCCTCAAGCACAGGGGGCGGGTGAGATTCGAAGCGGCCACCGATGAGGAGGTGATCCAGGCCCTGGCCCTGACAGTTCGCAAAGAAGGCCTCATTCCCGCCCTCGAGTCGGCCCACGCATTCGTTCAGGCCTTCAAGGAGGCTCCCCTCCTTTCCAAAAACGACATTGTGCTCATCAATCAGTCGGGAAGAGGTGACAAGGACATTTTCACCATAGCCGACGCTTTCGGTGATCCCGAATGGCAGCAGTTCATCATGGACAAAGGGGAAAAATACCGTGCTTGAATCATATTTGAGAGAACGGCTTCAAAACCGCGACATTCTGCTCATGACACACATCGTTCTGGGGTACCCCAGTTTCGAAGATTCTTACCAGATCGTGAAAGCCATGGTGGAAGGAGGAGTGGATCTGATGGAGCTGCAAATCCCCTTTTCCGAACCCATGGCCGACGGGCCCGTGATCCTTCGGGCCAATCAGGAAGCCCTGGCTCGGGGTGCGAAGGTCAGGCAGTGCCTGGAATTCGCCGAGCAAGTGTGCTCGGAGTTTTCCATCCCCTTCCTCTTCATGACCTATTACAACATCATCTATAAACATGGAGTGGAGGCCTTCGCACAAAACATGGCCCATTCGGGCATTCGGGGAGCCATCATTCCAGACCTGCCCCCGGAGGAGGGAAAGGAATGCCTGGAGGCCATGGAGCGCCACCGTTTAGCCCCCATTTTCATCTTTTCCCCTTCAACCAGCCTCGAGCGCATGCGCACTCTGGCGTCTCTCACAAAAGGCTTCGTCTACTGCGTGGCACGCACTGGTGTGACGGGGGCTCAGACAAGTTTTTCACAAGACCTGCAAGATTATCTGAAACGCTGCCGTTCGGCCACTTCCCTGCCTCTTGCTCTGGGGTTCGGGGTGAAGGACCGGGCAGACATGGATTTTCTGACGGGAAAGGTGGACATCGCCGTCATTGGCACCCAGACCATTCGGTTGATCGAAGAAAAGGGAGTGGAAGCCGTGGGGGATTTCATTGCGGGCCTGAGGTGAAGTGAAGAAACTTTTACCGCCATGACCCACTGGAAGAAAAACAAACACACCGAGGTGAAAGGCATGAAAAGAAAAGGCTTGCTGGGAAAGTTTTTCGGGGGATTGTTGCTGGCTCTGATGTTTTCCGTGAATTCAGCCGCGGTTGGTCACGCTGCGGACAAGGTGAAGGTGGGATTCATCGCCACCCTCTCAGGACCGGGAGCCAGCCTGGGCACGGACATTCTGGACGGTTTCAGGCTGGGGCTCAGCCATTGCGGAGACAAGCTGGGCGGCATTCCCGTGGAACTGGTGACGGGAGACGACCAGATGAGACCCGAAGTGGCGGTCCAGGTGGCGTCGCGCATGGTAGAGCGGGACAAAGTGGATTTTGTCACGGGGATCGTCTTTTCCAACGTCATGATGGCAGTGGCCAGCCCCATTCTGGACCAGGGACGGTTCCTCATCAGCGCCAACGCGGGCCCCTCTCTTCTTGCGGGAGATCAATGCCATCCCAACCTCTTCACCATTTCCTGGCAAAACGACCAGACCCATGAAGCCATGGGCAAATACCTTCAGGACCAGGGAATCAGGAGAGTCTACCTCATGGCTCCCGACTACCAGGCGGGAAAGGACGGGCTCACGGGCTTCAAGCGATATTTTGATGGAGAAGTGGTCGCCGAAGTGTACACGCGGGTCAATCAGCCCGACTATGCTGCGGAACTGGCCCAGCTTCGCGCGGCAAAACCCGATGCCGTTTTCGTTTTCTATCCCGGTGGCATGGGCATCAACTTTGTCAAGCAGTATGCCCAGGCAGGCCTGAAAGATGAAATCCCCCTCTACACCACGGCCTTCACCCTGGACCAGTCCGTTCTGAGAGCCATGGGAGATGCGGCCCTTGGTCTCGTGAATGCCAGTTTCTGGAGTCCGGACCTGGACAATCCCGTCAACAAGAAATTCGTGGCTGATTTCAAAGACACCCACAATCGGTTGCCCTCGCTCTTCGCGGCCCAGGGATATGACGCCGCCCTTCTCATGGACAGCGCCGTCCGGTCCGCAAAGGGCCAGATCCGTGATGAGGACAAACTCCGGGAAGGTTTTCGAAAGGCCGATTTCCAGTCCGTGAGGGGAAACTTTCGTTTCAACAACAATCATTTCCCCGTTCAGAACTTTTACATTCGCCAGGTCATCAAAAATGAAGAAGGAATTTTGACCAACAAGATGCTGGGGGTGGCCTTCGAGGAGCACATGGACGCCTATCACAAACAATGCCCCATGAAGTGGTAGAACGGCGACCCCATGGATCCCATTCTCTTCTTCACCCAGGCCCTCAACGGTCTCCAGTTCGGCGTGATGCTGTTTCTCATGGCCACGGGACTCACCCTCATCTTCGGTGTCATGAATCTCATCAACCTGGCTCACGGCTCCCTCTACATGATGGGCGCCTATTTCGCGGCAACCCTTCAACAAAAGACGGGGTCATTCATCTGGGCCATAATCCTGTCGATTCCCCTGACGGTGCTGCTGGGCATGATCGTGGAAATGCTCGCCTTGCGCAGATTGTACAACCGCGATCACCTGGACCAGGTCCTCGCCACCTATGGGCTCATACTGTTCTTCAATGAACTGGTGCGCATGGTTTGGGGGCCTCAGTCATATTTCATGGCCCTTCCCCAATTTCTTTCCCATCACGTCCAGATCTTTTCGGGACTGACGTATCCCGTCTATCGCCTGGTCATCATCGGAGTGGGATTAGGGGTGGGAGCAGGACTTTACGGGCTCATTCATCACACCCGGCTGGGAATGCTCATTCGCGCCGGTGCCAGCAACCGGGAGATGGTCAATGCCCTTGGGGTGAACATTCGTTTCCTCTACACAGTCGTCTTCGGTCTTGGAGCAGCGCTCGCCGGTCTGGCGGGCATGCTGGCCGGTCCCATTTTGTCAGTGGAAGTGGGGATGGGCGAGCCCATCCTCATTCTTGCCTTCGTCGTCATTGTCATCGGTGGCATCGGTTCCATTCAGGGAGCTTTTTTTGCTGCTGTCCTGGTGGGCGTGGCGGACACTTTCGGCCGCGTCCTGCTTCCCCCGGGCATGGCGTCTATGGGCATTTATGTCCTCATGGCCGCAGTTCTGTGCTGGAGGCCTGAAGGGCTGTTTCCTGCTCAAAGAACGTGATTGCGGCCATTCGGGGCCTTCTGGCAACCGGGTTGCCGCCATTGAAGACAACCCTTCAGCCGGGACTCCTGCCTCATCCCCCAATGAGCGTGGCCCATTGGGGACTTCCTGGCATGGGATTACGGAATAAGGGAGCCCAAACAGCCCAATGACCTTTCGAAGAATTTTCTGTTTTGTTTTCATCGTGTTTTTCGCCACACTTCCCTTGTGGAGCGATGTCTTTCACACCAGGCTTTTCACCCGCATCCTGATCTTTGCCCTGCTGGCTCTCAGCCTCGACCTGGTCGTGGGATACGGGGGGATGGTGAGCTTTGGCCACGCCGCCTTTTTCGGCACCGGTGCCTACATGACGGGACTGATGTCCCTTCACGGGATCACGGACGCCCTGGTGGTGTGGCCCGCCGCCGCAGGAGCGGCCATGCTCATTGCCCTTCCCATTGGAGCTTTGAGCCTCAGGACCAGGGGAGCCTACTTCATAATGATCACCCTTGCTTTCGCCCAAATGATTTACTATTTCGCCTCGGGCCTGGAGACCTTCGGGGGAAGTGACGGCATGCGGCTTCTCGCCCGCAACACCCTCGCCGGGAAAGAGTTCCTCAGGCACCATGAATTTTTCTACTATGTGGCGGCTGGATTCCTCGCCGGGGCTTTTCTCCTTTGCAGACGTCTCACTGGTTCGCGCTTTGGCCTTATCCTTGGAGGCATCCGTCAGAATGAAAAAAGAATGCAATCCCTGGGATACGCCACATTCCCCTACAAGCTGACCTGCTTTGTCATATCCGCTGCCCTGGCCGGGCTTTCGGGAGCCCTCATGGCCAACGAGACCCTTTACATCAGCCCCTCCCTGCTCCACTGGACCCAATCGGGACATGCTCTCGTGATGGTCATTCTCGGGGGCATGGGAACCCTTGCGGGCCCCGTACTCGGTGCCATCGTTCTCCTTCTCATGGAAGAAATCCTCTCGGCCTTCACACAGCATTGGATGATCGTGCTCGGCCCCCTTCTCATCCTCGTGGTGCTCTATGCCCGGGGCGGCTTGTATGGTTTATGGCCTCAAAAAAAGGTTTCACATGTCACCCCTCCTTGAAACCCATCAACTGGTGAAGCGCTTCGGAGCCATGACAGCCACGGCCTCGGTGGACCTCACCCTTGAATGGGGAGAAATTCATGCCATCATCGGTCCCAATGGCGCCGGCAAGACCACACTCATGGGCCAGATTGCCGGTGAACTCAAGCCCGACGAAGGGACCATCTTTTTTGAAAACCAGGACATCACCTCTCTTCAGCCCCATGGGAGATCCAGGAGGGGCATCGCGCGCATGTTTCAGGTCGCCCATGTTTTTCCCGCCTCCACTGTTCTGGAAAATGTGATGCTGGCCCATTTGAGTCAAAGGGGTCACGGCTTCCGCTTCTGGAAAAACGCGCGCTCAGACAGGGAGTCCCGGCTGGCGGCCATGAACTTCCTTGAGCAGGTGGGACTTGAAAATCGTGGGGAAGCCCTTGCAGGCACCCTTTCCCATGGAGAACAGCGACAACTGGAGGTCGCCATGGTGCTTGCCGGCAATCCCAAGGTTCTTCTCATGGACGAGCCCACGGCGGGAATGGGTCCCGAGGAAACAGCCCGTATGATCGTCCTTCTCTCAAGAATCAAGGGCCGTCAGGGCCTCCTGCTGGTGGAGCACGACATGGAAACGGTGTACCAGCTGGCTGACCGGGTGACGGTGATGGTCTACGGCCGCATATTGGCTTCCGGAACGGTAGAGGAGATCCGCCGTGATGAGTCGGTTCGAAAAGCCTATCTGGGAGATGAAAAAGAGGAAAAGGAAGCGAATGCTTGAACTGAAGGATGTCGATGGTTTTTACGGCAGCAGCCAGGCTCTTTTCGGGGTGAGCCTCCAGCTGGAAAGAGGAGAGGCGGTGGGATTACTGGGACGAAACGGCATGGGCAAGACCAGCACAGTCCGGGCCATCATGAATCTCTTGAGGGTTGCCTCCGGTTCCCTCGCTTTCCTGGGCAGATCCATCCGCGGGCTTCCCCCCTTTCGAATTGCCCAACTGGGCATTGGCCTGGTTCCTGAAGGGCGGCAGATTTTCCCCAACCTCACGGTGCTGGAAAATCTCACCGCCACAGCGCGCGCTCGCACCAAAACCAGCGGCCTCAAACCCTGGGCACTGGATGACATTTTCCAGATCTTTCCCATTTTGAGGCATCGCAGCCATCACATGGGAAATCAGCTTTCAGGAGGGGAACAACAAATGCTGGCCATTGGACGGGCCCTTATGACCAACCCGGACCTCCTCATCCTCGATGAAGCCACTGAAGGGCTCGCTCCCCTCGTGCGCACAGAAATCTGGAGGTGTCTGGGTCATCTCAGGGAACATGGTCACTCCATCCTCATCATCGACAAAAATGTCCGGGCTTTGAACCAGGTTGCGGACAGGCACTATATCCTGGAAAAGGGGAGGGTCGTCTGGACGGGCTCTTCAAAAGAACTGGCGGCCGATTCCCGGTTGAGCCTTCATCATCTGGGAATTTGACGGGCACAAAAAACTTCCACACCAGGAGGACCTCACATGAACAGGATCATCACCCTTCTGTCGGATTTTGGGTGGAAAGACGGTTATGTGGCCAGCATGAAAGGCGTGATGCTGGGAATTCATCCTGAAGCACAGCTGGTGGACATTTCCCATGACATTCCCCCTCAGGATATTCCCACAGGCGCCTTCATCCTGACCACGACCCATGGCTTCTTTCCCGGGGGGTCGATCCACCTGGCGGTCGTGGACCCGGGCGTGGGCACGGAACGCCGTTCCCTCATCGTTCAGGCGGGAACACACTTCTTTGTGGGACCGGACAATGGACTCTTTTCGCAGATCATGGCACAAGTTCCTTTCTGGCAGGCCTGGGAACTGGACCGGTCCGAGTTCTGGCTTCCTGAAACCAGTCACACTTTTCACGGCCGGGACATCTTCGCCCCCGTCGCCGCTCACCTGGCCGCAGGAGTCCCGCCTCATCAAATGGGAACACCCTGTGACCCCAAAATGGAGAACTGGTTCCAGGTGCGGATGGAACGGGAAGGGGTGCTTTGCGGGCAGGTCATTCACACGGACCATTTCGGCAACGGCATCACGAGCATCCGCAAGGACGACCTGCTGCAACTCTCGCCCACCTTTGGAAAGATGGCCGTGGAAGTGCAACCCCATGAGCTTTTGCCCCTCGTGAAAACCTATGCGGAAGTGCCTGCGGGGCAGTTCGCCGCCCTTCTGGGCAGTCACGGAAACCTGGAAATTGCCATGAACGGGGGAAATGCCGCAAGGGAACTGAACCTTCGGCGGGGCACCTTCATCCGCGTCATCCTGCAGGACAGAACGCGGTGAAACTCTTTACAAATACAAAAAAACCCCATGCTTTACATTTGATGGACGTGTGATTAGTTTCTTTTCAACAACATAGAAACAAGTCCATCAAGGAGGTCAACCATGAGTTGCATCATAGAATCTTACACGGGAAATCTTTTGAGAAGTGACGAATTATCGCCTTCATCCCTTTACGGAAGTTCTTCCGCGGAGAGCGGAAGCACCCTTGAGCGGGACCCCTCGAACATGGCTTCAGGGGCTCATGCGCAGGAACCTCTCAGCAAAGAGCGCGAAGAGGAACTGGAAAACTGGATGTCGGAAATCAAAAGCTTCATTCGAAGCATCGATGTGAACAGACTCTAACCACAAAAATTGAAACTGCGGGTGAATGTCATTCGCGGACGGGAATAAACCCCTTTGCGTCAAAAACGAAAGGGGTTTTTCTTTTTTTTTCACC
This sequence comes from Syntrophobacteraceae bacterium, assembly GCA_003566995.1. GTDB lineage: Bacteria > Desulfobacterota > Syntrophobacteria > Syntrophobacterales > Syntrophobacteraceae > SLCH01. The sequence goes on from PXBG01000157.1 coordinate 18,837, forward strand.
TGCAGGCCCGGACACCCCCGAAAGGGAAAAGCCTTGTTGCACCCTGTGCGGTGTGGTAGAAACACTCACGTTTCCAGGTTGAATGCTGACGAAACCGCATTCGTTTTCATGTTCTTCGGCAGGCAAGGAATGGCTGGTTTCAGAATGTTCTGATCCGCTCACGGCCCTCAGGCTCACAACAAAACGACGGGAAAAACATGCTGGAAAGCGTACACGAACTGGTCAACTGGGTCATGGCATGGGCCTACACTCCCTATGGAGTCCTGGCACTGGGAATTCTGGCTTTCACCGAATCTTCCTTTTTTCCCATTCCCCCCGACGTGCTCCTCATTGCCCTTTCCCTTCTCAACCCTCAGCATGCCCTGTTTTACGCAGCCGTCTGCAGCGTGGGCTCTGTCTCCGGGGGTCTTTTCGGCTATGGCCTGGGAAAGTGGGGGGGGAGACCCCTGGTGGAGAGAATGTTTTCCCGGGAAAAAATCCAGTTCGTTCAAAATTACTATCACAAATATGACGTGTGGGCGGTGGCCATTGCCGGTTTCACCCCCATTCCCTACAAGGTTTTCACCGTCACTGCCGGCGTGTTTCTCCTGGATGTGAAACGATTCGCTCTGGCATCGTTCATTGGCCGGGCGGGACGCTTTTTCATCGTGGCCACCCTGCTCTACTTTTTCGGCGAACCCATCACGGGGTTCCTTCAAAAGTATTTCAACATCCTTTCCGTGTTGTTTGTGGTGCTCCTTCTGGGGGGCTTTTATCTGGTGCACCATTTGTCCAGAAGAAGCATTCCATCGGACCCCAAACCTCAGGTGGTCGAACTTCCCCCTTCAAGAAAAGATCCTTCCCAATGAAACGGCTGTTTTTCACCATTATTTTATCCGCCCTGTGCCTCCTGCACCCCGGCATCCCGCATGCTTCCGATCAGGAGAGGGAGCCTCAGGAGGGAGACTGGCTCATCTATCACCTCCCTTCCGAGCCCGCAACGCTCAACCTCATCACCTCCACCGACGCCTATGCGTCCAACATCAACAATTACATCTACGAGTCCCTGTTGAAGCGGGATGAGGAAACACTGGAACTGGTGCCCGTCCTCGCCGAGTCCTGGGAAATCTCCCAGGACCATCTCACTTACACTTTTTATCTGAAAAAAGACATTCACTGGCAGGACGGAACTCCCTTCACAGCCAGGGATGTGGCCTTTTCCTTTGAACGAATAAACGATCCCGCCGTGGACGCGGCACACCTCAGGAACTATTACCGGGACATCGAATCCCTCGAAGTGATTGACGATCACACCGTCCGATACCATTACCGAATTCCCTATTTTCGCGCCCTGGAGTTTTGCGGCGGCATCCCCATCCTTCCGGCACATCTTTTTGAAGAAACGGACAATTTCAATCAGCATTCCGTGGGAAGAAGCCCCCTCGGAACGGGTCCCTACCGTATGCTTCGCTGGGACACGGGAAAGGAAATCGTCCTCGTGAGGAATGAAGACTACTGGGGAAAAAGGCCTCACCTGGATCGAATCTTGTTCAAAATCATCACGGACACCACCGTCGCCTTTCAGGTGCTCAGGAAAGGGGGCCTGGACGTGATGGGCCTGCGCCCCATACAGTGGGTCCGCCAGACACAGAGCAGGAGATTCCAAGAAAATTTCGTCAAGCTCAAGTACTATCTCCCCAGCTACAGCTACATTGGCTGGAATTCGAGAAGACCCCAGTTTTCCGACCCGAGAGTGCGCAAAGCCATGACCCTGCTGCTGGACCGGGAGAGCATTCTGGAAAGAATCCTTTTCGGCCTGGGGACAGTGGTGACGGGCACCTTTTACGTGAACAGCCCCGAATACAACAAAAACATCACCCCGCACCCTTATGACCCGCAGAGAGCCAGGGAGCTGCTACGGGAAGCGGGCTGGGAAGACCATGATGGAAGGGGCATTCTTCAAAAGGACGGCGTGCCCTTCTCCTTTGAGTTTCTCATCGCTTCCGGGTCCAAGTTTGGGGAGCAGATCGCCACCATTCTTCAGGAGAATCTCAGGCAGGCGGGCATCAGCATGACCATCCGCAAGCTGGAATGGGCCGTTTTTGTGCAAAGGATTCAAGAGCACAATTTCGACGCGTGCACCATGGGCTGGAACCTCGGATGGGTTTCGGACCCTTATCAATTGTGGCATTCTTCCCAGGCAGAAGGTGGGTCCAATTTTGTGGGTTTTGAAAATGCGGAAGCGGACGCCATCATTGAAAAAGCACGTCAGGAATTTGACGAGGAAAAGCGTTATGAACTTTACCACCGCTTTCATGAGATCCTTCATGAGGAGCAGCCTTACACCTTTCTCTTCACCACTCAGGCGTTGGTGGCCGTGTCCACCCGATTTGAAAATGTGAGCGTTTACCCCATGGGGCTGGTCCCCCGCGAATGGTGGGTTCCCTCGGAGCACCAAAGATACGGGGAGAGAAGGCGTTGAGGGAAAAAGGCTAAACGACAGCATGAAGACCTATCTCGTCAAAAGGCTTTTGCAGATCATTCCCACCCTCCTGGGAATCACGCTCATCACCTTTCTCATCATCCAGCTGGCCCCGGGCAATCCTGCAACCCTGAGAATTCAAATGGCCGCCCAGGGACAGATCGGCGATTCTGCCCTGTCCGAGCAGATCGTGGAGGACACCAAAAAGCTTTACGGCCTGGACAAACCCCTCCCCGTGCAGTACGCCCTCTGGGTCAAAAGGGTCTTCACCTTTGATTTCGGGAACTCCTACAAGGATCACCGGAAGGTGTGGGATAAAATCGCCGAGAGGCTCCCCATCACCATTCAGCTGAACCTCATCTCCATCTTCCTCGTCTATCTCATCGCCATACCCTGCGGCGTCTTTTCCGCCACACGCCAGGGGGCCCTGTCCGATCGGCTCCTCACCCTCTTTTTCTTCTTTCTGTATTCTCTTCCATCTTTCTGGGTGGCGGTGCTGCTCATCATGCTGCTGGGAGGAGGAGATTTCTGGGATCTTTTCCCCGTCTACGGCATTTCCTCCATCGGGGCAGAACACCTCAGCTTCTTCCCCTGGCTTCTGGACCGCATCTGGCATCTCATGCTTCCCGTTTTGTGTCTCACCTACGGGGGGCTCGCCTACCTGTCCCGCCTGACCCGCTCCAACATGCTGGAAGTCATCCGTGAAGATTACGTGAGGACAGCCAGAGCCAAGGGGCTGAACGAGCGGCTGGTCATTTTCAAGCATGCCTTTCGCAACGCTCTTCTTCCCATCGTCACCCTCCTTGCTTTTCTGCTCCCCGCCATGTTCGGAGGAAGCATCATCATCGAAAGCATCTTTTCCATTCCGGGCATGGGGCAGCTTGGCTTCGAGGCGGTTTTGAGCCGGGATTATCCGGTCATCATGGCCATCACGACCATCTCCGCCCTTCTCACGCTTGTGGGCCTGCTCCTCTCAGACATCCTCTACGCCCTGCTCGATCCCCGCATTCAGCTGGATTGAGACCTTGGAGCCAGATGATGTTTCAGGATAGAACGGACACGGTGACACGGATTCACATGGGTGCTCATATGGACGGTGAGCAGGAAAACTCACCCGGGACGCTGAAAAAATGACTCAGGATCGCGCGCCCAACAGCTACTGGCAAAACGTCTGGCATCACTTCAGAAAGAAACGCCTGTCTCTTGCGGGTCTCTGGATCACTCTGGCCCTCATCTTTGTGGCCGTCTTCGCTCCCATTTTGGCCAATGACCGCCCCATACTGTTCATTCACGAGGGCAAGTGGCACTGGCCCGTTCTTTCGGGAGTGGAGCAGGTTGGGCCCCAATCCTGGAGAGAACTGAAACAGGACACTCCCTTTCTTTTCCAGCGGGACAGGGAAGAGGGTTATTGGGCCCTGTGGCCCCCTGTCCCCTATTCCCCTACGGAATACAATCTTTTGAGAATTCTCGAAGCTCCCAGCCGTGCGCACTGGTTCGGCACCGACGACAGCGGCCGCGATGTGCTGAGCCGCATGATCTACGGTGCCCGCATTTCTCTCTCGGTGGGCTTTGTGGCGGTGAGCATCGCTCTGGTCATCGGCATTCTTCTGGGAGCCGCGGCGGGTTATTTCGGCGGCTGGGTGGACCACACCATCAGCAGAATCATAGAGGTCTTTCTCACCATCCCCACCTTTTTCCTCATCATCGCCATCATCGCCTTTCTGCCCCCGAGCATCTACAACATCATGGTGGTCATCGGCCTGACAAGCTGGACAGGGGCTGCCCGTTTCGTGCGTGCGGAGTTTTTCAAGCTCAAGCGGCTGGATTTCGTCATGGCCTCGAGAGCCCTGGGAGCATCCAACGGGCGCCTCATCTTCATTCACATGCTGCCCAACGCCATGGCTCCCGTACTGGTTTCGGCCGTTTTCGGCATTGCGGGGGCAATCCTCACGGAATCCAGTTTGAGCTTTCTCGGTTTTGGCGTGCCGCCTCCAACACCCAGCTGGGGGGACATTCTGTCTCAGAGCAGAGACTACATTGAATTTGCCTGGTGGCTGACCATTTTTCCGGGGGCTGCCATCTTCCTGAGCATCACCTCCTACAACCTGGTGGGAGAAGGATTGCGAGATGCCATGGATCCCAAACTGTTTGAATGAGCGATCAGCTCCCAGGAAGTTCATTTGGTGAACTGGAAACCATTCCGCCGTTTCCGCACTCCATTCTCATGATCGGATTTGGCCATGCTTCGCCCCATGTCACAAGAAAAACCCGTCGTTTTCACCGTGAGCGAACTGAACGCTCAGATCAAACACATGCTGGAGTCCGGTTATCCCCTCGTGTGGGTCATGGGTGAAATCTCCAATTTCAGAGTGCCCTCATCGGGGCACCATTATTTCACCCTGAAAGACGACCAGAGCCAGATTCGGGCCGTTTTTTTCCGCCCTCAGCAAAGAAACCTGCGCTTCACGCCCGAAGCCGGCCTTCAGGTGCTTTGCCAGGGAAGGCTCAGCGTCTACGAACCGAGGGGTGAATACCAGCTCATCGTGGAAATGATGGAGCCCCAGGGCTTCGGTGCTTTGCAGCTGGCCTTTGAGCAGCTCAAAAAGAAACTTGAAAAGGAAGGGCTTTTCGACTCCTCCCGAAAACAGCCCCTGCCCACCTGCCCCACGCACATCGCCATCGTCACCTCTTCCACGGGTGCGGCCATTCAGGACATTTTGCGTGTCTTTCAGAGAAGCCCTTACGCTCTCACTGTAACGATCCTTCCCGTGCGCGTTCAGGGCCGTGAAGCTGCAGCGGAAATTGCCGCGGCCATTGGAAAGGCCAACCAGCTGGCTGCAGCCTACCAGTGGGATTTGCTCATTGTGGGCCGGGGCGGAGGGAGCATCGAGGATTTATGGCCTTTCAACGAAGAAGTGGTGGCCCGGGCCCTGGCTGACTCCACCCTGCCCACTTTGTCGGCAGTGGGCCACGAAATCGACTTCACCATTTCGGACATGGTTGCGGATCAGCGGGCTCCCACTCCAACGGCTGCCGCCGAATGGGTCGTCACCCGGCTGGACCGGTTTGAGCGTGAACTGAAAATCTGCGAGGAAAAACTGGTGAGCCTGCTGCGCCACAAACTGGACTCCCAAAAGCAGATGCTCCAATTCACTCAAAGCCGGCTGGTCGATCCCAGAAGGCGGTTGGCGGACCTCAGGCTCTTCCTGGACGAACGAATGGAAAGAATGCTTCTGGCCCTCGAGGGCCGCATGGAAAGGGCCCGAACCCGCCTGCTCCACTATGAGGACAGAATGAAGCGGGCACATCCCTTTCAGACCATCACCAGTCTGCGGGCTCACCTGGATCAGAAATGCCGGGAGATGACCATTCACCAACGGAAGCTTTTGGACAGTCACCGCATGAGACTCCAGGAATACACCGCCAAACTGAATGCCCTGAGCCCCCTTTCCGTCCTGGAGCGAGGCTATTCCATCACTTACGGACTGCCCCGCAAAGAAGTGCTGAGAGACGCCGGGGAGGTGCAGGAGGGAGATAAAGTGCTGGTGCAGCTGGCCAGGGGAAATCTTGTGTGTGAAGTGCGAAAAGTTGAAGATTGAAAATCCTTTTGATTCCATGGCGAGGACCGTTTATGGCTAAGAAGAAAAGCGAGGCTTTTGAGGAGGCTTTGAAAAAGCTTCAGGGAATTGTTGAAAAGCTGGAGAGAGGCGACCTTCCTCTGGAGGACGCCATGGCTTCATTCACAGAAGGGGTGAAGCTGGCAAAATTTTGCCACCAAAAACTCGAAGAAGCGGAAAACAAAATTCAGGAACTTGTCAAAGATGAGGAGGGCAACTGGACCGGTTCAGCCCTGGAAAAAACTCCGCCCGAGAAGCTTTCGGAGCTGGACAGGGATTGATGGGTCCATGGAAATTTTTTCCCCTGCGCGCTGGAAAGACAGGCGCCGGCCCGATTTTCATTCAGGGGAGCGAGAGGGAGGAAATGGATTGGGACACTTGTCTTTTGACCCTTTAAAATTATAGAATATCTTTTTACAGGATGGACGAAACCAAATGGCCGATTTCGATCTCAAGAAGTATCTGTCAGAACGGAAAAAACTCGTCGACAATGCCCTGAAGGAACTGCTTCCCGCTCCCACGGGTCTAGAAAAGAAGGTGTTGGAAGCCGCGCGTTACAGCCTCTTTGCAGGAGGAAAAAGACTGCGGCCCATACTGTGCCTGGGCGCGGCCGACGTGGTGGGCGGCAAGATGGAGGAAGTTCTGCCCGTTGCGTGCGCTCTGGAAATGATCCACACCTATTCCCTCATCCACGACGACCTCCCCGCCATGGACGACGACGATTTTCGAAGGGGCAAGCCCACGTGCCACAAAATTTTCGGAGAGGCCATAGCCATCCTGGCAGGTGACGCTCTTCTCACGGAAGCCTTTGATGTGACCGCCAGCGTCCGCGCATTGCAGTCATTTCCTTCCGAACGCATTGTGGAGGCGATGGGGTTGATGGCGAGGGCATCAGGGCACCGCGGCATGGTGGGAGGCCAGGTCATTGATCTTGAATGTGAGAATCAGGAAGCGGATCTTGCCACTGTGGAATACATGCACGTGCGAAAAACCGGTGCTCTCCTGACAGCTTCCCTGGAAGTGGGAGCCAGCCTTGGGGGGGGAACGCCCGAGCAGATCGCCGCTTTGAAGCATTACGGCCAGCACTTCGGACTCGCTTTTCAAATCACCGATGACATCCTCGATGTGGAGGGAGAGGCTCACGAGATGGGCAAAACTCCCGGTTCGGATCTGGCGAGCAACAAAAGAACCTACCCTGCTCTCCTCGGCCTGTCCCGCTCCAGGGAAGCGGCCCGGGAAAATGTGGAAGCCGCCGTACAGGCGCTGGCGCCGTTCAGAGGAGAAGCGGAACCCTTGCGTGCCATCGCCCGGTATCTGCTCGTTCGACGCGCGTGAATCTTGCCAAAAATAGAGTGCTTCCCAAGAGGCCCGCTGAAACAGGGGCCGGCTGAACACTCCTTCCAGGAAACCCCGAGTCCTGCAGGTTTTGAGGAGGACTGAAACCTTGAAAGAACCGGCCGAAACGAAACTCCTTTCCCGGATTGACAACCCTGCCCAGCTGAAACAGCTGAAGGTGGAGCAGTTGCAGCAGCTGGCGGAGGAAATACGCCGCCTGATCATCTGCACCGTCGCCCACAACGGGGGGCATCTGGCTCCAAACCTGGGTGTGGTGGAATTGACACTGGCCTTGCATCATGTGTTCGAGGCCCCAGGAGATCGCATCATCTGGGATGTGGGCCACCAGTCCTACACGCACAAGCTTCTCACGGGACGCCGCTCCAGGTTCCACACCATCAGGCAGTATGAAGGAATCAGCGGTTTTCCCAAGCGCTCCGAAAGCGAATACGACGCTTTCGGAACCGGTCATTCGGGAACATCCATTTCGGCAGCCCTGGGCATGACCGTGGCCAATGAGCTCAAGGAAAGTCCTCACCGGTCCATCGCCGTCATCGGAGACGGGAGCATGACAGGGGGCATGGCTTTTGAGGCCCTCAATCATGGAGGGGACCTGGGAAAAAACCTCATCGTGGTGCTCAACGACAACGAAATGTCCATCTCCACCAACGTGGGGGCCCTCTCTTCCTTCATCAGCCGAAAACTTTCCAATCGAAAAATCCTCTATCTCAAGCGCGAGATTGAAAATGTCATCAAGTCCATTCCAGGGCTGGGACCCAATCTCGTTCAGGTTCTGAAGAGAAGCGAAGACTCTCTCGTCTCCTTCTTCACACCGGGCATGCTCTTTCAGGCCCTGGACTTTCACTATATCGGACCCATCAAGGGCCATCGGCTGGACCGCCTCATCGAGACATTCAGCAAGGCCCGCGAAATCGAAGGTCCCGTGCTGGTGCATGTCATGACCCAAAAGGGCAGAGGGTACAGCCCTGCCGAGAGCGATCCCACCAGTTTTCACGGCATAGGCTCCTTTGACATCGACACGGGCAAGAGCATCTCCTCGGGCAAAAAGTCACCCCCTTCCTACACCCAGGTTTTCGGGAATTCCCTGAGCAAACTGGCGGCGCAAGATTCCCGGGTCGTTGGCATCACGGCAGCCATGATGCAGGGCACCGGCCTGGAGGATTTTTCCAAACAGTTTCCCGAACGCTTTTTCGACGTGGGAATAGCAGAGCAGCACGCGGTGACCTTTGCCGCCGGTTTGGCCGCCGAAGGGCTGAAACCCGTGGTGGCCGTGTACTCCACGTTTCTGCAGCGAGCCTATGACCAGGTGGTCCATGACGTATGCCTTCAGAACCTGCCCGTCATTTTCGCCATGGACCGGGCAGGCTTGGTGGGGGAAGACGGGCCCACTCACCATGGAGTCTTTGACCTTTCCTTTCTGCGACACATTCCGAATCTCGTGATCATGGCCCCGAAAGACGAAAATGAATTCCAGCACATGCTCAAATCAGCCGTGGACCATTCGGGCCCCATTGCCCTCCGCTATCCCCGCGGGGCAGGAGCGGGAGTGCCAATGGACGAAAACTTTTCCACCATTCCCCTGGGCAAGGGGGAAGTGCTCAGGGAAGGGAGCGATGTCACCCTCCTGGCAGTGGGACACTGCGTCCATGCGGCACTGGAAGCGGCCCGGTCCCTGGAGAAGCAGGGAATCTTCGCCACCGTGCTCAATGCAAGATTCATCAAACCCCTGGACCAGTCACTCATTCTTCATTGGGCCAGGAAAACCAAAAGGGTCGTGACCATCGAAGAAAACGCTCTTCAGGGAGGATTTGGAAGCGCTGTTCTGGAACTTTTCGAGGAAGCAAGCTATTTTCCCAACTCTCTGAAAAGGCTAGGCATTCCCGACAAGTTCATCGCTCACGGTGACCAGCGCACTCTGCGCAAACTGTGCGGCATCGACCCTGCAAGCATTGAGCAGGCAGCTTTGTGTACTCTGGGGATTCCCCATGGCCAAGTTTTCCAAGCGATTGGATAAGGTTCTGGTGGAAAGAGGATTCATGGCCAGCAGGGAACGGGCTCAGGGTTTCATCCTGAGCGGCCGGGTCCTGGTGGACGGACGGCGCGTCACCAAGTCGGGTCAAATGGTTTCCGCCGGGAGTTCCATCGAGATCACGGGAGAAGACATTCCTTTCGTCAGCCGCGGAGGAATCAAGCTGGACCATGCTCTGAAAGCTTTCGATCTGAAAGTGGAAGGCCTCACGGCCATGGATGTGGGCGCTTCCACGGGGGGCTTCACCGACTGCCTGCTGCAGCACGGGGCCGTGAAGGTTTACGCGGTGGATGTGGGATATGGCCAGCTGGCCTGGTCTCTGAGGCAGGACTCCAGAGTGGTGGTCCTGGAACGCCAAAACATTCGCAACCTTCCACCCGAACTGGTGGGGGAAAAAATCCAGGTGGCCACCATGGACCCCTCTTTCATTTCCCTCAAACTGGTGATTCCCTCCGTGCTCCCTTTCCTGGATGACGAGGCTCTTGTAGTCGCCCTCATCAAGCCTCAGTTTGAGGCGGGGAGAGAGGCTGTGGGCAAAGGGGGCGTTGTGAAGGATTCACAGCTGCACCAGGAGGTGTGCGAAAGCATTGAAACCTTCTGCACAGGTCTGGGCCTTGGAATCCTTGGAATCACGCCTTCCCCGCTGCTGGGCCCCAAGGGGAACCGTGAATTTCTCCTGGCCTGCCGGCTTTCCCCCTGACCCCTTCGGAACTCATTCGCTTCCTATGAAACTCCACCTTCTGTTTGTGGGAAAAACCAGCTTTCCCGAACTGGAACAGGCCATCGAAAGGTACCTGTCACGCATCCGCCACTACATTCCCGCTGAGGTTCACGTGGTGAAGCCCGAAAAAATCACCGCCAAGGCTGTGCCGCAAAAAGTGATGGACAAGGAGGGAGAAAGGATCCTGAAAACCTGCGACTTGCGGGACACCCTGGTGGCATGGGACGCAGGAGGCAGGTCCATGAGTTCGGAGAAGTTTGCGGAGTTTTGGGACAGGCTTTTCAAGCAGGGAAGGTCCGGGGTCTGGATGATCGTGGGCGGCCCTCTGGGCCTTTCCCCCAGGGTTTTGTCAAGGGCTCAGTGGACCCTCTCCCTCTCTTCCATGACATTTCCCCACGATCTGGCCCGGCTCATGCTGGTGGAACAGACTTACAGGGCTCTGACCATCCTGAGGGGAGAACCGTACCACAAGTGACAAAGGGAGCGCCCACCCGATCAGGAGCCAGGCAAGGGGGGACGGCGCAGGAGGAAAAGCTACCCCGAAGGAACCTTCCTCCTGCACAAGGATTCGCCCTGGAAGAATCAGTTGACGGCCACCACTTCGGTGACTTCAGGGATTTCCTGCTTGATGACGCGCTCAACGCCCCCCTTCAGGGTCATCTGGCTCATGGGGCAGCCCCGGCAGGCACCGGTCAGCTTCACCTTCACCACATTTCCTTCCACGGCCACCAGTTCCACATTGCCCCCATCCCGCTGAAGCATGGGACGTATCTTATCCAGAGCCTTTTCCACTTTTTCCTGCATGTTGTTTTTCCTTCCTGTTTAAAGTTTGTTTTCTGTATACCCCGTTGTTCAGTGAAAATCAACGAAAAGGAGAAAACAGCTGAAAGACCGCTTCCCCTTCTGCAAGGAATTAAGCAAATGACATTAAGTGCTTAAAACGAATGGCAATTGATTTTTTAAGGGTTTTTCGGTAAGGTGCCGATCAGTTCCCTTTGAGAAAACGTTTTGCTCACTTCAAGTGGACGGGGAGTGGCTATGGAGAGTTATCGCCTGGTGCCTCGCATTTCAAGGGAGGATCTGGATGCGCGCATGACCGAACTGGCTGGCAGAATCAACCGGGATTATGCGGGGAGGGAAATCCTGGTCGTCGGAGTCCTCAAGGGATCGTACATCTTCATCGCCGATCTCACGCGAAAGATCACCGTACCCCTGGAAGTGGACTTCGTGCGCCTGTCCAGTTACGGAAGCAAATCGGAGACATGCGGTGAAGTTCGAATCACCAAGGACGTTGAACTGCCCGTGCGGGGCCGGGACATACTGGTGGTGGAAGACATTGTGGACACAGGTCTGACCCTGCGCTGGTACCTGGAGCACCTCAGGAGATTCAATCCCAGGTCCATCAGCGTCTGCGCCCTGGTGGACAAAATAGAGCGCCGCCAGGTTCAAATACCTCTTGATTATATTGGGTTACGCATTGAAAAGGGTTTTCTCGTGGGATATGGTCTTGACTACTCTGAAAAACATCGTAACCTGCCCGGCATTTTTGAAGTCCGGTTCAATGAGTGACCAGCAAGAACTCATGCAAGTCGTTGAAAAAACCTATGGAATCCCAGGCACCTTTTTTCTCATTCAAGTGATTTCGCCGAAGCCCCGCAAGGGGCAACGGCGGCGAAGGATTGCTTCATGATCGTCACGTGTGAATCCTGCAATTCAAAGTTTCGACTGGACCCTGACAAGCTCAAGAAAGAAAAGAACAAAGTCCGATGTTCCCGCTGCGGTCACATCTTCATGGTTTCCCGGAAGGCGCCCCCTCCACGGGATGAAGACGAACTGGACATACTGGGTTCCGTGGACTCTTCCGCGGAAGATGATTTTGAAGAGCCTGAGGCTGAACAAAGCCGATCCAGGTCTTACCCCTTCACGGCCGCGAACATTCCCCTGAAACCCGGCAGGAAAGGCACCCTGCGCATCGCCCTCCTGGGCCTCGTCCTTCTTCTGGCCTTGGGAAGCCTGGTCTTCTGGTTCACCTCCGACAGGACACCGCGACAGGGAGCCGCACCCGTGTCAAGAGGGGAAGCGGAACAACCCCTTGTGACCATTGCGGATTCCACTCAGGCCTACTTCCTGGAAAATTCTTCGGGAGGCCAGATTTTTGTGGTGGAGGGAGAAGCCACCAATGAATCCGGCCAGCCCGTGAGTTTTGTTCTCCTGGAGGGCAAACTCTACACGACCCGCAACACCGTCGCCCTCTCCCAAAGGTGCTACGCCGGCAATGTCATGAGCAGGGAAGATTTGACCAGCCTGCCCATCACGGAAATTCAGAACCGCATGATGAACCGGGAAGGAAAGGACCTCAACAACGTGCACATTCCTCCCGGCAGCCAGGTGCCCTTCATGCTGGTGTTTCACAACCTTCCCGAATTGAGCACTCTCAGCGATTACAGCATCGAAGTTCTCAGCAGCAAAATGGACTGATCTCCAAAGGCCGTTTCCCCGGAGAAGTGGGCCCGGGGACCGGAGCCCTTCCCGTGGCGTTCCATGGCTCCCCCTTGCTTCAAAGTCCGATTGAGCCAACCTATTGAAGTAACAAAAGGAATTGACAACAAATCCTTTTCGGGGTAAGAACTTTTCAACTTGAACCACTCCCCAATCGAGGGGTTCTTCATGAAAGGTCATTTCCATTTTCCAACGTTGAGCCGGGTTTGATCTCTCTCTTCTCTGCATGAAGGGGTTTCGGAACAGAAGGCAGCCTTCCGGGATCATGGATGACTGAGATGACCGACCGGTGGATTCTTTCCACCCCATGCAGCGGGCTGATTTTTTTTGATTTCTCTTCGTGACATATTCTTTCAGGCAATGAGGACTCTATGCTGGACATCAGGTTCGTGCGTGAAAACTTGGAGACCGTGGACCATATGCTGCAAAACAGGCAGATGGGCATGGATCTCAAACCATTCATTCAGCTGGATGAAAACAGGCGCAACATCCTCCGGGAAGTGGAGGAGCTCAAGCATCAGCGAAATGTCGCATCGGACGAGATTTCCCAGCTCAAAAGAGAAAAGAAGGACGCCAGTGGCCGCATCGAGGAAATGCGCGAAGTGTCTCAGCGCATAAAAAACCTCGATCAAAAGCTGGCAGGCATCGAGGAGGATTTCAGAGAATTCCTTCTCCACATTCCCAATATCCCCCATCACTCCGTGCCTGTGGGAAAGGACGAGGAAGACAATGCTCTTTACAAATCCTGGGGCGAGATACCCTCCTTCCGTTTCGATCCCAAACCTCACTGGGAAGTGGGGGAAAGACTGGGCATTCTGGACTTCGAACGCGCAGCGCGGATGACCGGGGCCCGCTTTGCCGTGTACTGGGGCATGGGCGCCGCCCTGGAGAGAGCCATCATCAGTTTCATGCTGGATGTGCACACAAGAAAGCACGGTTACAAGGAAGTTCTGCCCCCCGTCATTGTGAACGGCACGAGTCTCATGGGCACGGGACAGCTTCCCAAGTTCAAGGAAGACCTGTTCAAGCTGGAAGGCCTCGATTATTACCTGATCCCCACGGCCGAGGTTCCCGTCACCAACATCCATGCGGGCGAAGTCATTGAGGAAGAGAACCTTCCCAAACTCTACACGGCTTTCACGCCCTGCTTTCGTTCAGAAGCCGGGTCCTACGGAAAAGACACGCGGGGCCTCATTCGGCAGCATCAATTCAACAAGGTGGAACTGGTCAGGATCACCACTCCCGAAAATTCCTACCAGGAACTGGAGTCTCTTCTGGAAAACGCGGAAACCATTCTTCAGGAACTGGGCCTTCCTTACCGGGTGGTGACTCTGTGCACAGGAGATATGGGTTTTTCTGCTTCCAAGACTTACGATATTGAAGTTTGGCTTCCGGGTCAGAACACTCACAGGGAAATATCCTCCTGCAGCAACTTCGAAGATTTTCAGGCGAGACGGGCCGGTATCCGTTTACGAAGAAAAGGCCAGACCAAGACCGAACTGGCACACACACTCAACGGATCGGGGCTCGCCGTGGGTCGCACCCTGCTCGCCATTCTTGAGAATTATCAGCAGGAAGATGGCAGCGTCATCATTCCTGATGCCTTACGCCCCTATTTGCACGGTGCGGAAAGAATCACTCCCGACAAACACTGAAATCTGGAAATCTTGCGAGGAGCGTTGAAATATGACAAAGAGTCAATTGATTGAAGCCTTGGCCAAAGCGGAAGGGATCACTCTCAAAGCAGCGGAAACGGCCGTCAATGTCACCTTCCAGAGCATGGAAGATGCCCTCATACGCAATGACCGCCTGGAAATCCGGGGCTTTGGAAGCTTCAAGGTCAAAAAATACGACGGCTACAAGGGCAGGAATCCCAAGACAGGGGAACTCATCGAGGTGGATTCCAAGAAGCTGCCCTTTTTCAAGGTGGGCAAAGAGCTCAAGGAAAGAGTGAATGGCGATAGCCCGGAAGGGGAAGAAGAATAGCCCCGCCTGAGACAAACATCTCTGGAAAAGCCGGCGCGGCGCATGAGACAGGAGTCCACGGAGCAGCAATCAGTTTCCTGCTCCGCGGCCTTCACTGTCTCACGAACAAGAAATAAAGGTTCACCCCTGCCAGCAAAGCACTGCCCCCGATGAACTGAAGGATGCGGGAAAGCTCCATGGACTCGCCCGAAGGGGGAAGGGTGGTTTGCAGGAGCGCCACGAAGGCTGCCATGGAACACACAAAGACAAGCATTTTCAACTGCTTCTTCCAGATCATCACCCCAAAAAGGAAAAAGCTGGCGATCCACGCGAGGGGGTTCGTCAGGATGGAATTCCAGTCCGCTTCCCGCAGGATCTCCATGATGTGCGCCGCATCGTATTTTTTCAAAAACGAAACGAAATGCTCCCAGTATTCTTTCAGACCACCCAAGACCAATCATCCTTTCATGCGATGAGCTCGAACCGATCCAGTTCCCCGGTGAAATCCTCTTCTTTGACCTCCACGTGGTCCACCCTGCTGCCGGGGCTTCCTTCGTGGCGGCACCAGTGGATCATCTTTTCCACACGATCCCTGTCTCCTTCAAAAACCGCCTCCACCCTTCCATCTCTCAGGTTGCGAACCCACCCTTTCAATCCCAGATCAAGGGCGGCATCCTGGGTGCAAGCGCGAAAGTAGACACCCTGCACTCTTCCCTCGATCCAAACGTGTACGCGCCTTTTTTCCATGCTCACCTCTCAAGTGTTGGAGAAGATGGGACATCTTCAGGAAATCTTCCCGAGAAAATCCTCTTCATTCAAAACGGTGATGCCCTGCTCAGTCGCTTTCCGCAGTTTTGAACCGGCCTTCTCCCCTGCAACCACCACGTCCGTATTCCCCGTCACGCTCTCCGTCACTTTGGCTCCCCGGCTGGTGACCAGTTCCGCCGCCTCCTGGCGGGTATAGGAGGACAGTGTTCCGGTGAACACCACCCTCTTCCCCTCCCAGAAGGAATCCCCCGCCGGTTCGGCCCTGGGCGGCTCCTTCAATCGAATTCCCGCGGCTAAGAGTTCTTGGATCAGTTCCCTGTTGGCCTCGTTTTCAAAGTGCCGCACTATGGCCTCAGCCATTGTGTCACCAATGCCGGGAACAGCGGTGAGTTCCTCCCGCGTGGCGTTTTTCAGGGCCTCCAGACTTCCAAAGTGCCGGGCGAGAATCTGTGCCGTGTGGCTGCCCACATGCTGGATGCCCAAGGCGTACAAAAACCGTTCCAGAGGGACATCACGACTTCTTTCGATGGCCTCGATCAGGTTCTCGGCAGACTTCTTTCCAAACCCTTCCAGCCCTTCCAGCTGCTCCGCCTCGAGGGAATAAAGATCGGCCACAGAACGAACAAGGCCCCTGTCCACAAAATTGGAGATGATTTTTTTGCCCAATCCATCGATGTCCAAACCGTCACGGCTGGCAAAATGCCAGATGGCTCCCTTGATCTGGGCGGGACAATTGCGGTTGAGGCACCGGTGGAAGGCTTCTTCGGGAAGCCTCACGACGGAACCCGAGCAGGAGGGGCAATGGTCCGGCATCCGAAAGGGCTTTTCACTCCCCCCACGATGTTCCCTGAGGACTTCCACCACCTCGGGAATCACGTCCCCGGCCCTTCGGACGGTCACCACATCGCCCACTCGCACATCCTTGCGATCGATTTCATCCTGATTGTGAAGCGTGGCCCTTTGAACGGTCACACCTCCCACCGTGACGGGCGTCAGAACGGCGACAGGCGTCAGAACTCCCGTGCGTCCCACCTGAGCCATGATTTCCTGAATTTTTGTCTGTGCTTCCTGCGAAGTGAACTTATAGGCCACCGCCCATCGCGGGCTTCTGGATTTTTCCCCCAGGGAACGCTGCCAGTCCACACGGTTGACCTTGATCACCACTCCGTCGATTTCATAGGGGAGACGATCCCGCTCCTCCCGAAGCCGGCCGTAAAATTCCAGGGCTTCACCAATGCCTTCACAGAGGTGAGACCGGGGATTCACTGGAAGTCCCCAACGGCCCAGCTGCTTCAAAAGCTCCCACTGGTGCTGAAAGGAGCGTCCTTCCAGGGATCCCACGCCATAGAAAAAGGCCTTCAGGGGCCGGGCCGCGGTGATGGATGAATCGAGCTGTCTCAAGGATCCGGCGGCAGCATTCCTGGGATTGGCAAAAAGGGATTCTCCCCTCTCCCCCCGGCTCTCGTTCAGCCGCCGAAAATCCTTCTTTTCCATGTAGACTTCTCCGCGCACAGCCAACAAACGGGGTGCGCCATTGCCTTCCTTCCCGCGAAAAAGCCGCCACGGAATGGCCCGAATGGTTTTCACATTGGGGGTGACATCTTCGCCCTCATAGCCATCTCCCCGGGTTCCGGCACCGCTCAACCCGCCATTCTCGTAAATCACCTCGATGGCAAGACCGTCTATCTTGGGCTCCGCAAGGTATTCCACGTCTCCCTTCACATTGAGCAGCTTTTTGACCCTCTGGTCAAAGGCAGTGATTTCCCCCTCGGCCATGGCATTTTCAAGGCTCAGCATGGGGACTTCGTGCTTGAAGGGTTGAAATTTGTCGAGTGGAGGAAAGCCCACGCGCTGGGTGGGAGAATCGGGAGTGATCAGTTCGGGGTGGGATTCTTCGAGCTGGACCAGCCGCCTGAAGAGTGCGTCATACTCTTCATCGGAGATTTCGGGAGCGTCCAGGGCATAATACAGATAGTCGTGGCGCCTGATTTTTTCCCGCAGCGACTCCATTTCTCTGCGGACGTCGTCTTTTTTCATCTCTCCCCAAGCCCCAGTTTTGTTAAATCGAATCCCAGCGTTGCCGAATCAGGCCCCAACGTTACCAACCGATCTTCTGCAACCCGGCCGAAGGCTCCTTCACGTCATTCCCGCGAAGGCGGGAATCCAGTCATTCCCGGGATCCAGCCTTTCCCGGATCTTCCGGCCCCCCGCCTATGCGGATGGAGGGGGGACAGGGCAACCCGCCATCGGTCAAATCAACGGCAGCACCCTCGGGCCCTTCGTCTCAAAGGGTGGAAGCATGGGGAATGAACCCTTCAAATATCTCCCTCGCAACCCAGTGTCTTGTCTCTTTGAATCTGGGATTGCGAAACCCGTGAACCCACTTGAGCGTGGCGAGTTCGTCGGACACCACCAGCACCTGTGCCAGCTGAATGCCTCGGTAATGAGCCACGGTGAAAAGAGCGGACGTCTCCATGTCCACCGCCAGCAGCCCCTCTCCCTGGTACTTCCTGACTTTTCCCCGTGTTTCACGAAAAGGAGCGTCCGTGGTCCACACGCGCCCCTTGTGAACAGTGCACGAACCATTTCCCAGAACCGTTTCCAGGCGCTGAAGCATTCCAGGACTGGGTCCCGGATCGCCGGAATCCAGGGGGTAATGAGGGGAGGTGCCTTCCTCGCGCACACTTCCCACAGGAAGAACCACATCGCCGATGTTCACGTGGGGCTGCAGGGAACCGCACCATCCCAGCGCCAGAACCTGCCGCACCCCGAGGGCGATGAGCCGCTCCAGGATCAGGATGGTCTGAGGAGCTCCGATCATGGGGCCGACCACCGCAAAGGGCACCTGCCCACGGGAACAGGAATGAACCCGGGCCAGGTAGAGTTCATGTCCCGTTTGGGAGGTCAGGGGCATGAGAGCCCCCAGCACCTTCAGGTCCTGAGGCGTGAAAACCAGAATGGCCAGTGGAGGAAGGGGAGCTTCATGCCTGCCTTTTCTGGGCTCGATGACTACGCTTTCATCTTGAAATGTCATGGTGAAAAGGGCATCCCGCTCAGCGGCTGAGGAATGAGAGACAGAATGAGAGACAACAGAGGACGTGCGCGCGCGAAAGGAATCATGGCACCCTTTCAGAAACCTGGCCGGAGCTACCGCACGGTGTCTCTGAGTTTGTTGCCCGCCTTGAACCGCACCGTCCTGGAAGCGGGAATGGTGATCGCTTCACCCGTGCGGGGATTACGCCCTTCCCTCTGGGCTCTTTCCGTCACGTCAAAGGTTCCGAAGCCCACGAGGGTGATCTTGTCTCCCGATGAGAGGCTCTCGGTCACGGCGTCCACCAGGCTGTTCAGAGCCTTTTCCGCCGTGCTTTTGGTGATGCCTGCATCATCGGCCATCTTCGATATGAGTTCGGCTTTAGTCATGTGAACCTCCCTTTCTCATAAATCATGAAACTGAACTGTAATGTGTCGATAACCCGCTTGAAATAAAGAAAAATCCGGACCTGTTCCTGATGTTGCTGCCTAGATGTTCCTAGTGTACGTGACAAGAGAACAAGGGGCCTGCCTGTGAGGAGCATGATCCGGCAGGCAATGCCCACCCTGTCGCTCCGCCTCAGGACGCCCGATGGATTGGCTGTGAACCTCGACTTTAAAGGCAATTACACCATGGCCGGGGGGCATAGCAAGCACTAATTGGCCTCCATGGCCAAAGACGGGCCAAAATGGTCCTCTCATTCACTCCCTCCTCAAAGAGATCGTTTTTCAAAAAAAACGGACCATTGCATTGGCTCTTTTTCTCTTTCACCGGGAGCATCGATCCTTCCATTTTAACTTTGACGGGTCAGGGGGCATGTGCTAGATGATTTGATCATGAAACCCGTCAATTCCTACAAGAAAAAGCAACCCAGGACCGTCAAAAAATCCGGAAGCGTTAAAAAAACTGCGGCCGCGCTCCTTTGCGCCCTCATGTTGACGGGCCTTTTGGGATTGGGATGGCACGTCATTTCATCGTCATCATCGCCATCGCCACCTTCCCCCGGACCTGAGCTCTCCCGGGAGCCTGCGGCCGAGGCCCTTTTTCCATATCCCGACCAGTTCACCATGCGTTCGCAATATCAGGAACAATTTGTCGTCCATCGCCACGTGATCGAGCGGGGAGACACCATTCACGGCGTCATGGAAAAATTCGGCCTGCCCATCGCTCTGGTGCACCAATGGCAGAAGGCTTGTGTCAGCCCCTGCAGGCTCAACGCGATCCATCCCGGGGATCAGCTGACCGTCCGGGTCCGTGCCGTGGACGGGACCCCCCTGAAGTTCAGGTATTCGCCCGTCAACGGCAATGCCCTCGTCTTTCGCAGAGCGGGGGACCGATGGAAGTGCCATGAACAGTCCCATGCATCCCACACCATCGTCCTGTCCGCTAACGGAACCATTGTGGGGAATCTCTATGATTCCAGCATTCGGGCGGGCATCCCCCCCAGACTGATCATGGAGCTGGCCGACCTCTTCGCCTACGACATCGACTTCAACACGGACCTGAGAGAGGGGGACGCCTTCGCCATTCATTTCCGGGAGGAAGTGAAGGATGGAAGGTGTGTGCGCAGGGGCCCCATCCTGGCTGCCAAAATGGTGGTGTCGGGAAAATCCCACAAGGCCTTTTACCATGAGACCGGGGAAGACAGGGGCAGCTACTTTGACAGCGAAGGGGAGTCCCTTCGCAAGATGTTTCTCAGGGCGCCCCTCAGTTACAGCCGCATCAGCTCCACCTTCACCCACCGAAGATACCACCCCGTGCTGAAAATCTACCGTCCTCATTATGGCATCGATTACGCCGCCCCCACGGGAACCCCTGTGAGCGCCATAGGAAGGGGAACGGTCACCTACAAGGGGTGGAAGGGAGGATACGGCAACTTTGTGGAAATTCGCCACAACGACACGTACAAGACCACCTATGGCCACCTTTCACGCTATGCCCCGGGTCTGAGCAAGGGCAGCAGGGTGGAACAGGGGGAGGTCATCGGTTATGTGGGGGCGACAGGCCTGGCCACGGGCCCTCATCTGGACTTCCGGTTTTACAGGAACGGCACGCCCATTGACTTTCTCAAAACCGAATTTCCTCATGCCGAGTCCGTTCCCAAATCCCAGATGGCCGCTTTTGTCGAGACCAGGGACCAGTACCTCGCTGCCCTGACAGGAGAAGAGGGCCTGCCTGACAGAAGAGTGGTGCAAATAGCTTCCAATGAGTGAAGATGCCTCATTGCTCTGGGCGGAAGTGGCCGTTTTCAGCGCTCTTGAAAAAACCCTGCATTATCTCGTTCCCGAGGAGCTGGCTCCCCTGACGGCAGTGGGCGCCCGCGTGCTCGTCCCCCTGGGCAGAAGGCAATCCACAGGCCTTGTGCTTCATGTGTCTTCCGACCCGCCCCCCATCCCCAAAGACGTCAAGGCCCGCTTCATTCATTCCCTGCTGGACCCTTCACCGGTGGTTCCGCGGGAACTCATCGAACTTTGCCGCTGGATATCCAGCTACTACTTCTATCCTCTGGGGGAAGTGCTTCAGGCATCCCTTCCCTCGGGCCTGACCAATCCTCCCGAACCCTTTTTCCGCCTTCTTTCCTCCCACCATGTCCATGGACTGAGCGGTGTATCCCGGGAGCTGCTGGACAGCATCGGCCGCAAAAGGGGGGCCGGTTTCAAGGCCCTCCAGAGGCAGTTCCCTTCCCTCAAAAACCTGCGGACCCACCTGAACCGACTGGAAGCCGAAGGATTCATCGAGCGGGTTCATGTGCATGAGGATTCCCTTCCAGCTCCCAAAATCCTCAAGAGTGTCCGCCTCCTGCGCCGCCCGGAAAACATTCCTTCACGGAGCAAAAACCTGCTGCAGCTCCTGGAGTTTCTGGAGGGGCAGGAGGGCGGCTCCCTGATGAGTGATCTGCGCCGCAGCGTTTCCAACGCCGATTACTGGATTCGCAAGCTCAAGGATGAAGGCTGCCTGGAAATGGTCACACGGGAAGTTCCCCGCGAAACCTGCGAAACAGACTGCGCACAGGCATTGTGCCAGGAGAAGGACCTGGAGTTGACCGGTGAGCAGGCGGAAGCGTTGAACCTGCTCCTCCCGGCCATGGATTCCGGGGAGTTCAAGCCTTTTGTCCTCTTTGGCGTGACGGGAAGCGGAAAAACGGAAGTTTACCTGAGGCTGGCGGAGCACGCCCTGAAGGCAGGAAGAAGCGTTCTGCTCCTGGTTCCCGAAATCGCCCTGAGCACCCAGTTGGAAGCTCTCTTTCAAAAAAGGTTCGGGGCCCGGCTTGCCGTGTGGCACAGCGGCCTGCCCTCTTCCACGCGATATCACATGTGGCAGGAGATTCACCAGGGAAAACGGAGAGTCGTCCTGGGAGTGCGGTCGGCGGTCTTCATGCCCCTCAAGAATCCGGGGCTCATCATCGTGGATGAGGAACACGATTCCGCCTACAAGCAGGAAGACCGCCTCCGCTACAATGCCCGGGATGTGGCCCTCATGCGCGCCAGTTCCCTGAAGATCCCCATCGTTCTGGGGTCGGCGACCCCTTCCCTTCAGACCTTTCTTCACGGAACATCCGGGAATTATGGTGCCGTTCAGTTGCGGGAGCGTGTGCTCGAGCGCCCCCTGCCCCGCATGGAAACGGTGGACATGCGCCGGGAGAGGGGCAGGCACCGCATCCTTTCCCACCACCTTCAGAAGGCCCTGGTGGAAACGGTGGAAGCGGGAGAGCAGGCTCTCCTGTTCCTCAACCGCAGGGGTTTCGCCACCTTCCTTCTGTGCAACGCCTGCGGAAACGTGGTGCAGTGCAGCGGCTGCAGTGTCAGCATGACCTACCACCAGCAGGCCGCCCGGCTCCTCTGTCATTACTGCGGCGAAAAACGGCCGCTCCCGGAAAAATGCTCCCAGTGCGGCGCCGCGCCCCTCCTTCCCTTCGGGTTCGGAACGGAGCGGGTGGAAGAAGAACTGCGGCAGATTCTTCCTCACACGGCCACGGTGCGCATGGACCGGGACACGGTCACACACCCCGGCCAGATCGCCCGGCTCCTGAACCGCATGAGAAGCCAGGAAGCGCAAATTCTTATCGGCACCCAGATGGTGGCCAAAGGGCACGACTTTCCCCACATCACCCTGGTGGGAGTGGTCAATGCGGACACTTCCCTGCAGCTGGCCGATTTCAGGGCCGGGGAAACGACCGTTCAACTGCTCATCCAGGTGGCAGGGCGCGCGGGAAGAGGCACGAAACCGGGAAGGGTCATTCTGCAGACCTACAACCCCGCCCATTACACCATGGAGGCCGTCCGCAGCATGGACTACGGGAGCTTTTGCCACACAGAACTGGAATCGAGGCAAAGGCTTCAATACCCCCCCTATACCCGGCTGCTCAAGCTCCTTGTCACTTCCCACAAGGAAAAGGCAACGGAAGAAGGAGCCTATCGCCTGGCCGCCCTGTGCCGGGAAATGGCTCACCGCTTTCGCGGGGAAAACAGGCATGTGGCTGTTCTGGGCCCCTCCCCCGCTCCCCTGGCCAAGCTCAAAAACCGCTACCGCTGGCACATTTTCCTGAAAGCGTGGACCTCCCGGGACCTTCAAACCTTTACGCAGGCTGTTTTGGAAGAAAGCGGCCGGGACCCCGTGCTGCGCCGGGTCCAGCTCTCCACGGACAGGGACCCCCTGGTGAGCCTGTGAAGCCCGTCCTTCAGACAAAAAAATGAAACTCCGGTGAAACCCCATGCCCCACATTCTCCTCGTTCAGCCCCCCATAGAAGATTTCTACCTCACCGCCAAGCGGACCGTTCCCTACGGGCTGGCCTCCATCGCGGCGTCCCTCATGGAGGAAGGTTTCACCGTGGAAATCCTGGACGGCCTGGCCACTTCCAAATCCCGGCCCCTTTCCACCCCCGGGGAAATGAACTATTTGGCAGATTATTACGGGAAAAAGGACCTGTCCCCCTTCGGCCTGTTTCATCAATACAGGCACTATGGCTACAGCTACCAGCACATGGCGGAAAGGGCGGCCCGGTCGGGGGCCCGCATCATCGGAATCTCGTCCCTTTTCACGGCTTACAGTGAGTGCGCCCTTCAATGCGCACGGGAAATCAAGAAGAGGCTTCCCAACTCCGTCATCGTTCTGGGGGGGCACCATCCCACGGAACTGCCCCGTGCGGTCATGGAGTGTCCGGCGGTGGACTACGTTCTGCGGGGGGAAGGTGAGCAGGCCATGCCCCTCCTCGTCAAAGGGCTGCTCCACGGGACCCCGGTGGATAATGTGCCGGGAATTGTCTTTCGAAAGGAAAAGGGAGAGCTCCAAATATCGCCACCGGCCGTCGTTTTTGATTTGGACAAGTGCCCTCTTCCCGCCCATGAACTCCTGAAGGCCAAGCATTACCAAAGAGGGAAAAAGATCAGCCTGACCCTGGTGGGCAGCCGGGGCTGCCCTTTCGAGTGCTCCTACTGTTCCACCAGCAGGCGGTCGTGGATCACCCATCGCAGGAGGAGTGTTCAGGGGGTTTGTGATGAAGTCGAAAGAGCGTCCGAACAGGGAGAGGTGGGCTTCATCGACCTGGAGGATGAAAACATCTCTCTGGACAAGAAATGGTTCATGAGCTTCCTGGCCTTTGTTTCCCGAAGGTTTGAAAAGGGCGCCGTGGAACTGAGGGCCATGAACGGCCTCTTTCCTTCCGCCCTGGACGAAGAATTGATCGCGGCCATGAAAGAGGCGGGATTCAAAACGCTGAACCTGTCTCTGGGAACCACCTGCCGCGAGCAGTTGAAGCGCTTCAGGAGGCGGGATGTGACCCATTCTTTCGACCGCGCGTGCAGCCTCGCCGCAAAATACGGACTGGAAGGAGTGGGCTACATTCTCGTGGGCGCTCCCGGCCAGTACGCGGCCGACTCGTTGAAAGACCTTCTTTTTATCGCCGAAAGACCCGTGTTGGCGGGTGTTTCGGTCTATTACCCCGCGCCGGGAAGCCGGGACTTCGAAACCTGCGGGCGCCTGGGCCTTCTTCCGCAAAACTTCTCTCTCATGCGGTCCACGGCGGTGCCCATTTCCCACACCACCACGCGAACGGAGGCCGTCACCCTCCTGAGGCTCGGCCGCATGCTCAATTTCATCAAGTCCCTTGTGAAGCAGGGATGGGTGCCGGGCCACTGGGAGGAACTGAAGGCCCTGCATTCCGATCCCGGGGATCGGACGGCCATCGGAGTGCAGCTTCTGGCGGACTTCATGGGGGACGGGCGCATTCGAGGCATGATGCCCGGTGGAGAGGTTTACAGCCATCTTCATGATGAGACGCTGGCGGAAGAGTTCAGAAAGGCCCTTGTGGATTGCAGGCTCAAGTGAAATGCCACCAGCACCCCCAATGTTGCCGACTTGAGCTTTGTCACCCTGATCAGAAGCCCCTTTCACACCAGAAACCCTTTCAGACCAAAATAACCCTTTACTTCAGAAGCCTCCTCACCCAGGGAGACCAACGCCAAATCCAGCAAGACAGTACACACCAAAAGCCCTATCAAACCAGAGGCCCCTCACATCAATAGCCTCCTCACTCAGGGAGACCAACGCCAAATCCAGCAAAGCAGTACCCACCAAAAGCCCTATCAAACCAGAGGTCCCTCGCATCAGAAGCCCCTTCGCACCAGAAGCCCCTTCGCACCAGAGGTCCTTTCGCACCAGAGGTCCTTTCACGTCAAAATCCTCCTCTCGTCATTCCCGCGAAGGCGGGAATCCAGTCTTTTCTGGCCCTTATGGCTCCACGCCCTCGCAGGGTTGATGGAACAGGGCAACACACAATCCATTCAATAAACAACATCGCCACCGCCCCTCATCTGCGCAACAAAGCCTGAATGCGCACACATCACAACTTTACCGGAAGAGCGGGAACGTGTTTTTTCCCTTGAAACAAGCCACCAAACATATTAAATATACTTTTCCACAGAGGTTCAGCGCTGGCGTAGCTCAATGGCAGAGCAGCTGATTTGTAATCAGCAGGTTGCGGGTTCGACTCCCATCGCCAGCTCCAGGAAAATCAAGGACTTAGCGGGATTCCCGTTAAGTCCTTTTTGCTTCTGTGTGAGAATCCGTGTGAGACTTTTGCCTAGCCTTGCTTGGAATGGAGGGTTTCAGATAAAGGTGCCAATGTGGAAGGTGTTTTTATGTTGATGAAAGTAACTCCCATGTTACCATAGTGGCCGAGGGAAGCCTGAACATGCGCGTTTTGGAATATCTTACCGAAGAGGGCAAAAGCTCCTTTGGAGTGTGGTTCGATCGGCTCAATCCTCAAGCTGCGGCCAAAATTACGACCGCCTTGGTACGATTGCGCTATGGCAATACATCCAACGTGAAGAGCCTTGGAGGCGGCGTACAGGAATACAAAATTGACTGGGCGCCGGAATACCGCATTTACTTTGGCTAAGATGGGCAAACGTTGGTTATCTTGGTCGGCGGTGGCACAAAAGGCAATCCCAGGATATTCTGGCGGCTAAAGAACGCTGGGCCGATTACAAGCGAAGAAATAAAGGGGAGAAGTAATGCCACTAACGCGAGAATTTAAAGATACCGTAATGTCTCGCGTGCAACGAGACCCTGAATTTCGAACCGAGTTGATCGTGGAAGCGACCAATGCCTTTCTTGACGATGATGTTGAAACCGGCAAGGCGCTTTTGCGTGACTACCTGAACGCGACCGAACTCTTGCCGCAAATCGCGAAAGAGTTGGGTCTTAACGAAAAAAGCATTCGCAGAATGCTGGGTCCATCAGGCAACCCGACCATCAAAAATTTCGCCCGTCTTCTGAAAGCCTGCAGCAAAGCTGAGCATGTCAAATTGGAAGTCTGTTCTCACTGAAATCGATAAATAACAGGGAGAGTTGATCGTGGCAAAGCCTGGACGCAATGACCCTTGTCCCTGCGGCAGCGGGAAAAAACACAAAAAATGCTGTCTGAGTCAATCAGAGGCGCCCGGCCTTCACTTTTTTGTCAAAAAACTTCGCCAGACTGAAGGTAAACTGGTCGAGGTTCTTCTCAAGCACGCCGACAAGTATTACGGCACGGGAGTGGCTGCCGAGGCTTGGGATGAATTCTCTCTCTGGCAGGAGGCCCCGATGGACCCGGAGGAGGAACCGGAACTGGATAGTCCTTTTCTGCCCTGGTTCCTGTTCAACTGGCAGCCAGATAATGCTGAACAGAAAGAAGAGGACCACATGCCGGAAATGCCGATTGCAGAGCATTATCTGTGCCACAACGAGGATCGGCTTGGGTCTCTCGAGCGTCGTTTCATCCAGGAAACCTGCAGTCGGCATTTCAGCTTTTACGTCGTACTCGATCTGGAACCCGGCAGGTCTCTGACACTGCGTGACCTGTTCTGTCGCCAGGAAATCGTGGTCTGGGAAAAGCAGGCCTCTTCCACTTTACGCAAAGGCGATACCCTGTTCGCTCGCACAATTTCGCTGGACGGCGTCTCCATCATGTTCGGCTGCGCTCCTTTCGTTATTCCGCCTTCATTCCAACATGTGCTGATCGATGCCCGCGATCATATAGAAGAGGATTTCGGCACATTCAACCAGCAGATGCTGGCTGAATATGATTTTGAAATCAGGGATCTCTATTACAACATTCGGGATCAGATACTCAATCCGCAAATGCCAGATATCCGTAATACCGACGGCGATCCCATGCTGCCGACCACTCTCTATTACCGGCTGCATTGCTCCCCCGAAGAGGCTTTCACCGCTCTGCAGTCCTTGGCTCTGCCTGAAGAAGATGAAGATTTGCTGGGCAAGGCGGAATATGATGAGCAAGGTCATCTGAAGAAAGTCGATCTTCCCTGGCTGAAAAGAGGGAACCAGAAACATCCTTCCTGGAACAATACCTTGATGGGAAACATCACTATTGAAGATGAACAAATGATTGTCGCGGTCAACTCCAAAGAACGGGCGGAATCCATACAGCGCAAGATCACTCGCC
>PXBG01000082.1 GCA_003566995.1 Syntrophobacteraceae bacterium
CGTCGAGGGTTTTTTTCAAGGCTTCTTCAGCTCTTCTGCGGTCCGTGATGTCCACCGTCACCCCCACAATGCCCGCCCCCCTTCCCTCCGCCGTGGTGAATGTTCCCTTGTTGAGGCAGATGATGTGTTCAGTCCCGTCGGCATAGAGTATGGTGTCCTCATGGCTGTGCTCCTCCGTGCTCTCCAAGATGGTGGCGTCCATTCGGGCGTATTTCTCTGCCAGTTTTTCCGGAAAAAGCTGGCGGGAGGTTCTGCCCACGATCCTCTCTCTGGGCAGTCCCAGCCGTTTCTCAAAGGCTTTGTTGCATCCCAGGTAGACCCCCGAAGTGTTTTTGTAAAAGATGGGATTGGGAATGGTGTCCATGAGGGACTGCAACAGTTGCAGCTGGTCCTGAAGAGCGACCTTGGCCCTTTGCCCCTCTCCTGCTGCCTGTTCCAGCTGGCGGACCCTGTTGCGAAGAAAAACCAGTTCCTGCAGAAGATCCTTCCTTTCGGACTCTTTCAGGTCCCTGGGTTTGGAAGAGCGATGATTGGGGCGGGTTTCAAGGTTCGTCGCGCCCTTGGCGTTTTTTGATTCAGGAGTCATGTCAAGGCCTTCAGTCAACATGGAAGTCTAACCTGTCCCGCAGCTTCACGAGAACTCAAGCCATGGTGGGAAACCAGAGCACGTTTTGTTCCACACAGGGGAATGGGGCTCTGAGGAGCTGGAACAACCGGGCATTTTCTGCAGAGGTGCGGTTTTGGGCAAGTGACAATTTTGTGGGTTTTGCAAATGTGCCGACGTGCCTGGAACAATATTGTTCCCCTTGGAACAAGAGGTGGGAGTCCTACTGGCGAATGATGTGCACGTTGCCCTGGCGCATCCACTGGTCGATCTTTTGCACCAGCCACCCTTTGATCACCCTTCGGGAAGAGGGAATGAGCACCAGCAACCCCAGCACGTCCGTGAGAAAACCCGGAGTCAAAAAGACCAGCCCCGCTGCAAAAATGAGAAAGGCATTGAGGATATCGTCGGTGGGAGGTATGCCCTGCTGCAGATTGAGTCTCAAGCGCTGCATGGTCTGAGCGCCCTGCATCCTGGCCAGCCACGCCCCCGCGAAGGCGGTGGCGATGACCAGAAAAATGGTCCAGGCCGCTCCGATATGGGTGCCGATCTTGAGAAGAATGTAGATTTCCACAATGGGTAAAATGACGAATGCGGCGAACAGCTTGAACAGCATGACTTTTCCTTTCCCGTTGGCCGGGGAATTTCTCTCCGGTTCTCTTCTTCATTCATGGAATCATAAAATTAAATCATTTCACAGAGTCCAGGGAAGACACCGCCTGCACTTTTTTGGGGTTTTTGAGGAAAAGAAGGCGGGAGAGGGACCCTCCGGGGGGAAAGGGAGTAGACGGCCCGGGAGCCGGGTGTTGCTCCAACTGCGGCTTTTGCCCCATGGCGGTCATTTGCGGTGGAGGGACCCTTTGAGGCATTGGCTGTCCCGTGAAATCCTGCGGAAACGGCCGGCTTGGAGTGTGTTCCGGTTTTTCAGGAAGGTCACCGCTTCACAGGGGGGCAGGGGGCGGGAGATTAAATATCCCTGGATTTCCTCGCAGTGATTGTCCCGCAGGTAATCCAGCTGGTCCTGGGTTTCGACCCCCTCCGCAGTCACATGAAGACCCATGCTGTGCCCCATGGCGATGATGGCTGCCGCAATGGCCTTTTCATTTTGAGCGGAGGAAATTCCATGGACGAAGGACTTGTCGATTTTGATCCGGTCGATGGGAAAATCCTTCAGGCGACTGAGACTGGAATACCCCGTTCCAAAGTCATCGATGGCCAGGGAAACCCCGAGACTTTTCAGTGCTTCCAACTTCTGGATGGAATTGTCCGCATCTTTCATGAGCATGGTTTCCGTGATTTCCAGTTCGAGGGCTTCCGCTTCCAGGCCCGATTGTGCCAGAATTTTTTCAACGAGTTGGGGAAAACCTTGCTGTAAAAACTGAAGGACTGAAATGTTGACCGCCATTCTCTTCAGGGGGTGTTCCTTGCGCCGCCAGGTCCTGGCCTGAGCACACGCGGTGGTCAAAACCCATTGGCCTATGGAAGTGATGAGGCCGCATTCTTCGGCGACGGGAATGAATTCCATGGGGGATACCATGCCCAGCGCAGGGCTTTGCCACCTGATCAGGGCCTCCATTCCCAGCAATTCTCCCGTGAACGAATGGATCTGAGGTTGATACCACAAGGAGAATTCGCCCCTGTGAAGGGCCCGGCGCAACTCGTTTTCCAGCTTCAGGCGCCTGCCGGCTGCTACATTCAGGGAGGGGGAGAAGTACCTGAAAGAATTTCCACCCTCTTTCTTGGCCAGGTGCATGGCCATGTCCGCGTTCTTCACAAGGGTTTCCGCATCCTCTCCATCCTCGGGAAAGACGGCGATGCCCATGCTCGTGTTCACAATGATCTCATCTTCTCCCAACGGGACGGGCTCACAGAGAACCTTTCCGATCCGGTTTGCCACGACGGCCGCGTCCTCGTTTTTCACCACCTCCGAAAGGAGAATCATGAATTCATCCCCTCCCAGGCGTGCCAGATCCTTGTGATCCTTTCCCAGGGGCAACCGGGTGATGGTGTCGCTGCAGCGCATGCTTGCGGTCAACCGCCGGGCGATGATCCTGAGAAGCCGGTCGCCCGCATTGTGCCCCAGGGTGTCATTGATGCGCTTGAAGTTGTCCAGGTCAAGCATGAGGACCGCCAGCCGTCGTTTTTGCCTCCTGGCCAGCTCAATGGCTTGCAGAAGGCGGCTTGTGAAATGGTCGCGGTTGGGCAAACCTGTCAGGCGGTCATAATAGGCCAGTTCCCGAATTTTGGCTTCTTCCGACGATTCGCATCCAAGGGCGAGAGCCAGCTGCCGAATCTCGTGGGGATGAAAGGGTTTCTGAAGGTAAAAAATTTTGTCCGCAGGGGGGATCTGCCCCGATATCTCCTGGGGGTCCATGTCCGAATAAGCGGTCACGAAAACGATGTCCAGGGTGGAGTCGATGGCTCGCATCTGTCGGGCAACCCATGCGCCATCGGGACCCGGGGGCATGCGCATGTCGAGAAAGGCCACATGGAAGGGCACGCCCCTTTCCCAGGCCTCCTTCATGGCCTGCAAAGCCTCCCGGGAACTTCGAGTGTATTCCACCTGGAAACGGGGGGTGGAACATGGGGCGCCGGACTCCCTTTTGCCCCCGCCAAAGATTTTCGCGCGCAGGTCACCCAGGGAATGACGCCCGGCCTCACGGAAGAAGGAAGGTTTTTCCAGGATTCGCTTGTAGGCGTCCAGCACCTCCGCTTCATCATCGGCGACGAGCACCCTGATGGCTGTTTCTTTTGTGCAGCTCATGGGGAGGTCCTCGTGACGTTTCCACCGCTTTGCTCATCCCTCTTTCCTTCCGAAGCAAGGGGCAGGAGAAGGTGCAGGCAAAGCCCTTTGCCCGGCCCTTCACTTTCCGCATACATCTTTCCGTTCAGGGTGTTCACCGCGTTGGCACACCAGTGAAGGCCCTGCCCCGAGCCCCTGTCTTTGGTGGAAAAGCCCCGCTCGAACATGCGTTCCAAGCTTTCCGTTTCCATTCCAGGGCCGTTGTCCCGGAAGAGAAAGTGTCCCACCTTCCGTCCATCCAGGTGGTCCTTGAAACCGCTGACCACAATCCGTCCCCCTGCCTGTCCATGGATGAGCAGGGATTCCGAGGCGTTGATGAGAATGTTGCTCACCACCTGCTGAACGGTGATTCTGGACCCCAGAACCTTTCCCGTGTCATGAACGCTTGCCTCCACTTCCAGGCAAATTTTTTCCCGCATCTTTGGTGAGAGCATTTTTTCCGACTCGAGCACCATTTCTTCCATTTTCAGAGGCTCCAAAATCATGGAATTTCTGCTGTACTGATCCTGCTGGTTCAAAATCTCCTGCACGTGGTTCATCTGTCCGGCTATAGCCGAAAGCTCCTCGCGGGCTCCCATCACCACGGCGGACAGTTCCGAACCGGCCAGTTCCACAAAGCGGGCCAGGTCTTCCTGGCGCTCTTCATTTTCAGTCCCCCTGCGCAACTCCTGGAAGGCCATGTTCCATTCTCCGGCAGGAGCCCTGTTCAGCTCTTCCTCCAAACTGGCCAGGCGAACCGTGAGCGGCGTGATGGCGTTGCCCACATTATGGAGCACGCCCCTGGCCATCTCGGACATGCCCGAACAGTAGGACCGTTCCACAAGTCTCCTGCGTGCCCGGCACAGGGCAGCCATCATTCGGTTGATCTCCTGGGCGAGAGTGCCGATTTCGTCGGCACGGTCGAGAAAGATTCTCGCTTGCAGATCATCTCTTTTCCGCACGCGGATGGCATGGGCCGTGAGTTTTGCCAGGGGAGAGACAATGAAATGATGGAGCAGAAGCCAGAGGAAGCCCATGACCAGGATGCCTCCCAGGCCAATGGAGAGCAGGGCCAGGTTGACGGCCCGTTCGCCCTTGCTGGAAATGGACCTGGGTGTGGCCGTCTGCAGCTTCAGGAAAGGGCTTCCAGGGAGATCCCCGATGATGGTTTGGGCGAACATGGCGTCCCGGGTTTCCACCAGATCGATGGGAGTATGTGGAAAGCTGGTCCCCGAAGCCGTCACCCATTCTTTTGGGGGAGTGCTCAGGGGGGTCCAGTTTTCCAGGGAGAGCTCCAGCCTCGTCTGGGCTGAAATGCGCCCCATGGCTTCCTCGTCGAGGAAACGCCCCAGGACAAAAATCCCCGTGCTCGGTCCCGAGCGGTCATTCCTCAGGATGCTGGTGGAAACCATGAGGAGGGGACCGAAGGGAGTTTGAACGATGCCCGGGACCTGGCTGCCCGGACGGGTGTTCCTTAAAACAGGGTGGAGGGAAGGGAGCCGTGGCGCTGACAAGTCCCCAAGGTTCAGAAACTTTCCCGTGGCCAGGTTCACTGCTTTTCCCCAGAGTCTTTTTCCCCGTGGAGTGTAGATGCTGAGAAGATTGACTTTCAGGCTTTCCAGGGAGTCCAGGTCGAGATTGGATTCAATGAAGCCCGGGTCTTTGCCTTCATGGGCTGCAAATCGATGCATGTCGTCCCAGTGGGCCCAGTCTGCAGCGGTGACCATCATGTTCTCCAGGTCGCGGTTGATGGCCTGAAGAACCCTTTCCATGCTCTTGACCGCTTCCTCCCGTTCCAGCTGCTGGAAGCTTGGAAGGATCACCAGCTGGTGAATGAAATAGACCACCGTTCCCGAAAGGACAAAGACCACCAGGGTGATGGCGGTGACCTGGAGTTTGATGGATGACATGGTTCAGGGGTTCCGGGAAGTTGATGGATTGTCGGTGCTTTGTTTCATGCTTTTCACCTTTGCAGAAAGCCGGGAAAAACGCCTTCGCCCCTTTACGGAATCCCCTGAAAAAAACAAAGACCTTTGGAACGCAGGGGTTTCCAGGGAAACTTTTCATCGTTTGGGTGACCCGCGGGGCTCATGCGCTGCAAATGCGGTTTCTTCCCGATCTTTTGGCCTGGTAGAGAGCCCCGTCTGCAGCTGAAATGAGTTCCGACTTGGAACACGCCCTCTCTCCGGGTTGCCATGTGCCCAACCCAAGGCTGACGGTGACTCTCAGAGTGACGTGGCCAAAGGTCACCCGCATCTTTTCCACGCTCCGCCGTATTTTCTCTCCCACCCGCAGTCCATCTTCCTTGTCCGTCTCGGGCAAAATGACGGCGAACTCTTCCCCCCCGTATCGTGCCAGAGAATCGCAGTTTCGCACGCACAGTTCCATCAAGGTGCTGACCGTGCTCAAAACACGGTCTCCTGCAGGATGCCCGTACTGGTCATTGATGCCCTTGAAATGATCCAGGTCGAAAAGGATGAGGGAAATGGGCTTCTGGTAGCGGATGGCCCGGTTCAGTTCCTTGTCCATGATCTCCTGAAAGTATCTGTGGTTGTAGAGTCCCGTGAGGCTGTCCTTGTAGACCACTTGGCGCAGATGGGTGTTGGCGCGGGAGAGGCGTTCCGCAAGAACCTGTGCATCTTCCTTGGCCCGTCCCAGCTCCATCACAAGTTTTTGATAGGAGAGGTTGAGCCTTCCCAGTTCCATGTTGGCTTCCTGAAGGATCTGGGAAGGGGACTTCATGGTCTTCGCGTCTATGTCAAAAAATGAAAGAATTTCCAGTGATTTATCCTGAATGGACTCGATGGTGTCCTCCGCCTCCCCGCTGGCGATTTGGTGGCGTTGTTCGAGCAGGGTCAGCAGGGAGCCGGCCTTTTCCGGTTCTTTCGCGTCGCAGAAAGTGGAGGCGAGCTTGTTGGCAAGAAACAGGACCTCTCCCTGAGGCGTCATGGAGTGCGGCGGTGAAGCCTGTTCGCGGGGGCCGCGCACCAGGTTGCAGATTCCCTCGGGCAGTCCCCATTTTTTGAGGATTCTGTAGCCCACCTCTCTGTGATCAAAAGCCGGAGGTCCCATCATCATGTTGTCCACGGCCGCCGCCGGATCTTTCAACTGCTCCAGGATCTCCCTGTAGAGGGCTGCCTGGCTGGAAATCATGACCAGAATTCCGATGTTTTGAAGAAGGGCGCCCGGGAAGATTTCGTCTGAATGTACTCCCAGCCTCGCACTGAAAATTTCTGAGGCCACGGCGGAAACCACTGATTTGCGCCATAGAAACGTGAAGTCGATGTCCTGGTGAAGTTCCTTTTTCAGGCCCTCGAAAATGATGAAAGAGAGGGCGATGTTTTTGAGGGCGTTGGTTCCCATGAGGGTGATGGCTTTTTTGATGCTGCTGACCTTGATCCTGTTCGAATACATGGAAGAGTTGGCCATTTGCAGAATTTTGACGGCCAAAGCCGGATCGGAGCAGATGATGCGTGAGAGTTCCTGGGCGGACGAATCCTGTTTTTTCACAGCTTCCAGTATGCGTATGGCCACAGCTGGAGGAGATGGGAGTCTCAGGTCATCCAGAGATACGGATTCCTTCAGATGCAATGAACAGTTTTGCATGTTTCTTCGCGCCCCGCGTGTGATGGGTGAAATTTGTCCCGTAAAACAGAAAGCTCACACACTCTTTCGGCAGATCTTTCAAAAAAATGCAGTAAAATTTCGTGTTCTCCGTTCCGGTCAGTTCGCGGAGACCGCAGCTTCCTCAGGGGCCCGATCCTGGCTTTTTTTCTGAAATCCTGCTACCTTTGATTCACCAATATCCCATTGAAAAGGAGTGCCGCATGCGTCTCATAGAGAGGCAGTTTTGTGACAAAGAGAATTGTCCCAGCGTCCTGCTGGTCAACATGAGGCCTTCGGCCGACGTGAAGGCCAATCTCTCCAGGATGGAGGAGATCGTTCAGCTGGCTCACGAAAAGGGAGCCAATATGGTCATCTTTCCCGAATTGTGCGTCACGGGCTATGTGTGGGACGATCCCGACGATTCCGATGACCGGCGGGTGAAAGACCTGCTGCGGGAGGGTGAAAACGGAAACATCCGCGCGACGGTCGATCGCATCCGTGACAGTCTCACAGACGATGGGCGGGGCCTGGAGTATGTTTTTTACAACAACGCCAGGAAAAAAGACGGAGTTATGCTCAATTCCACGTTCGTGCTCAATCGTTCCATCGATTACCGCCATGAAGAGTACATTTACGACAAGGTCTTTCTCCCCCCCGTGGAACAGCGATACTTCAGACAGGGCACCGACAAGCGGCTCACCATACAGACCAAATGGGGCTGTTTCGGGTTTTTGATCTGTTACGACTTATGCTTTGTGGAGCTTGCCAGAAAGTATGCTTTCACTGATCATGTGGACGCCATCGTGACCATGGCCCAGTGGCGGTCGGAAGCCGTGCGCGAATATCCCCGCATGAACATCATGACGGATCATTATTACGGCGCCCTGTGGGATCTCATGAATGCTTCCAAGGCGGCCTACAACCAGGTTTGGAGCCTCGCGGCCAACACGGTGGGGCCCCATGATGTGACCGGGCATTACTTCTGGGGTGGAAGCGGCTTCTGGGCGCCATCGGGAATGCCCGTCATCCGGGCGTCCAACATCACCCAGGAGCTCATCCTGGTCCATAATCTGGACATCAGGGGCCAGCGCCATCGCGAACGGGATGACTTCGACTACCACATCGATTTCGCCCGTTTTTACAAAGAGATCAAAGAGGAAGGGTCGTCACCCATGCGGTTGCCGTGAGTCCCTGTCCATGGAATGCCCGTCGCCGCCGGGGGCAGCTCCGGGAAGGAGTGTGCCGGCAGCACGGACGACGGGCATGAAGGCGGAGGGTGTGAGAGGCTACTGTCCCTTGTAGGCGGGCTTCCGCTTTTCGAACATGGCCGAGAGGGCCTCGTCATGGTCTTCGGTGAAATGGCACAGGGACTGATAGGCTGCGGATTTTTCCATGATTTCCGGAAGGGTGGAGTGCTGGCCGGAGCGCAGCAGGCGCTTGGTGAGCCTCAAAGCCTGGGGCGGTTTGGAGGCGATTTTGGCCGCCAGTTCCCACGCCTTTTCCAGCAACTGCTCATGTTCCACCACATGGTTGATGAGACCCAGGGAAAGGGCCGCGTCCGCATCGATGGTTTCCGCCGCGAAGATGAGTTCGCTGGCTTTTGCCATTCCTATGGCGCGGGGCAGGGTGAAGGCGCTGCCGTCTCCGGGGATGAGCCCCACATTGAGAAAGGTTTCTCCAAAAGTGGCTTTCCTGGAGGCCACGCGTATGTCGCACATGAGGGCCAGGCCGCACCCGGCACCCACCGCCGATCCATTGATGGCGGCGATGGTGGGAATTTCCACCCCGTGGACCGTGAGGAGGACCTCCTGAAGGTCCCGCCGGTAGTTTTTCACTATCTGAGCGGGGGTTCCCTGAAACATGCCCTTCCGCTCCTTCATGTCCTTGACATTCCCTCCCGAAGAAAAAGCGGGATCCACCGCCGTTATGACAAGCACCTGTGTTTGCATGTCTTCATTGACCCGCCGGCACACCTCTTTGATTTCCGCGATCATGTCGGGATGGGTGATGGCATTTCGAATGTCCGGCCGGTTGAGGGTCATGGTGGCGATGCCTTTTTCGCTCTGGAACTGAATCTCTTTGAACTCCATAGTTGACCTCCAGTATGAATTGACACTTCACGGGAATGCTTCCCTTGCACACCTGCCACAGCAATGAACCAACTTGCCGGGTCTGTCAAACCTAATGTGACGGCTTTTGAACATGGAAATGGCCAAACATGGGCATGATGGAGCGTCAGGAAATTTTTTCCAGCGCCTGGTCCAGGTCATCCCGCAAATCCTTGAAGTCTTCGCAGCCCACCGACAGCCGCAACAGTTCCTCCACGATGCCCGCCGCATGCCTTTCCTTTGGGGGGATGGATGCGTGCGTCATGGATGCGGGGTGTTCGATGAGGGAATCCACTCCGCCCAAAGACACGGCCAGGGTGATCAAACGCACGCTGTCCATGACCTCCGTTGCTCCCCGGAGACCCTTTTGAACCCCGAAACAGATCATGGCCCCGAAGCCGTCCATCTGTCTTTTGGCCAGCTCATGCTGGGGGTGGTCCGGCAACCCCGGATAGCGGACCCAGTCCACTTTGGGGTGGCTCTGGAGAAATGCGGCCAGTTTCATGGCATTGTCCTGCGCCTTCTCCATGCGCAGGGGCAGAGTGCGGGCTCCTCTCAAAATGAGCCAGGCCTGGTGGGGATCCATGGTGGATCCGAAGAGGCTCCCGATCCTTTTGATTTGTGTGAGGAGCTCTTCCGTGGCGGTGACGATCATTCCTCCCACCACGTCGCTGTGGCCGTTGATGAACTTGGTGAGGCTGTGCACCACGATGTGGGCCCCGTGTTCCAGGGGGCGCTGCAGGCAGGGACTGGCAAAGGTGTTGTCCACGGCCAGCAGGGTGCCATGCTCCTGGGCCAGGGAAGCGGTTTTGCGCAGGTCCGTCAGAATCATGGTGGGGTTGGTGGGGGTTTCCACGTAGATCAAATGTGTGTTGGGCTTCAGGGCCTTTTGCACCTTCTCGGGCTTTGACGTGTCCACAAAGGTGGAGTCGATGCCAAAGCGCGGCATTTCATTTTCCAGAACCACCCGGGTGGAGCCGTAGAGAGAGTCCGTGGAGACCACGTGATCTCCCCGGTTCAAAAGGGCGAGCAGGGTGGTGGTGATGGCCGCCATGCCCGTGGACGTGGCCATGGCCCCGGCGCCCTTTTCCATGGCGTTCACATTTTCTTCAAGGGCCTTCACCGTGGGGTTCTCCAGCCGGGAGTAGATGAATCCGGGACTTTCTCCCGCAAAGCGGGCGGCCCCCTCCTGTGCGCTGGGAAATTTGAAGGTGGAACTCTGGAAGATGGGGACGGAAACTTCGCCGTAAAGGGATTCTGGCAGACGCCCTTCATGGATGGCCTGGGTCCCTTTTCCCAAAGGGGCTGCCGGATCATTTTTTTTCATGTTTTGCCTCCTCGGTTCACGGGGATTCAGCGCAGCCGGTGCCCGTTTTCCACAATGGACTCCTGAAAACACTACCACGAATTCCGCGCCGTGGCTCTGAAAGGTTTTTACCTGTTGAAAAAGGATGTTCGCACGAATGCTTTGCTATTTTTGTTCCCAATGCATATAAATTCCCGAGAGCGGAAGGGCTTGGAAGTTCTGGATTCCCGCCTTCGCGGGAATGACGGATGGTGGGGGAAGGGTTTTAAAGGACTGGATTCCCGTGTGCGCGGGAATGACGGATGGTGGGAAGGGTTTTAAAGGACTGGATAACTGTTTGCGGGGAATGACGTGGTGGGGAGTTGTGGCGCTTTGGGCCGGAGGCATGCGGTGACAGAAAAAAAGCCCCTTGGCGTTTTGATCATGAAAGGTGGGACGGCATTTTTTTCAGGGTGTTTGCTTTTGAAATTCCTTCCTCTGCTGGCTCTGGGTTTTTTGACCTTCACAGGGGGGTGTGTGCCTCTCAAACACGCCCGGGTGGCCTCGGTGGCTTTCACCCTGGAGGATGTGGCCGCCGCCGCTTCCAGGCAATCGGATCCTCTCCTCATCGGGGAAGGATCGGCGGCTTACCTCATGCTGGTGGACGGACTGATCGAGGCCTATCCCCGCAATCCCCGTCTTCTGGTGGCCGGCTGCCAGGCCTATTCCTCCTATGCCTCTTCTTTCGTGGTGGACGAAGACCCCCGTCGTGCGGGCGAGCTCTTTTTGAGAGCCAGGGAGTACGGATTCCGCGCCCTGTCCAACGGCGTGGATTTTGCCGCCGCCGCTGCGGGAAATTTGGAGGATTTTGAGTCGCTGCTTCAGCAGTACGGAAAAAAGGATGTGGCCGCCCTCTTCTGGACCGCGGGAGCCTGGGCCAACTGGATCGCGCTCAACCTGGAAAAAGTGCAGGCCATTGCCGATCTACCCGCCCTCGAAGCCCTCATGAAGAGAATCCTGGAACTGGACGAAACCTTTTATTACGGGAGTCCTCATGTGCTCATGGGCGTCTATGAAGCTTCCAAACCCGCGGCCATCGGAGGCAGTCCTCCAAGGGCGAAGGCTCATTTTCAGAAAGCCTTTGAGTTGGGAGCTCACAATTTGTTGACGGCAAAGGTCCTCTATGCCGAATATTATGCACGTGCCGTGAGGGATGAAGCACTGTTCGTGGAAACTATGGAGAGGGTTCTGGCTGCAACCCCCCATGAAATTCCCGAACTCACCTTTTCCAACACTCTGGCACAGCAAAAGGCCCGAAAGCTTTTGAACAAAAGGGAGGAATATTTTGAGGGATTACCCTAGAAGAAAACGGTGGATCCGGCACATTCTCGGGAAGTGTCCATGGCTCGGGCTTTTCCTCTTGCCCGCAATTCTTTGTCCGCTGTTCCCGGGAGCTGCGTGGAGCAACCCCCGGTACGAACTGAAAGTGGCCACCCTCGCCCCCGACCACAGCACGTTCATGCAGATTTTCAACGAAATGAACGAGGAACTGCTGAGAGAGACGGAAGGGCGGGTGGGTTTCCGGGTCTATTCGGGGTTTGCCATGGGCGATGAGGAAGATGTCCTTCGAAAAGTGAGAGTGGGGCTGGTGCACGGTGCCGTTTTCACGGCCTCGGCCCTCACGGACATCAACGTGGACTTTCGTGTCCTGCAGATCCCTTTTCTATTCAATGACTACGAGGAAGTGGATCATGTGAAGTCCGTTCTGGATGAGCGCTTGCGCCACGGATTTGCCCAGGCGGGCTTTGAGGTCCTGGGCTGGCCCGAGGTGGGCTTCATCTATTTCATGTCCACCACGCCCATTGCGGGCCTCGAGGACCTGAGGAGGAAAAAAGTCTGGGCAAAAGCCAACGCTCCCATGTCCCAGGCGCTCATCGACCGGGCAGGAGTGGCCACGGTGGCCATCAACATTCCCGACGTCCTGGTGGCGCTGCAGACGGGACTCCTGGAGGTGGTCTACAACTCCCCCTACTACGCCCTCGTGACCCAGTGGAACACCAGGGTCAAATACTTCACCGACCTTCCCCTCTCGTACATCGATGGAGCCTTCCTCGTGGACAGGAGAGCCTTCGACAGGATTCCTCCGGAACTGCAGGAAAAAGCCAGGAGCATCTGTGCCAGGCACATGGCCCGTGTCAATGCGAAGACCAGGAAAGACAACGAAGAAGCCCTGGAGATCATTCTGCGCAGAGGGGTTGAAAAGGTCACTCCCACCCGGAAGCAGGCTGAAGAATTCCAGCGGATGAGCGATCAGGCCATGAGTGATCTGCGGCCTGAATTCCTTCCTCCGGAGATGGTGGACAGGGCAAGGGAGGCCTTGGCCGATCTTCGAAGCCGGCGAGCTTCTCCATGACCATGGGTGCACGTGCGGAATCCGTGTGGCGGATCTTGACGGCCACGGTGGATGGACTGGAAAAAACCATCCTCATGGCTTTGCTCCTCTTCCTTCTCGGTTTCGCCCTGCTGCAAATCGTGCTCCGCAACTTTTTTGCCATGGGAATCGTGTGGGGAGACACCCTTCTGCGCCATGTGCTTCTGTGGAGCAGCCTGCTGGGAATGGCCCGGGCCGTCGGCGAAAGGAAGTACATCGCCATCGAGCTGTTCCCCCTCCTGCTTTCGGGCAGGTGGAAAAAGGCGAGCGAACTGGCGTGTGATTTTTTCTCCTGCCTCGTGGCCGGAGTGCTTTGCGTGGTTTCCT
Organism: Syntrophobacteraceae bacterium; assembly: GCA_003566995.1. Classification (GTDB taxonomy): domain Bacteria; phylum Desulfobacterota; class Syntrophobacteria; order Syntrophobacterales; family Syntrophobacteraceae; genus SLCH01. The sequence continues at coordinate 13,144 of PXBG01000082.1, forward strand.
GGAATTTTGTTCAAAGTGAAAGGCTCGTGGGAGCGATGGCCTTTCTGGACGTCCCCGTCTGGTGGCTGGTGACCGTGTTCCCCTTTGCTTTTGCCGTCATGGCCCTGCGTTTCGCCTGCCATTTCATGAACTCCCTGCTTGCCGGTTCCAGGAACGAACCTTCGAACGAACCTTCCGGGATTGAATTTCCATGATGTTTCTCGCCGCCATGGGCCTCATCCTGCTGGCATTTTGCGGCGCCCCTCTTTTCATTGTCATTTCGGCTGCCGCGCTCCTTGCCTTTTATTCGCTGGGCGTGGACCTTTCCATCGTCACCATCGAAATGTACCGGCTCGCAGCCAATCCTCTGCTCATCGCGCTCATGCTCTTTGCCTTTGCGGGGTACATTCTGGCCGAGGGCAATTCGAGCTCAAGGCTGGTGAGGCTCTCACGGGCCCTTCTGGGAAGGCTTCCCGGAGGGTTCGCCGTGGTTTCCCTGTTGTGCTGCGCGTTCTTCACCGCTCTCACGGGAGCGTCGGGGGTCACCATCGTGGCCCTGGGAGGAATCCTCCTTCCCGCCCTTCTCAAGGAAAAATACAGTGAAAACTTTTCCCTGGGCCTCCTCACCACTTCGGGAAGCCTGGGCCTGCTCTTTCCCCCCAGCCTTCCCCTCATCATCTATGGCGTGGTCACGAGCACCAGCATCGGGGACCTCTTTCTGGCGGGAATTCTTCCCGGCATGCTCATGATCACCGTCCTCTCCCTTTACAGCATCTGCAAGGGGTACAAGCTCGGCCTTCGGGGGGATTCGCACGTTTCCCTTCAGGAGGTCTCCCGTGCAGCCTGGGAGGCCAGATGGGAAATCATGCTGCCCGTGGTGGTTCTTGGAGGCATTTTCAGCGGTTTTTTTGTGCTGAGCGAAGCCGCCGCCGTGACCGCCCTCTATGTGCTGTTCATGGAAGTGGTCATTCACAGGGAGCTGAAAATCAAGGACTTGGCTTCCACGGTCATGAAAACGGTCATGATGGTGGGGGGCATCATACTCATTCTGGGGGCATCCCTGGCCTTCAATGCCTTTCTCATCGACCAGCAGGTTCCCGGCCGCGTCCTGGAGCTCATTCAGGAACACGTGACGAACAAGTTCGTGTTTCTCCTTCTGCTCAACCTTTTTCTCCTGGCTGTGGGCTGCGTCCTGGATGTTTTTTCCGCTCTCGTGATCGTGGTGCCCCTCATCCTGCCCATGGCCGCCGGATACGACATCCATCCCGTGCACCTGGGAATGGTCTTCCTCACCAACCTGCAGATCGGCTATTCCACCCCACCCATCGGCATGAACCTTTTCATCGCGGGTCTCAGGTTTGAAAAACCCGTGCTTCAGCTGTACCGGGCTTCCCTGCCCTTTCTGTTCCTTTTGCTGTTTTGCTTGGCACTCATCACTTTTATCCCCCGCCTGAGCCTCTTTTGGCTGTGAAGGCCCGGATGGAAACGACATGGAAAAACGGGACGAAAATGTTTCAGGAGACAATGATTCATGAAAAATGCGTGGAAAAAGGCCGTTGATGGCCCGGAAAAGGACCTGACGGCAGAAATTGAAGGCTTTTTCAAAGACGGCGTGTTCCACTGGGAACGGGAACCGACCCTCATGGGAAAACTTCAGGACGCCACCACCATGGGGCGCGTCACGGGAAGTTGCGGCGAAACCATGGAGTTTTATCTGAAAATCCAGGACAATCGCATCGCCGACGTGAGGTTTTTTTCCGACGGCTGCCAGGCCAGCAGGGCCTGCGGTTCGGTGGCGGCGGAGCTGGCCCGGGGGCGCAGCATCGATGAGGCCATTTCCATCGAAGGAGACACGGTTCTCATGGTCATGAAGGGGCTGCCCGACGAGGAGGTCCACTGCGCCTATCTGGCGGCGGAAGCGCTGCACGAAGCCATTCACCGGTGGATGCTGGAGTGACCGCAATGTTCTTTCCAGGAACTGAATGTGTTAAAAATAATTGACCTTTTTCAGGCCCTTCGGTCAGAATAACACATGTTGTTCCCACTCTTTGTGAGGTGATTGGCTTGAGACACGCTCGTTTCCGAAAGCCTGCGGGGAAAAGAAATCCCTTGCGGTGGTTTTTGCTGGGCTTTTTGTCCCTTTGCCTGTGCACGGCGGTCGTTGTGCTGGTGGGCTTCTACAGCTTCTATGCCCAGATCAGCCGAAGTCTTCCGGACACTCAGGCATTGAAGCATTACGAGCCCTCCCTGGTTTCCACCGTTTATGCCGCCGACGGCACGGTGATCGGTGAATTCGGGGAGGAGCGCCGGTTTTTGACTCCCCTGGAGGAAATGC
>PXBG01000064.1 GCA_003566995.1 Syntrophobacteraceae bacterium
CCAGCGCCAGGGAATCCTCCCTGGCCAGCAGGATCCGAATGTGGGATTTCGGGGGGGAACACCTCGTGCAAGAAGGCATTCTGAGGGGATTGGGGTCGGGAGGGTACACCCGCCTTTACGATGCTCCCCACGCCCACAGCATAGCTTTTTCCATACTGTTCGATTTCGGTTTTGTGGGTTTTGCCCTTTTTTGCCTGGTGGCAGTCATTCTTTTGAGCCGGTTTTTTCAGATGGTCCCCCATCAAAACAGTTTCGCGCAGATCATGTTCCTGTCTCTTTGCGGCGGACTGGTTCCCCTGGGCTTTCACGGACTCCTTGACGGCACCTATGTCCTGTCCTTTCTCTATTTTTTCCTGGGACTGTGCACATCTTCCTATTTTCTGGCGAAAAGAGATGTTTCTCAAAACTCTTCGGCCCCATGACCTCCGAGCAGCGAGTCTGAACCATGGAACTCAAAGAATTACTGCAGATACTGTCACGCCGCTGGCGCCTCGTCCTCCTGGCCTTCACCCTGGTTTTTTTCAGCTGCGTGGCCGGTGCCCTTGTGCTCCCCAAGGTGTATGCCACCAGCGTGAAGCTCCTATACCTGGAGAGTTCCGCCCTCATGAATGTGGGAACTCTGACAGGAGCCACTCAGGCCATAAGGAGCGGGGAGACGGCAAACTTCACCCATATGGAACTCATGAAAAACACCAGGCTTCTCACCGAACTCATCAACACCCTCGAGCTGAAAACCTATTCGGGACATCCCCTGACCGTCAAAAAGCTTCTGCGGTCCACACCCCTCATCTCCATGATCCGTCCGCGCCCCCGCATATCCATCAATCATGCACCGGAATCCTTCGTGCTGGTCATCGAAGCCTCGTCTCCAGACCCGGAAGAAGCTGCCCGCATGGCGAACCTCCTCGGGGAAATGTACATGGAAGACATCCAGGGAAGACAGTCCCTCATGCTGCGCCAGACTCAGCAAAACATGGACTCCACTCTCACCGCGCTGAAGACAAGGTACTTTGACGCCCTGGACAGGCTGGCCCGCGCAAGCAAGGAAGAGGGGACAGCGGACATCTCCACCGAAACGGCCCAGGCACTGGAAACCTACTACGAACTGATGGTCCGGAAATTCAGTGCCATGGAGGAGCTTTCCAGGAGCATGGCCACCCTGGACGTCATTGGCCGCCAGCTGGACAAGGTGAAAACCACATCCATTCCCGGCCGGGCCTTTTCGGGGCATTCAGCCATTGAAAACCTTTCCGCCACCATTCAGCAGCTGCGGGCTTCCCTCGCCGCCGCCCACATCGAAAAAACGGAAAATCACCCCGACGTCCTGGAACTGAAGCTGCAAATCGATGAACTGAGCCAGTTGCTGGCCCACGAGGTGAAAGTCTTTCGGGAGACGGCCACGGACCTCGAAGATGCAGAACGGGCCGTGCAAGGCTACCGGGATCTGGTGGCCAGCCTGGAGAGTCTCCTGGGAGAATTTGCCCAACGCCTTCTCGCTCTGCCTGAAAAAAGCGCCCGCATCGGCAGAGTCTCCTCGGAGGTGATGCACCTGAACACCATGATCGAAAACCTGAGCGGGTCTCTTTCCAGCCTTCACTCAGCCAGAGCCAGAACCCACAATATGATTCAAATGATGCAACCGGCCATGGTGAAGGAAAGGGGCGATCACGACAAACCCAACGAGACTCTCCTTCTTTTGGTGGGCATGATTCTGGGAACCATCACCAGTGTGGGCCTGGCGTGCCTCATGGACTACCTCGACACCCGAGTGCACAGTCCTCAGATGCTTCGCAGGGCGGAGGTTCCCCTTCTGGCCACTGTGCCGGACCTCGGAAAAAAAGGGGACGAAGACCGGGCAGCCGTGTTCCGATCCCTCCGCAACAGGATTTCACTGTCCTTTTCATCTCAAAACTGGAAAGTTCTCCTCGTGGCCAGTGTTTTTCCCGCAGGAGGAGCCACCACCATAGCTCAAAACCTGGCCCGGTCCATGGCCGGGCGGGAAAGGCGGGTCATCCTTTTGGAAATGCCCCCCGACCACGCTTTTCCATGGTCGCCCCAAAACAACACTCCCGGTGCCTGGAAAGACCATGTTGCGCCCTTCGGGAACGCAACGTTCCTGGACCGGCTGACCCTCCGGGGGAATGCTCACAATGGCATGGAGTCCTCCATCCGTTCCCTGGAAAGCCTTTTGAGTGAGCTGGCCGAAACTTACGACTGCATCATCATGGATTCCGGTCCCTTCTCCCTGAACGAAGACCCCCTGTTGCTGGGCTCCATCATAGATGGCGTGGCCCCTGTCATGACAGTGTACCAGGTGCCCCTCGGCAGGGCCAGGGAAGTCCATGAAATTTGCCGGAAGTCTGGAATCACGAATCTGGGTTTCATTCTCAACAGGTACCGGGAAGGTTCCCTGGAGTGATCCTGACGGGGCACACAGCCAGCACAACGGTCACCCCATGGAAACTTCCGGCCTTTGGGGTTATCCGTTTGTCTTGTTCCTGTCTCCACCCGGACATTTGCGAGCGTTTCCCATGACTCCTCAAAAGGGACGCAGACCGTTTCCATATGGCATCGGGGCTCTGCGAAGAGCAGGGGGCCATTTCCTGATCGGCTTTGCGGGAAATGCCCTCTTCGCCTTCATCACCACCCTTCTCATCGCCCGATGGCTGGCTCCCCCGGATTATGCCGCTTATGTTCTGCTCTCAGGCCTCGTCCTGCTCCTGGGAGTCATTTCTTCCCTGGGACTGCGAGAAGCGGCCCAACGCTTTCTCCCCGAACTGGCCGTGCAGAACCAACCTGATTCCAGGAGCGCTCTGGCCGTGACCCTCGCCGGCATCATGGGAGTGAGCGTCCTCTCCCTTCTGGCCGCTGGCACCGTGCTCTACCTGGCCGCTCCGTGGCTTGCGAAAGTCTTCCGCATGGAATATGCCGCCGAAAGCTTTCGGCTGGCCTGTTTCATGCTCGTGTTTTGCAACCTCTTCCTCCTCTCCGGTCTCATGCTGGAGACTTTCATGCGCCAGGCTTTCGTTAAATGGCTGGTCATCTCCATGGCCCTTCTCAGGTTGACCTTGGTTTGGAGCGTGCATACCCTGGCCGGAGGGCTGCACCTGAACCATGTCCTCCTCATAGAAGCCTTTTGCAACGCCCTGCTTTCCTTGCCCGCCATCGCCGCCCTCCTTTCCCATATGCGTGTGCCCCCTGAACACCGCAAAGGCTCCATTCCTCGAGAGGTCAAAACCGACCTGAGCCAGCGCATCGTCCCCTTCGCCGCCTACAACTACCTCATGGTTCTGGCCCTGGCCCTGCAAGGAGGCGCCGTCAACAAAATCGTCGTGGGAGCCCTTCTGCCCCCCACTGCCCTGGCCATTTTCGGCTTCGCCCAGACCCTGGCCGACCTCGTTCAACGCCACCTGCCCAACACCCTTTTGCTCAGCATCGTTCGCCCTGCCATCATGGCCCACTGGACCCGGGCGCGGGACCGGGAAGCCCTCACACGCTCCACCAATCTGTTTTTCAAGATGAACCTTTTTCTGCTCCTTCCCATCC
>PXBG01000072.1 GCA_003566995.1 Syntrophobacteraceae bacterium
CAGGTCCCATCGGCCATGCCATCGGAATGCCGTTGAGCCAGGAGGATGGCTTCGTCGTCACCGCCCATGGGCTGAATGTGCAGATGAGGTGGATGAGAGGGGGAAACCTCCGGGGAAGGGGAAAGCGCCGCCTCCTGATCCGCCCCTTTTCCCATGGCTTGCAGCAGATCGTCGAAAGCGGGGCAGGAAGCTTTTCCCCCATGGAGGGTGACAATGACCACGTGGGCCCGGAGCGCTTCTCTCACGAAGTGCGCCACACGCGCCTTGTCGAATAGCTGGTTTTGAGTGCGGGCCATCAAAGAAATGGAACCACCGGCGTCACGGTAGCGGGACACACCCGCGCTGAGAGACGGCAGCTCCATGGCCGTGGCACTGAAATAGCAAATTTTCAGTTCTTTCATGGATGGTCCTCTCTTGAATATGGTTCATGATGGCCTGATAGACCCTGCACAGGGAGGAACTTCCCGCAGGTCCGTTGTAATGGAGGCGGGATGGGCAATCTCCGGGGCAGCGGCCGTCCAGGGGACACTCTCCGCAATCGCCCTTCAGTTCCAATCCCCTGAAGAGGTGTTTCAATCGTTCCCAATCCACCCCATCCACAGTCCCCGCCTCCATGGCAGGATCACCCACCGTCTGGCTGCAGGGATAGGCCTTGCCCTCAGGGCACACGGCCAGGCTCTCTCCCCTGCACGCATGGCAGTAGGCTCTTTCTTTCCGGCCCCCCGCCATGGCCCCAAGGACTGCATCCCACTCACGCCACGCAATGGGAACAGTTCGAAGCCCGTTCACCTTCAACAATGTGGCGGCCATATTTCGGATCCCCGCCTCCAGGGATTCGTGCGAAGGAAAGGGATTTTTCAGCGTCAGAGCCTCCCCTTTGCAAACCACCGGATCCAGCCCCAATCCCCGCACGTTGGGGAACGCCGACAGGGCGAGGACCAGTTCTCCCAGATGATCCACGTTCCCTGAAGAAAGCACGGTGGTGACGCACAAGGGAATGTTATGGTGCGCCAGAAGCCCCAAAGCCCTGTAGGTGGCCGCAGCTCCTCCCCGAAGGCGCTGCTGCACTGCGGGAGGGCCATCCACGCTCACACCCAGGGTGATGCCATAGCGGCGGCAGACCTCTGCGAGATGAGAATCCAAAAGGGTTCCGTTGGTTTGAAGGGCCAGAGTGCAGGGCAGCTTCTTTTGGCGGATCCAGCGGCCCGCCGCAGCCACCAGGTCCGGTTCCAGGGTGGGTTCCCCCCCGGCCAGCTGCACGTGAAAGGGTTGACCGGAAGAAGCGGCCAGCCCGAGGGCCGAAGCCATGACATTCAAAGGCATGGTCACGGCCCTCTGGGACCCGCGGTAACAGTAGGCGCACTGCAGGTTGCAGGCGGTGGTGAGCCACAGAACCAGGTGGCGCACAGGAGGCACCCTGAAACCTTCCCCTCCGGAAGAAGCCTTCACCCTTCCCTCTCCCCGGGGGATGAGGACCATTGCAGGGCATTGGGTTTCAAAAGGATTTCCATGTTCACACGGTCCTGAAAAGTCTTTTGACGCAGGGGCGCCGTGTCCACCAGGGAAGTGCACGTCCCCGAACCGTTCAGGGACGTTTCTTTCCAGGGTGCATGCCCCTCGGGAGGTTCACAGATGATGGCTCCATGGGGGGAAGCGGCCACCACCACGGATCGTTCGAGGCTCTTCACCCCCAGGACCAATCGAGCGTCCTCATGCAGGGACTCCACGCCGACGGCCACCACCACATCGCAACCTTCCTTGGAAAGGGAAACAACGGTCTCGGGATGCATGAGAGTTTCATGAGACACCAGAGCCACACGCGCTGGCCCGAAATCCACCTTCATCCAGGGATTACCGGGCAACAATTGTGCGCGCCCCTTTGCACAGGCATAAAAAGGATGGAAAGCATGGGGGGAAGCACCGCGAACACCTCCCGCCACCACCGCCGTTTTTCCATTCAAACGCTTCAGGAGCTTTTCAAGAAGGTGAGAATCCACTCCCTCGGGCAGCACCAGGAGTGTGTGGGAATCTTCATTCACACCCGGATCCATCTCTCTCGGAACTTCTTCACTCGCACCCCGGGACGAGGGAACCAGGCACCGTATTCTCAAGGGACCGCCGGGGGGCAGTCCCCAGAGACCGCTGAAGTCTTTGAGCCCGTTCACATGCAGATAAACGGAGGCGAAATCTTCAGGACGGCGCCTTTCCATAATGTCCAGCCGGTGTGCGGAGGGAAGCTTTCCATTGGCCAGGGGGTAGGACAGGAGCATCACCCGGGACTTCTCGCTCACCCCGTCCAGGAGGATTTCCCCCTCATGGGTGACCGCGTAGGAACTCCCCTCACGGCAGTCCATGGAACGATCCATCCCCGTGCGGTTGCAGGCCACCACTCCCATGCCGTTTTCGAGAGCCCTCGCCCGCCAGATCTTTCGGGGATCCAATCCTGAGGGAGGCCAGTTGGAAGGAACGAGCAGGAGGTCCGCACCCTGCAGGGCCATGGAGCGCGGCAGAAGGCCATAGTAGGTGTCGGCACATATGAGCACCCCCATGCGGCCCCACGGTGTGTCAAAAAGACTGGACGGGGAGGGAAAGCCGGGACAGGCCCATCGCCGCTCGGCAGCGATCTTGCGGTGAAAGGCCGCCAGGCATCCGTCGGGACCGATGGCCACCGCGCTGTTGTAGTAAATGCCTGTGGCCGGGTCCCGTTCGGCCAGGCCGGTACAGATGGTGACACCATGTTGCAGGGCCACCCGGGCGAGGGCCTGAAAGGTTTCTCCCTGCAGCACTTCCACCTGGCCGGCCACATCCCCGCGGCCATCGAAGCTGTAGCCGGAAACGGCCAGTTCGGGGGCCACGATGACCTGCGCTCCCCTTTCGGCCGCTTCCTGCGCATGGGCCACAAGTGCAGCCCGGTTATCCCGGGTGCTCTTGTAGACCACGTCCAGATGCAGCAATCCAATGATCAATCGGTCCGGCAAAGATCACACCTCCTTCCCGGCAAGGGTGAAATTCAAAAAGCGACTTGCTTCCTCTCGCTTCTCAGGAACCTTCCCCGGCGCCGCAAGAATTCAGATGAGCGAGAAGAGATTCCAGGGAGTGATGGACCGGTTCCCGCCCCCGAATGCGCCAGCAAAGCCTCCCGTCTTTCTCAAGGGTTTCCACGCAGGTGACTGCGTCCCTTTCATGCACCACCCGGTAACCGGCGCGCTCCAGAGCCCGATAGGTCCACATGCCCGGAATGCCGTTGCCCGAAAGGGCCACCGTGCCCCGCCCTTCAAGGGCGAGAGTGAAAGCTCCGGAACCTTTGTCGAAGAGGACTCCCGCATCGGCAAAGGTTCTTGCGAAGGCATCCGTGAGCACCAGGTCTTCGGGCACTCCCTGCACCAGTGGTCCTCCCGGAGCCAGAAGCCAGAGGCGGTCCGCACACCGGAGAGCCAGGTCCAGATCATGGGTGGACAGGAGAATGGCCCGCCGGCCCTCATGGGCCAGGCTCCGCAGAAGGTGCATGAGTTCCACACGGCGGGGGAGATCGAGGAAGGCCGTGGCTTCGTCCAGGACCATGACCCCCGGTTCCTGAGCCAGGGCCCTGGCGATCATCACCTTCTGCCTCTCTCCATCGCTCAGCTCGCACACGGGTCTGTGGGCCAGGGGTTCAATGCCCACATCGGCCATGGCACGGCGAACCGCTTCCCGATCCCGGGCGCCCAGGCGCCCCGCCCAGTCCGTGTAGGGATGACGTCCGAGAGAGACGAGGGTCGCCACAGGCATCATGCCCACGGCCACCCTTTCCGTGAGCACCAGGCTCATGCGCCGGGCCAGATCCGAGGGCGAAAGCTTTCCCAGAGGTTCTCCTTCCACCAGGACCTCTCCTTCCAGAGGCGCCTGCATGCCGCAAAGAGTTCGAATGAGGGTCGACTTTCCCGCACCATTGGGACCCAGCAGGCAAACCAGTTCCCCAGGCCTCAAAATGACATTGATGTCATCCACCACCACCCGCCGGGGATGGCGGGGCCTGGCATAGCCCACGACCAGATCGCGTGTTTCGAGGAACGGCCTTTCTTTCATGCTCCCACCTCCATGGTGTGGCGACGGCGCAGAATGATGCCCACCACCACCGGCGCCCCTATGAGGGCCGTGACCGCATTGAGGGGCAGAACAATCCTTGCGCCGGGAACCTGGGCCAGAAGATCTGCGGAGAGAGCCACGATGGCGCCCACGAGAATGACGGCGGGGGCCAGGACGTGGTGATCGGAGGTTTTCATGAGCATGCGGCAGAGGTGAGGAATGGCGATGCCCAGGAAGCCGATGGGACCGCAATATGCGGTGACCGTTCCCGCCAGCAGGGACGCACCCACTATGATCCAAAGCCTTATGGCACGGACGTTCACCCCCATGCTGCGGGCATAGCCCTCCCCCAGCAAAAAGGCGTTGAGGGGCTTGGAAAGGGACCAGGCCAGAAGCAGTCCCACCAAAAGGGTGGGGGCGAAGAGCGTCATCTGGCTCCAGGTGACTCCCCCGAAAGAGCCAAAGGTCCAGGTTATGTAGGTCTGCATCTGCTGCTCCTGAGTGAACTGAAAAAGGATGGTCACCAGGGAGCCGCTGATGTACCCGAACATGAGCCCGATGATCAGCAGGGTCACATTGCTCTCCACCCTGCGCGCCAGAGCCATGATGACGCTCAGGATGCCCATGGCGCCCGCGGTGGCCGCAAGGATGAGAGACGCCCCTGCGGAAATGCCCGCTTTTTGAATGAACGCCGTCCACCCGAAACCCCAGGCGGCCATGACCACGATAGCCACCCCGAGGCTCGCTCCTGAACTGATGCCCAGAACGAAAGGATCCGCCAGGGGATTGCGGAAAAGGGTCTGCATCATGAGGCCCGCCATGCCCAGGGCCGCTCCCGCCAGCATGGCGGTGACAGCCCGGGGAAGCCGAAAGAGAAGCACGATCTGACGCCACCCTTCGGGCACCTCGCTGTCTCCCATGAGAATGGCCAGGACGCTTCCAAAAGGAATGGTCACGGATCCCAGGCAGAGTTCCAGAAGAAACACTCCCGCCAGTGCCCCCAAAAGAGCGAACCACAGGAGCAGGCTCACCCGGGGTATGGGATGAACCTCCTGTGCCGGAGCGTCCTTGGTGGCCGACGGGTTCATCTATGGTTTTTCCCTCCGCGGTTTTTCCCTCTGCCAGGGAAGCCTCTGATGCCAGTGGAGTTCATGAGAGGGAGCCAGGTGCGGATGGAATATCCTGATGAGGTCCGCCAGTACCAGGTCGGGGCGGCCCACTCCCGTTTCCCAGTAGTCGTTGCCGCCTCCCGGGCTGATCCTCGCGTTGTTGTTGTAGACGCGCCCCCTTTGAAAGGCCCGAAAAAGAGAGAACCGCTCATCCACCCCCAAGAGCTCGTCCATGGTTCCTGCCGCTCCGGGATTGATCCACACGTCAGCGTCTTTGGCTCTTTCCAGGACGTTTTCCACGCTCAGGGCCATGTTGCCCCGTGTGTCGTCTTCGCTCCAGAGGTAATCGGCTCCGGCGTCCCTGAGGAAGGTGGCGATGTACCCGCTGCCTCCAGGCATGTACCAGGTGGACTGAAGGGGAATGCCACAAAAAACGGTGGGCCGCTCTTTCAGGCCGCGCACAGCTTCGGCCTGGGCCTGGTACCTTGCCTCCATTCGAGAAAAAAGCTCTTCGGCCTTCCTTTCCTTGTTGAAAAAAGCCGCCACGAACTTGATCCATTCGGCTCTCCCCAGGGGGGATGATTCCATGTAATTGCCCGCAACACCCGTATTGAAACCCGCTTCCAGAAGCTTGGGGTGCGTGTCGAACTGGGGAATTCCCGTCCCGTGGACCATGACCAGGTCGGGCTGCAGCACGAAGAGCATTTCCTGGTTGAGCTGCCGGGTCATGCCTTCCCCCGCGGCGCTCACTTCCTGGATTTTTCCCTGCCCGATCAGTTCCACCACCTCGGGAGTGTTGACCAGCTTCAAGCCGGAAAAACCCACCAGAGAATCCTCCACTCCCAGCATGGGGAAAAAAGTGATGACGGTGGTGGATCCGAGCACCACGCGCTCCAGGGGAATCTCCACCACCATGGCATCTGAGGGGATGTTTTCAGGTGGGGTGCCGCCACGGGGAATGAGGATGTAGGTGAAAGTGACGCGTGCGCCGCGCCATGGGTTCAACACCTGTATTTTTTTGTGGGTGTCATGGTATTGGAGGGTGAACCCCTCGGCATGACGCAGCTGAGCTTTGTGAGGAAAAGGACCGGACTCCCCTCCATGGGCGGCACTCGGGGAAAAAGGGCTTGCTGCAAAACAGAAAAGCAACCCTGCTGCAGCCAGGAGAAGCTTCACTCCCCAAAGGCTTTTTGCGGGGAACGCATGTGAGACCCTCTGCCCGGCTCTTCTCCCGGAAAGGGTAGGGTAAAAAGCTCCGGAAGCCTTCATTGGAATCCACCCTCTCTGTTGAGCTTACGGCATGCTTCACACCGCACGATCTTGTCGTAGGCATACCGGACAAATGTTTTTCCGCACTGCCTGCAGGGAAATTCAACCTTCATGGACTTGCAGGCCACGACCGCCTTTCCCTGTTTCCCGTGTTTGGACCAGCGCACGAAGCACGAAAGCTGAGATTCTTTTGAAAACACCCTCATTTCAACTGTTCTCCTCCCCGTCAATGACAAGGGCCGTGATCATTCTTCATCGATTTTTTTCCAAATCGCCCCACACGCATTGAACACCCCCACAGCGGGCGCGTGCCTTTCCGGAACATTGTGAGTTTTTGGGGCATTGGAGAGTCCCGGCAGACTCTCCAATGGTCTGAAAGGTTAATGAAATGCGTTGAGGAGAGCTAAAGCCTTTCGTGAGGGATACGAATGGCGCCTGGCTTCAGCCAAAAAAAAATCCCCAGAGCCGAAAAGCTCTGAGGATTGCACCCTGATTCACTTGGTCCTTCAGCAGGTCATCGTATAGGTCCACGTACCGACAACCTTTCGTCATCAGGCAGGTCTTCTGACTCCCGGATCATTCTACTCTCCGTGCCTTCCCATTTCGCCAAGCGAAACAGTGGCATCTTCGGATTTCGTCCCCGATCACAGCGGCGGGACCGTTCCCGAATTTCACGGGATTCCCTTTTTAAGCGTCACAGCACCTGATGATCATATTCTAATTTTTCAGGCAAGCGAATAACACAGCCGGGCGACCCATGTCAAGGGGCAGCAAAGGAGCTGTGCAAAAAAGAAATGGAGAAAAAAGCACGTCACACGGCCAGGGCACCGGGGTCACTTTTCCCGCTGTGGCTGAGAGCCTTTTGAACGGCCGTGATCAGATCCCTGATGGCAAAAGGTTTTTCCACATACTCCCGAATGCCCATGGACCTTGCCTCCTCCCTGGAGATCAGTTCACTGTAGCCCGTGCAAAGCACGATGGGCAGATTGGGCCTCTTTTGGAGCAATGCCCGGGACAGCTCCGCACCGGACATGCGGGGCATGGTCATGTCGGTGATCACCAGGTCATACCGGCCTGGATCTTTTTGGAAAAGCTCCAGGGCCTCCTCACCATTGCCGGCCCTCTGCACCCGGTACCCCATGGGGGTCAGGACCTGTTCGCTCAGGTCCAGGAGCGCTGCCTCATCATCCACGAGAAGAATGGTTTCGGACCCCCTCTTGTACTCTTCCCCGGGGTCAAAAGTTTCCCCCTGCTCCTTCACGGAATGGCACACGGGGAAAAACAGGTGAAATGCAGTCCCTTCCCCCGGTTCGCTTTCCACCTCGATCCTCCCTCCATGGCGCGTGACGATGCCGTGCACCACGGCCAGGCCCATGCCCGTTCCCACCCCCTTGGGCTTGGTGGTGAAGTAGGGATCAAAAATCCGCTGGAGGGTGTCATGATCCATTCCACACCCCGAATCCCTGACCATCAGCTGCAGGTACCCTCCCGGTGCCATGCCCGAAGGAAAATCAGTTCCTTCATCGTTCAGCTCCAGGTGCTTGAGACTCACGTCCAGAACTCCCCCCGAATCTGCCATGGCATGAGCCGCATTGGCGCACAGGTTCAAAAGCACCTGATGCACCTGGGTGGGATCGGCCAAAACATGGTGGCCTTGCGATTCAAGGGAGAGGCGCACTTCGACGGTGGCCGGCAAAGACGCGCGCAAAAGCTTGAGAGCCTCCTTCACAATGGGAGCTGGGTCAAGGGGTTTCCTTTTCTGCTCAGAGGGCCGGCTGAAGGCGAGGATCTGCTGCACCAGCTCTTTGGCCCGCTCGCTGGCCTTGAGAATCTGCTCCGTGTGGGAAATCACCCGCGACAGTTCCGTTGGAGAATGACGGGTGAGTTCCGCATACCCCATGACAGCTGTGAGGATGTTGTTGAAATCATGGGCGATGCCTCCTGCCAGAGTTCCGAGGGCCTCCATCTTCTGGGCCTGCCGAAGCTGTGCCTGAAGAGCCGCTTCATGAGTCACATCACGCTTCACGGCCACATAATTGATGATGCGTCCTCTCTCATCCCTCACGGGAGAAATGGTCGCCTCCACTTCGTACAGGGAACCATTCTTTTTTCTGTTGACCAGGCGGCCCTGCCACACGGCTCCCCCGGCGATGGTTGTCCAGAGCTTACGATAGAAGATGTGGTCCTGTTTTCCACTTTTCAGGATGCGGGGATTCCTCTTGAGAACTTCCATCCGCGAGTGGCCGCTGACCTTTTCAAAGGCAGGATTCACGTATTGAATTTTCCCTTCCGTGTCCGCGATGACGATCATTTCCGCTGCCTGCTCCACAGCGGCACTCAGGCGCAGGTGCTCCTCCTCCGCCTGACTTTGAGCCAACGCCACGGCAATGCTGTCCCCCATGCTTTCCATGAAGGCGATGCGGGCCGGTGAAAAATGGTTTTCCTCCCTTGACCGAAGGTGGAGCGTTCCAATGAATTTTTTGCCTGCCCGCAGAGTGATCACGGCCAGGGAACCGAAATCTTCATGGGAGCCTGAAACCTCCGGGGAATGGGTCTCATGCAGGATCCGAGAATTTCGCCTCATTTCCTTCAGACGGTTCCACCACACGCTTCCCCTTTCACTCATCTCAGTGAAAGAGGCGTCAAAATGCTCAACGTCTGGAGCCCCGCAGGGGCAGAACAACCTCTTTTCCCGCCGGTCATGATCGCACTGCAAAAGAAAAGGAGCATGCCCTGAATCCAAACAACGCCTCCCATTCCCTTGCCCCCCGCCATGCCCCCACCGGCAAGGCAGGCAGGTGCCGTGGCAATGAAGCTTGATCACCACCTCCTCACAAAGGGTGGACGCTTCCAGGAAGGGCACCACGTCCTGGATCAGGTCATGGGTGCTGCCCGCCCCATTGGTGATGTGAAGCAGCTCAATCATGGCCTCCTTTTCCTGTTCCCTTTTTTTACGGGACGTGATGTCCACGATGATGCCCCGCAAGCCCGCCACTTCCCCTTCATGCCTGATGATGTCCGAGTAGATCATGACGGGGAAGATCCTGCCATCCTTTGCAAGGCCCCTGTACTCGGAGTCGTGAACTTCCTGGCCCGCCAGCTTGCGCTGCATGTTCACAGCCAGCCGCTCATGGTCCTCCGGGTGGACCATCATGAAAGCATCGAGTCCCCGGTCAAACTCCTCTTGCGTGTATCCAAACCACTGGAAAGCGGTGCGGTTGGAAAAGGTCAGCCTCCCTTCCAGATCCAACTCGAAGACCACCTGGGGAAGAAAGTCCGCGATCTCCCTGTAACGACGCTCACTCTCCTTGAGTTCCTCCATGGCCTTGTGAAGCTTCATGTGGGACTCATGAGTGGAACGGAGCAATTCATTGAGGGTCATTCCCAGCTGCGCGATTTCATCCTTTCCCTCGACGGCGACTCCTCCCTTCACCGCGCCCTTCCTGCCGAACTGCTTCACCGTCCGGCTGAGCCGAACCAGGCGGGAAAGGATCCACTTTTCCGAGAGGAGGAAAATGACGGCACTGAAGATGAACGCCATGGTGAAAAAAGAAAAGACCAGAACTCCCGTTGTGGCGCGTCCCTCCCTGGAAATGGCCCGGTCCGCATCCACACGGGCAATCAAGGCGGGCTGCCCCCATATGTCGTTGATGACCGTGTAACCTGCGATGACATCCTCATGGAGGGCATGGATGAATTCCTCCTCACTCATGAGATGAGCCTTCGCTTCTTCAAAGTCCCGGGAGAGGGAAGGGGAAGACCAGGGCCTGAAATGAATGCCCAAGTTCTCTCCCACCGTCACGTTGGAAAGTGCCTTCACATCCAGATAACGGCCCATGAAAACACTCTGCTGGAATTCATCATCGAGGCCCGAAGCCAGAACAGGCTGCACCACTCCCACCATGAGCCCTTCGGGCAACATGAGAATTCCCGATTGAGAAACCCACCTGCTTTCTGGTTCAGCCTTGCTCCAGGGGCCGCTCAACAGCACCTGACGCAGAGAAGGGTGAACAGGGACGCACCCTTCATCGTGGCGATGGCGAACCCGTCCCTGAATCATTTCATGCGAAGGACTGAAAACAGCCATGGCGTCAAGTTTCAGTCTCCTGAAGAGATTTTCAGCCTTAAAGCCGTCCCCGAATGAACCCAGGGCCGCATCCAGATTGAGCCCATGACGGCTCCCATAGCCATTGGCCCAGTCCCAGGCAAGACGGCGGAGATCTTCCTGGTTCCTGGCATATTCTGACCTGAATCGATGAAGGTCCTGAAGAACCTTTTCCCGCTCCAGCTTGTGGAATGGGGGAAGAAAGAACCTGGGCAGGATGGCGTACGAGGCCAGGATGAGTCCCAGAAGTGCCACACCCATGATGACGATGGTTTTTTGCCTCAAAGTCATGAAAAAACCCAGCTCGCTACACTCGTTACAGGGGTTCACGAATCTCCCCGGCCCCATCCTGCCGCGGGCATACCCCTCCTGGAAGGGAAAAAGGTGCCCCGCCAGCTCACACCGGTTCAAGGAATGGGTTCTTTATCAGATTGAATAAACTCCGTCCAGTTTATGCGTGCAGGACCAAGGACCAGGGCGAACGGTAGATATGCAAGTTTCAATCCACAACACAGCACCTCAGCTTCATCCCGTGGGTCCCTTCCTCCCGGCTGGTTCTCACTCCACCCCTGTGTCAGGACCCCTGACGCCTGGATGGTCTTACGCACCGAGTTGCACAGGATGGCGGCGCACGCTCCTTCCGCAGAGAGCGATTTTCCCCGCAGCAGAAGGTTTTTTCCATGAGGTGCACCCGGCTTTTGGACACTATGGGTTTTGGTGAGCTTTCTTGAAGTTGACTTGAGAGTTGCCCTGGAGAAAATTGGTGCCCATTGGTTGCGGGAAAGGGTCGACCGGGAATGGTGCGATGGCGTGTTTGTGACAGTGCTCAAAACAATGAAAGGGAAAAGGCGTTTGACCAAAGACAGGAAACCTCTCCGAAGAGAGGTTTCCTGGGACTTCAAAGGAGATGACCCGTGGGGCCCGGAATTTGAATTGGAAGGGTTTCACCTGAAATGACTGCGATTTCACACAAAGGCTTTACACCTCTTTGACCTCACAGCTTGCCACGGGATCAAAAACTCAGGGAGCCACGGTCAAAGAAACAGTCGCCCATCATATGGCTCACCCCTGACAAGCTGCCACCGCCTGGAGACATGCGTCATAGTCCGGTTCATGGGTGATTTCTTTCACCAGTTCCACGTATCGAATCACCCCCGTCGGATCCACCACGGACACCGCACGGGCCAGAAGACGCAATTCTTCTATGAGCAGACCATAGGCACTCCCAAAAGCCGCATCCTTGTGGTCTGAAAGGGTGATCAGCCGCTCCACGTTGGCGGCACCACACCAGCGCTTTTGGGCAAAGGGAAGATCCATGCTCACGGTGAGAATGACCACGTCTTCCCCGAGAGAGGCGGCCCTCTCATTGAACTGCCTCACTTCCAGGTCGCACACGGGGGTATCCAGTGAGGGAACCGAGACGATCACCAATGTTTTCCCCAAATATGAAGAAATGTTCACGGGAGTGAGATCATTGCCGAGGAGCACTGCATCGGGGGCCTTGTCCCCCACTTTCAACTCATCGCCCGCCAAAGTCAAAGGGGCCCCCTGAAAAGTGACTGCACCAGATCTTCCTGCCATAGATGATTACCTCCGTGATATGGTTCCACAAAAACAAAAATATTCAAGCCATTAGCCACCGGGCAACACTGATTGTTGCTCCTTGATTCACGGGAAGGTAGGCACACAGCTCCCTGGCGTCAAGACATGGAGAAAAAAACTGTCCCGTGGGCATGTTTCATGAGCAGAAAGACTTGAATCAAAAAGGGAGAGCAAGGACACACAAACGGCCGGCTCCCTTCCTTTTGCTTGGGTAAACATCAGAATTCATCCCCTTCTTCCACGATGCTCTCCTTGAGTGCATCCAGGGTGGGAACGGGAACAGTCAGGGATGCATCGCGGACGGGATCGTACATGAAGCGGTAGGACAACCCCATGTTCCCCTGCTTTCCCATGACCTCCCAGCCCCTCTGAAGGTAAGGGCATTCGTCATGGAAACAAATGTACATGAATTCCGCGTCCCAGGTGCAGAAGGGTGACTGGGGCACGGCCCACTTCTTCATCCTTTGCCCGCAATGAGGACAGCAGAGATTGTCCTTGATGGTCTTCATTCGAGCCTGAAGGTTTCCCCCGGCCATCTCCCCGCATGCAGCCACATGCAGCTCAGGCCGGCTCTTTTTCATTCCTTCTTCTGCCCTCTTCTCTCCATAGACGGCGTAAACAGGGTCACTGGGAATTCCCAGGTGGGCGTATTTGTCATCCCCGGGGCGTGGCCTGCCTTTGGAAAGAAACACTTTGGGTTTTTCAAAGGCATGGGATGCGCGGAAAAAATCTTCCACGAGGGTGATCCGGTCTTTCTCTCCCGACTCTTTCCATAACTTCACCGCTTTCTGGGGAAACATGCGGTTGGAGAAAAGAACAAGAAACAGGCCTCCCGGTTTCAATATGCGCGCCACATCACGGAAAACATCATAAGGCCTGGTCATGTAGTCCACAGACACCGTATTGAGGACGACGTCAAAGGTGTTTTCATCGAAAGGCAGCCTGGGATTGGCATTGAGATCATGGAGCACCACTTCCGTGAGCGCCTTGTTTTCTTCGAGCTCATTGGCGTTGAGTCCCAGCCCCACGACCCTGGATGGCCGCACCCTTGGGGGTATGTGGGAATCCCATCCGGCCATGAGGTCCAGGATGACGGGGCTTTCTTCCACGATGAGGTCTCCTGTGATCTTTTCCACTGTGGAAAGAGCCAGGGAATCCAGATGCTCCACAAACCGATCCTTTTCATAAAACACCCGGTCATCCATCTCGTCCATGCGCGAAAATGCGTCTTCCGGCAAGATCTTCTCGAGGGTCTGGTCCCTCAACGTGACTTCTGGCATACCGCTCATGATTCTTCCTCCCAATAAAAAAAGCCGGGTGTTCAAACCCGGCTCGTGGCCCCATTTGCAATGGGCGAGTTTTCCTGATCAATTCCTTATTTGAGTTCGGTTTTCAAATATGAAAATAAGCTGAAAGATTTCCATGTCAACGTCATTGCCCGTTAAAACAGCTCAGGAACCTGTGCCTCAGAGCTTGACGAAATGGGCGTCGAGGGCTCCCCGCAGCAGGAGAAAGGACTCGACCTGCACGCACAAGAGCGCCACTCGGGAGTCGTTGAGCAATCCCGAAATGTGGGGATGTTTCTGCAAAAGCCTTTCACGAACGGACTCACTGTGAGCCTCCTCCTCCATGGGAACGCAGGTGCCCGTTACCGTGAGGGCCTGAATCTTTTCCCTGGAGTCCCCCTGATGTGACCGCGTGTCGAGCAGGAGGCTCACGGAGGGATTCGCCTGCAGGTTTTCGTATTTTTGCGTGTTCTTGAGAGTGGCCATGTACACCCGGTCCCCTTCATCATTTGAGGTGCAGGCCATGAGAGAACAATGGGGGCGGTTGTGCGCGCAAGTGGCCAACACACACATGTCCTGCGATTTCAAAAGGGCTTTCATCTCATCTTTCATTGCCATGGGCTCCTTTCATGTGGGTGAAACAAGCGAATCAAATATTACACCTTCGATCAATTACAGCTTCGATCCTTGCACTTCCCGGGGGGCCGTGCTAAGTTGTGTGTGAACTGACAGGTGATGAGGTCCACCGGAACCGCCTTTTTTAGGGCTGATGACTTCTGCTCCCAGATACGGAGTGGAAGTTTTTTCGTTTTTGGGGGCCTGTTCATCCCCTGAAGACAGGTGGTGATCGAGGGACTTTTCCTTTCCATCAAGATCCAAGGAGTCCTCGGCATGCATGATTACGATCTCTTAAAACAAAACTTAATCACCTTTCCGGAGCGTCTCCAATCCCTGGTTCACCACGAAAACCAGAAGACCCTTGCCGAAATCAAGGACAAACTCACAAACGAGGTCTTCAACCTCGTCATCTTGGGACAATTCAAACGGGGAAAGTCCACTTTCATCAATGCGCTTCTGGGGGAAGATCTTCTGCCCACGGCCATCGTGCCCCTCACTTCCGTGGTCACCATCATTCAGTATGGCGCCCAGGTTTCCGTTCATGTGCAGTTTCTGAATGGAAAGACCAGGGAAGTGTCCCTCTCCCAGCTGCCCGCCTATATCACGGAGCGGGGGAATCCCGAGAACCGCGAAGGGGTTGGAGAGGTCACCATTTTCCACCCTTCGCGCTACCTGCGGGATGGGGTGCGCATCATCGACACTCCCGGTGTGGGATCCGTTTACACCCACAACACCGATGTGGCCTATCGCTACCTTCCTCAAGTGGATGCGGGGATTTTTGTCATTTCCGCCGATCCTCCTCTCTCGGAAAGCGAACATCAGTTTTTAAAAGACATTCGGGATTATGTGGACAAAATCTTTTTCGTCGTCAACAAAATCGATCAGGTGGACAAGGCGGACCAATCAGAATCCATGG
>PXBG01000047.1 GCA_003566995.1 Syntrophobacteraceae bacterium
AAGCCCGGAAGGGGGGGAGGAGAGCAGCTCCCAGAGAATGCCCCGCACGGCGCGCCGGGAAGCCATGTCCTCCTGGGGACAAAAAAGGGGGGAAATGTCCACGAAAAGCTGGGCCGTTTCAGGGGATGGGCCCTCCAGCTCCCGGACGGCCAGAGGGTTTTCCCCGAAGGACACGCGATGGGTAAAGGGACTCGACACGCTTTTTTCCACTTCCCGGTCATGGAACAGGCCCAGGAAGGTGTTTTCCAGCCGACGGGAAATATTCGCCGGCCTGCGCCTTTCCACCCAGCCCCGCTGGCGGCGCACCAGTTCCTCCCTTTCGCCGGGATGGCGGAGGAGGTGAAGAACGGCGGAAACCACGTGGTCCACTTCGCACCCCTCCATGGAGAAACAGCTCCCCGCCACGTCCTGGAATATGGGCAGGGGGCTCACCAGGACGGGCTTCAGGGCCGCCATGCCCATGGTGACGGCGGCGCTGGCGCTTTCCTGGGTGTAGCGGTAGGGAAAGAGGATGAAATGGGCGGCGGAAAGAAACTCCTGGCAGCTTCGGGCGTCGTGGTACTGGTTGCGCCAGATGACCCGGTCCTCCACGCCCAGGCGGCGGGCCAGCCGCTGAAGGTTTTCGAGGGTTTCCCGGCCCCGGCCGTCCACCACGGCGTTGAGGGAGAGGAGCCGGAAGGTTTCCCCGGTGGCTTCCTTCAGAGGCTGAAGGGACCGGATGAGGGTGTCCACCCCCTTGTGGTCCAGGAGAAACCCGAAGGTGGCCAGGAGCTTTTCGCCGGGGGCCGCGCCCAGGTTTCGCCGCGTGGCAGGGGAGGGGCTTTCCAGGGGTTCAACCCCCATGAGGGGCAGGAGCATGACGTTTTCCACGACTCCCAGGGAAAGGAGGTTGTTGAGGTCCTCCACGTTGTGCACCACGATGCGGTCCAGGCTTTTGAGGGCCCCGATGCCCGGCGCGGAAGGGCGGAAGGGGGGATCCAGAAGCATGCGGGTGACGTGAAGCTCCAGAATGACCACGGCCCCCCTGTGCCGCAAACGGGCCAGGCGCAGGAGGATGTCGTGGGCCATGTTGAAAAGGCTGGGCTGAAACTGCACCAGGACCGCCTCGTGGCCCTCCCGCTCCACGCGGTCCAGCGCCTGAAGCACCGTTTCCGGCCGGCCCGCTTCCCAGAGGGGCTCAAACACATCCTGCCCTTCGTCCCGCTCCGTGCGCGTGTCGCAGTAGACTCTGAGCTTCCAGCGGGACGGATCGAAGGTTGAAAGGAGCTTTCCGGCATATTGGGCAACGCCGCAGGGGGTTGCCCAGGGGCTCACCAGGGCCAGGGTGCGGGGGAAGCGTTCCTTTGGGGGGGGGAGGGCGTCCAGCCACCCGGAAGCGCGGAGAAGGGCCCGGGAGCTTTCCCCCCAGGTGTACACACGGCGCACGTGGTCCATGGCCCGCTGCCGCCGCTGGTGAAGAACCGGGTCTTCCGTGAGAACCTCCCGGCGCAGGGTTTTCATGGCCTCCCCCAGTTCCTTCACACCCGGTTCCATCCAGCAGGAGCCATCCCCTTTGAGATGGCTGCGCGAAAGGGCGAAGGAAAAGGGCACGCAAAGGGCTGTCCGGCCGGTGCAAAAATCACGGTGGCCCCCATGGGCCGTGACCACCACGGGCACGCCCAGGGCCATGGCTTCCGCCGCGGGCAGGTTGAAGCCTTCCCCCCGCGTGGGCAGCACAAGCCCCTGAGCACTGCGGTAGAGGGCGACGAGTTCTTCGTGGCTCAGGGGGCGCTCATGGATGTGAACGGGCGGAGGGTCTTCCCGTTCCCGCCTCATGGTGTCCCACAGTTCATGGATGCGGTTGTGGGGGTTGGGAAAGGTCTTGATGCAAAGTTCCACGTTGTCCCGGGAAGAAAAGGATTCCAGGTAGGCCCGCAAAAGGAGGTCGGGGCCCTTGCGGTCGAAGAGGGAAGAAAGGTGCAGGAACCGGAAGGGCTTTCCCGGAAGGGGCCTGAGGGGAGGGAGGGAAGCACCGGATGGCTCAATGAAAGGGTCCACCCCCAGGGGCAGGATGCGGACGGGCAGCCTGCAGCCCGAGTTTCGCAGGGCGTTCCTCACGAAACGGCTCGCCACGAGGACACCGTCGAAGTGGTTGTGCAGATGGCCGATGGCTTCCCGGGGCACGGCCGTTTCCTCCCAGAAGAAAAGGGCCCACCGCTGCCGCGCTTCATGGGGATCGGCCATGAGGGGGTAGTGATGGACGACGCTGATGACCCTTTCACGGCCGCCTGGGGGAGTTTCACGGGCGAAAAGGGGCGCCATGGCCGGATCGGCCCCTTGGGCAAATGCCTGGTCAGGAGTGAGGGGCACGCCCGAATGAGGTTTGAAGCTGACCCGGCCGGGCAGCAGGTCTTCCAGGGCCAGGGAAAGGCCCCGGTTGACCACCGCCAGGCTGTAGTGGCCTTCCACGTGGCCCGTGAAGCGGAAAAACAGGTCAAAGGCCGGAAGAAGTTCCGGATGTTCCCGGGCCACGTAGAAGTGGTTCAGGCCGTCGTGGTGCGCATGGTGGTAGCGGTGGTGAAGGAGCTTTTCGTCCCCTTTGTCCCGGAAGGAGGATTCGCCGGCGGGGGGCTTTTCCAGGGAGGGCAGGGAAGGGACGACCACCACCCAGGGGCGGTAGCGCTCCAGGTCCAGATGTTCCAGGACAGCGGCGGGGTTTGCGGCCTCCTCTATTTTGAGGAAGTGGATGGGGGCCGCGTGGTGTTTCCCGCAGAGGGCATGGAGGGTGGAAAAGGGGGAGGGGCCATGGGCATGGAGGGAAAGGGCCAGGCACATGTCCCCGGGGCGGTGTTTTTTCAGTTTTTCCACCCAGCGGCCCGTGGGGTCCACGTGGATGCCGCGCCATTTTTTTTCATGAAAAAGGCGGGTGACCGAATCCCCTTCGGGGTCCCCCGCCCCCACATGGATGTAGAAGCCACGGGACACGTGCTGGAAGGCCCGCAGGAGGAGAAGGTCTTCGTGAAAGCTTGTGTGGGAAACGGCCATGGCACAGCACTCAACTCTGGACGGCAGCCTTTTTATAGATCCCTATTGATCCTGGGTCACCCTGGTGTCGGGTCACACTGGTGGACTCCCTGGTGATGTGTCTCACCTTAGGTTTTGGCTCACTTTGGTGTCGGGTCACCCTTGTGATGGCTCACCCTGGTGTTTTATTGGTTCAATCTCGTGCCGGGTCCGCCCCCGTAAAAGACTGGCGGCTTTCAAGTCCCCCTTTGAAGGGGGATTCAGGGGGATGTGGTTTTTATTTAACACCCCCCCTGCCCCCCTCAAGGGGGGAATCCGGACTTTTCAACCCCTGTCACGCTCAAGGGGGAATCCAGACTTTTATGGGTTCAATCTCGTGCCGGGTCCGCACCCAGTAAAAAACTGGCGGCTTTCAAGTCCCCCTTTGAAGGGGGATTCAGGGGGATGTGGTTTTTATTTAACACCCCCCCTG
>PXBG01000050.1 GCA_003566995.1 Syntrophobacteraceae bacterium
CAAAAGCCCCTTCACGTCATTCCCGCCTTTCAAGGGATGACGTGAAGGGGCTTTTCAAATTGACTGAGGCAGCCTGAGTCAACAGCAGCGGGGGCTTGGTGTGTTCTATTTCTCACTCTCTGCCCTTCTGCCCCTCGCGCCGGGCAGGTTCATAGGTGCAGAGGGGTTCGGGTGCCAGATAGTTTCCCGTGCTCTCGTAAGCCCGTGCACGGCAGCCTCCGCAGACACGCAGGTATTCACAGCGTCCACATTTGCCCTCGTAGCTTTTGTAATCCCTCAATTTGAGGAAAACAGACGAATTCTTCCAGATGTCCGCAAAGCTCTGCCTTCTCACATTGCCGCAGTCCAGTTCGAGGTACCCGCAGGGCTGGACCTGGCCCACGTGGGAGATGAAAGCGAAGCCCGTTCCTCCCAGGCATCCCCTGGAAAGAGCATCCAGTCCAAAGCTTCCAAAATTGACCTCTTTCCCCTCCTCCCTGGCTCTCTGCCGAAGAATGCGGTAATAATGGGGAGCACAAGTCGCCTTGAGCTGCAGGTCCACTTTTCCTTTCTGTTCGTAAAACCAGTTGAGCGTTCTTTCATACTGTTCCGCATCGATTCCCTGTTCCACCAGGTCTTTGCCCCGGCCCATGGGAACCAGTAAAAAAATATGGTGTGCCACTGCTCCCAGGGCAACCACCATTTCCTGAATGGGCTTCAGTTCGTGCAGGTTTTGCCGGGTGATGGTGGTGTTGATCTGAAAATCAAGGCCCGCTTTCCGCGCCGCCGCCACTCCCTGCAGAGCTCCATCAAAAGCGCCCTGGACCTGGCGGAAAGCATCGTGGGAAGCGGCTGTGGCACCGTCGAGGCTCACACTGATCCGTTGAATTCCCGCGTCCATCATTCTGACCGCCAACTCTTCCGTGAGCAGGGTTCCGTTGACGGCCATGGTCATGCGAAAACCTTTTTGACTCCCATAGGCCGCGATCTCAAAGACATCGGGACGCAGAAGGGGCTCACCTCCCGTGAGAATCACGATGGGTTTCGAAAGGGCTGAGATCTCGTCGAGAAGCTGAAAGCCTTCCTCCGTTGTGAGTTCATTCTCATAGGGCCGATCCTGCGCTGCGGCCCGGCAGTGAATGCACGCCAGGTTGCAGCTTCGTGTGATTTCCCAGGCCAGCACTCGCAGCTGATTCCGTTGTTCTTCAGGGAAGGCTTCCCGATGGGCGGAGGAAGGGGATGCAGGCTTGGTCCCATGAGCATGCGCACTGGAAGGGGAATGCATGGATTGCTCCTGTTTTTCGGTTTTCACTGTAGCAGTGCGGCGGCTTCTTTGGCGAAGTAGGTCAGAATGAGGTCTGCCCCCGCCCTTCGAATGGCAAGGAGCGTCTCCATCATGGCCCTCTGCTCATCCAGCCATCCCTGAGCTGCGGCCGCCTTGATCATGGAATATTCGCCGCTCACATTGTAGGCTGCCACGGGACGGTCAAAGTCCCTTTTCACCCGGTGAACGATGTCCAGGTAGGCCAGCGCCGGTTTGACCATGACCACATCCGCCCCTTCCTGGATGTCCAGTGCCACTTCCCGCATGGCTTCGTCGGTATTGGCCGCATCCATCTGGTATCCCCGCCTGTCACCAAACTGGGGCGCCGAATGTGCCGCATCACGGAAGGGTCCGTAAAAGGCTGAACCATACTTGGCCGAATAGGCCATGATGGCCACCCCTTCGAATCCCGTGTCGTCCAGAGCGTGACGGATGGCCATCACACGGCCATCCATCATGTCCGAGGGCGCCACCATGTCCGCGCCGGCGCGGGCGTGAGACACGGCAACCTTGGCCAGAACGTCCAGGGTGGAATCGTTGTCCACCTCCTCTTTCTGCAAAAGGCCGCAGTGCCCGTGATTTGTGTATTCACAGAGGCACACATCGGTGATGACGACCAATTGGGGATACCTGTCCTTGACAGCTCGAACGGCCTCCTGCACGACACCCCTGGACGCGTAAGCTTCGCTCCCTTTGTCATTCTTTTCAGTGGGTATGCCAAAGAGGATGATGGCGGGAATGTGGAGCTGAACCACTGACTGCAGTTCCTTGAGGAGCATGTCCGTGGAAAACTGGTGCACTCCGGGCATGGAACCCACAGCATTTCTGACGCCTTTCCCAGGCACGACGAACATGGGATAAATGAGATGGTCCGCCGAGAGACGAGTCTCCCGGATCATTCGACGGAGGTTTTCCGTGCGCCGGAATCTTCTGGGCCGATACTGGGGATAATACATGCTCCTCAAACTCCCTCTCTGGTTCGTGGCACTCCTCGATGATCATGGAAAAAACCTGTCCTGAGAAAACCCTCTATGGAGCGATCTCGTCGTCGGTCAGGTAGCAGGCGGGATCGGATGCCCACATGTCCCCCGAAACGGCTTCAGCCCGCACTCGAAAATTTCCCCCGCACACCTGAAGCCATCGGCAGGCTGAACAGCGGCCCTTCACATGGAGCTTTTTTTCTTTCAGGCTGCTCAAAACGGGATGAGACGCATCCGTCCAGATTTCACTGAAGGGGCGCTCCCGCACGTTTCCAAAGGAAAGGTGCCGCCAAAACTGGTCCGCGTGCACACTGCCATCCCAGCTCACGCAGCCGAAGCCGCGTCCCGAATTGTTTCCTTCGTTCATCTGCAACAGTTCCAGAACTTCGCCGGACCGGTCAGAACCTTCCCTCAAGAGCCTCAGGTAGATGTAGGGGCCGTCCGCGTGGTTGTCCACCGTGAGCACCTCTTTGGGTTTGCCCCGCCGATGCAGATCGGCGGTGCGGTCTATGATGCAGTCCACCGCCTTCCTCGTCTCCTCGTGGCTCAGGTCATCCTCCACCAGCTCGCTTCCACGCCCCGCGTACACCAGATGGTAGAAACACACCCTTGGAATGTTGCGCTCTTCCAGCAGGTCAAAAATGGCAGGAATTTCCTGGTGGTTGAAACGGTTCATGGTGAAACGCAGGCCCACCTTGATGCCAGCTTCCTGACAGGCCGCAATGCCCTGAAGGGCCTTTTCATATGCCCCTTTGACACCTCGAAAGTGATCGTTCACCTCGTTCAGGCCATCGAGGCTGATGCCCACATAGGAAAGGCCAATGTTTTTGAGTTCCTGTGCAACCTTGGGAGTGATGAGAGTTCCATTGGTGGAAATGACGGCGCGCATGCCCTTTTTCACCGCGTAATCGGCGAGTTCCACCAGGTCGGGCCGAATGAGAGGCTCTCCCCCGGAAAAGAGCACCACCGGGCAACCAAACCGGGAGAGGTCGTCCAGCAAAGCCTTTCCCTCTTCCGTGGTCAATTCGTCCGCAAAAGCCTGGTCACGGGCATGGGCATAGCAGTGAATGCATCTGAGATTGCAACGGCGGGGGACATTCCACACGACCACGGGTTTTTTGTCCGCTGAAAACTGCAGGAGATGGGAGGGCAGCTTGCCGCTGTGCCTTCCATACCTGAGAGCATCCGAAGGTTCTACGGTTCCGCAATACAGTTTGGATATCCCGATCATGGCAAAAAGTCCTTGTCATGGCCATCCAAGAGGCAAACCACCCCGTAACCCGGCGCCGCTTTTCCTTGAGGGCGCCTTGTGCAGGAAAGGGAGGGGCGCTTCTTTTGGCCCCTTAGAGTTCCTTGCTTTCCTTGTCCGTCTCCGAGGAAGAAAGGGGGTATCTGCGGTAATTGTCCCGAATGATGAAATCCATGTAAAGGTCAGGGCTCAGGACCCCTTTTCGGGGGATGATGTGCTCCAGCCGCCCGCTTCGATCGGCGATCAGCTTGAAGGCATGAGCATAATCTCTCGAAATCTCGTTGCATATGGCTGTGGCCGGGACATCCCGGTCCAGGGCGCGCCCGATGATTTCATTGATGGCTTCCTCATTGAAATTGATCTTGAACCCATGCTTTTCATAGAAGTCGCTTTCAAACACACGCACCTGATTGTACAGAAGGATGAGTTCGTCGAAGATTTTTTCAATGGGAAACATGGTCTTCAGGTGGTGCTCCACCACCAGTTCGATGCGGTCGGGAGTGAAAACGAGAGGATAATTCTCGATGTAATGATTCTTTTTCCTGCGAATCATGTCCCTGACCACCGACTTCTCCTGGTTGAGCATGCGCTCATAACCGGCATGCCGCTGAGGGTCGTCGGGATTGTTGAGAATCTTTTCCAGCTCTCCTTCAGGATTCTCAACCACGTCCGCATCCACCACCAGATAATTCACCTGTGTGGAGGGAAGGCTTTTTTCAAAAGGAAGCAAAGCCCTTTCCATGACACTCACCAAACCGCGGGCTCCCGTTTTTTCCTGAAAGGCCCGCTCCGCAAAAACCCGAAGGGCCTCATCTTCAAAGCGTATGTCGATGCCGTAGCTCCTGAAATCTTCTTTCTTGGAAAGGATGAGAGGGTTGTTGGGGTTTTTCAGAATTCGAAAGAGATCCTCACTGCTGAGGGGTTCAAGAACAGCCACCACGGGAAGCCGTCCGATGAACTCGCTCTCAAACCCATAGGCCATGAGGTCTTCGGCCTTCACATGTCTGAGATAGGTGATCTCTTCATCCCTGCTTTCCACCGTGGCTCCAAAACCAATGCCCTGCTTCTGCATGCGCTTTCTGACCACCGCACCCAGTCCATTGAACGCCCCGCTCATGATGAAGAGGATATTCTTTGTATTGACCGTGCGCTTGTCCCGCTTTCCCGTCTTGCGAAAGTGTTCGATGGCCTGAATCTGAGAGATGGGGTCGTGTGCCACCTTCAGGTCCACTTCCGTTTCTTCCATGGGCTTGAGCAATGCGCGCTGCACCCCTGCCCTGGAGACATCCAGACCCCATGAGTTGTCAGAAGATGCGATCTTGTCCACTTCATCGATGTAGATGATGCCATGCTCCGCAAGATCCATGTCTTCGTTGGCCTCCACGACCAGTTCCCTCACCATGTCTTCCACGTCCCCGCCCACATAGCCTGTTTCGCTGAACTTGGTGGCATCACCCTTCACGAAGGGCACTCCCAGTTTCTTGGCAATGAGTTTCACCAGGTAGGTTTTGCCGACGCCGGTGGGGCCGATGAGAAGAATGTTGTTTTTGATGCGCCCCACCCCCTCTTCCCCACCCAGCCTGGATTTTTTCTGCAGGGATTTGACCCGGTTGTAGTGCGTGCAAATTTTGGTGGCAAGCACTGCCTTGGCCTGCTCCTGGCAGATCACGTGCTGGTTCAGGTAACCCTCCAGTTCTTCGGGCTTCATGCTGAACCTGATCTGATCCACTCCACCTGTTTTCCGCGACGTTTCCCTGGAGGAGTCAACGGCCTGGGGCGCCATCACGGGGGACATGACCTTGATGCGATGACCGTATTTCTTGGAAAGGTAATCGCTCAGCTCTTTTTCCAGCTCTTCCTGACTGGGAAACTTGGGGTAGTCATCGGACATGGGACTTTCCTTAGCTCAAAGGCATTCTTTCACTCTAAAATCATGAATTACAAATATTCGGACCCTAAATATAAACGCTGCTCTGCAGCATTTCAACTGAAGCGCCTGAACCCTCAAACTCCCCCACACCCCTTCCACAACGTTTCCATCACCATTTGACCACGCGCACATTGGCAAGCGCACGTCCAAGAAAACGCTCCCCGATGGACTGGAAACGCAAAGGCACATCGGTCACGTAATAGGTGTACACGGGCGGAGTTTCATGCACTCTCTTCATTTTCATGCGCTGGAGCGTGGACGAAGTGGCTTCCGCCATGGCTCCCGCCGAATCCACCAAAGAGATGCTTTCACCCGCCACTGATTGAATGAGAGGCTTCAACAGGGGGTAATGGGTGCAGCCAAGCACAAGGGTGTCGATGTCCTGGCAAAGAACCGTTTTGAGGTACTCCCTGGCGGTCAGGCGCGTCACTTCGTGATCAAGCCAGCCTTCTTCCACCAAAGGCACAAACAAGGGGCAGGATTGGGAAAAGACGCGGATGTCCGAATCATGATGGTGGATGGCCCGCGCATAGGCATTGCTGTTGATGGTGGCCGGCGTGCCGATGACCCCCACATGTTTGACCCGTGTTCGCGCCACAGCGCTTTCCGCCCCGGCGCTGATCACATCCAAAACGGGCACGGGAGACAAATCGGTGATGACCTGGTGGGCCACGGCGGCCATGGTGTTGCACGCGACGATCAGAAGCTTGACCTGATGATTCAGTAAAAACTCAGTGATTTCGCGAGCGTAGTGGGCGATGGTTTCTGTGGACTTGACGCCGTAGGGAACCCTGGCCGTGTCACCAAAGTAGATGATGTTTTCAAAGGGCAGCCGTTCCATGAGAGCCCGCACCACCGTGAGCCCTCCCACTCCGGAATCGAATACTCCTATGGCATTGTCCAAACCATTCTCCCTGCTCAAACGAAATTCGCCCCAAAGCTTGCCCTCTTCATGGTCCCTGACCTTATTGGGGCATAACTCCCTGCGCCTTGTATTGCAACACCTTTTGAAGCATCTCAAACCTGTCTGAAGGCTCGGGCATTCCATCCCTGCGGCGACTTGTCGTTTAGCGGGTCTTCAAAGGAACGGTGGCTGCAGACTCCCATGCAACTATGCTGGCCAATGAACGTGCGAGAGAACAGCTACGCGCTCTTTTCTTTTTTCACAAAATCATGGGGGTTCACGGTGAGGACGGGAACGGGTGAATTCTTCACCACTCGCTCGGCGACGCTGCCAAAAGGGAAAGCGCCTCTCATTCCATGGGTGGCCATGATGACCAGGTCGATATCCAGGTTGTCGATGGTCGTCAGTATGGTTTTGGCGGGATGGCCCATGACAATGTGTATGTGGTACCGCTTGCAGCTCGAAAGCCTTTCACTGCAAAGGTTTTCCAACCTCTCCCGGGCGAGCTTCATGGATCTTTCCTGAAGGTCGTGCAAATGAGAGGAATCCGGTCCACTTCCCCAGTAATGTTCAAACGCTGTGAGGTCTTCTCCCACGTGAATCAGATGCACCTCCGCATCGTATGCCGTTGCAAGAGAAAGCACGTATGGTTCCGCAGCCGTTGCTGCAGAGGAAAAATCTGTCGGCCATAGAATTTTACTGATTTTCATTGGAGCACCTCCCGTGAGTGAATAAAACAACATGCACTGACTTTATGTCGTGCACATCTCCTCTTTACCATTTAGGCATCAAAAGAGGACAATTCAACCCCCCTGTCCTTCCGCCCGGACGATCCGATCTTCCGGACCTGTGCGGACATCCGTCATGAGCGCATACCCTGCATCCGTGAAATTTCGATCCGATGATTTTCATTTCGTAAGGCGAATGGGGAAAGAAGGTGTCCAGGATGTTTGAAATGAACTCTCTTCTTTGGGCACAAGGTGGGTTGGGACACAGGCCTTTGAGCCCCCGGGAGCGCCCACCGACCTGAAACATGTGAGAGAAGGTGGAAGCCAGGGCTGTGTTGCCGATGATTTCAACCTGGAACCAAAGGAGACAGAAACCAATCTCCAGACCTGTCCGAGAAGCAGACTTACCTGCGAGCCTTCACCGGCTTTTCCTGATTTCCAGAGCCTTCCGGTACACTTCCTTCCGTGGCAGATCCAGGCGCTTTGCCATCTCCTCCGCCGCATCCCGGACTGTCATCCCCTCATCCGCCAAAAGTGCCGCCAGCTCTTCTTCCCAGGCGTCACCGGGGAGGGATTCTTTCCCGGCATCAGGGAATGCGCCTTCCAGAATCAGGGTGAGCTCCCCCCGGACTCCACCGGGAAAATGGTCCAACATCTCGGAAACACTCCCCCTTTTTATCTCCTCAAATTTTTTGGTCAGTTCGCGCACCACCGCCACTCGCCTGTTCCCCCAGTGCTGAAAAATGTCGGCGAGGGTTCGCTGAAGCCTCTGGGGTGATTCGTAGAGCACAAGGGTCATGGTGAGGCGGGAGTGTTCCTGAAAAAACCTCTTCCTGGAAGACCCTTTGGCTGGAGGAAAGCCCAGAAAGGCAAAAGGATGAGTGGGAAGCCCGGACACAACCAGGGCAGCCACGAGGGCCGTGGGTCCGGGTATGGAAACCGCATGAAACCCCTCTTGGAGGACCTGGTGAATGAGAAGGGATCCGGGGTCGGAAATGCCCGGTGTTCCGGCATCGGTGACCAGGGCCACGTCCTGACCTTCATGGAGCACCTCCAGGATCTTACGGTTCGCGTGCGGGCCGCTGTGGCTGTGATGGCTGGTGAGAGGTTTTTGAATCCGGAAGTGGGAGAGCAGTTTTCTGGTGTGCCGTGTGTCTTCGGCGGCGATGAGATCCACGTTCCTGAGAATATGCAGCGCTCTCAGGGTGATGTCTTCCAGGTTTCCGATGGGGGTGGCCACCACGTAGAGGGTTCCCGGGCGAGGAGGGATGCCCTTGTCATTCCTTTGCATCGAAGGCATTGGGTATCCATCTGATCTGGGGAACATGGTGCCGGAAATCCACCGCAACCACGTCAAACCTGGCCGGACTGCTTTCCAGCCGATGCCGCTGCAGATACCATTTGGCGAGAAGGGTCAGTTTTCGCTGCTTGGAGGCGGAAACAGATTCCTGGGGCGAACCGAATCCTGTACCGTGGCGGGATTTCACCTCCACGAAAACAATGGTTCTTCCATCCCGGCAAACCAGGTCCAACTCCCCCAGGGCGCATCGCACGTTGCACCCGAGGATGGACATTCCCTTTTCCCTGAGGAATGCCGCTGCCGTTTCTTCCCCCTGCCGCCCCTTACTCTTTGTGTTTTCCATGAGACAGTGAGGGCGTCCGGGCTTTTTGACCGGCCACGCGGCGAAAGGTCCTGCGATGAAGGGGACACGGCCCCCACTTCTCCAAGGCAACGCAATGAGCCGCCGTGCCGTATCCTTTGTTCCTGGCAAACCCATAGGCGGGATACATTTCATCGTATTCAACCATCATACGATCGCGATGCACTTTGGCCACAATGGAGGCGGCGGCAATGGAGCCGCAGACCTGGTCACCCCTGGCAATTCCTGCCTGGGGGATGGACATGGGAAGTTCATAGGGACCGTCGATGAGGACATATTGGGGGGGCACGCGAAGGCCATGAAGGGCCTTCAGCATGGCTTGAAACGTTGCCTGAAGTATGTTGACACGATCGATTTCCCCGGCATCCACACAACCGATTCCAAAATCCCGGGCCTCTGCCAAAATGACACGGCAGAGCTCTTCCCGCTGGAAGGCCGTCAGCTTCTTGGAATCTTTCAACGGGAGCCTCATTTCCGCTGGCAGAACCACGGCTGCAGCCACCACGGGGCCAGCCAGCGGCCCGCGTCCCACTTCATCGATGCCCGCAATGCGCTCAATTCCCCGCTGGTGCAACCCCTGTTCATAAAAAAAGGTGGCACCGGCCGGGGAATCCATGGCTCCGGGCTCCACTACCGCTTCTCACGTATGCGGGCAGCTTTTCCATGACGCTGACGCAGGTAATACAGCCTCGAACGGCGCACCCGGCCGCGCCTGAGCACCTCGATGCGATCCATCTGAGGGGAATGGAGGGGAAAGATTCGCTCCACACCCACCCCGTAGGAAACCTTGCGCACAGTGAAACTCGCTCCCATGAGGCCTTTGTGATGCCGAATGACCACCCCTTCAAAAATCTGGACGCGTTCCTTGTCGCCTTCCCTGATTTTCACGTGCACCTTCACCGTGTCCCCAATGCGAAAATCGGGGAGATCTCCGCGCATCTGTTCCTTCTGGAGACTTTCAACCAAATTGCTCATCTTCTCATTCCTCCATTGGCAGAAATACGAGGAAGCTTCCACCGCTTCCCTCTCAAACGTCTATCTCTCCATGCCCGCAAGCCGGTCCAGCATGATGGCCGCCGCACAGCGCACAGACAGGTGATTGTACCCATTGGCACCGGCGATGGGTTCCAGAATGCCGTGCACCTCATCCATCAGTTCTTTGGCCAAACCCCAACCCGTGCCCAGAAGCAACAGAATGGAGTGTTCATCCTCCTTGACCATGTCTCGTGCCCTTCCCCAGCCGATGGTTCCGTCCATGCTCCTGGCCGTTGTGGCCCAAAGCTGCGGAGGGGCCCCTGTCTCCCCTTCAATGTCGGCCACGGCGTCTTTCACTTCATGAACGAGCTTCAGCCTTTTGAGGGCTTGACTCCTCTGGGGATGCAAGTCCTTACCGATTCTTTCCACCCAGTGAGCAATGAGCTTCTGAGCGAGACACTGCTGGTCCTGCAGGGGCGTCACAATATAGCAGCAGGGCAGATCGTAGGTGCAAACCAATCGTGCGAGATCGTGCAAATCAAAATTGGTGAGAGCAGACGCTATCACCTCCGAGTTTCTATTGAGCACGGGATAGTGCACCAAAGCCACATAAATCTTTTTTTGCAAAGGGATGCACCCTTTCATGGGGATTTCAGGGATCCCGGCTTTCCTCATCGGCAGCGCGGCGAAGGAGCTTTTCATCCTCGGCCGTGAGCCGAAGCCGCGTGAAAAGGTCAGGCCGCCGATGACGCGTGCGCAGAAGGGACTGCCCCCGCCGCCATTGACGAATCATCTCATGGTTGCCCGACAACAGAATTTCCGGCACCCGCAACCCCCTGAAATCCTGAGGCCGCGTGTACTGGGGATACTCCAGCAGTTCCTGTGAAAAGGACTCGTCCGCCGCGGAAGACTCGTTTCCCAGGACTCCGGGCAAAAGCCGGGACACCGCATCCACCACCACCATGGCCCCCAGTTCGCCCCCTGTGAGGACATAGTCGCCTATGGAAATTTCCTCATCCACAAAATGGGACACAACCCGCTCGTCAACACCCTCATACCTGCCGCATAAAAGGATCACACGGGAAAGGCGGCTCAGCTCCCAGGCCTTTTCCTGGTTGAAAAGACGCCCCTGAGGACTCAGGAGAATCACCCGCGGGGGAGGACCCTGGCCTTTGATGTCTTCAATGGCACGAACGATGGGCTCGGGCTTCATGACCATGCCCTCTCCCCCTCCGAAGGGACGGTCATCGGTCATTTGATGCCTGTCACTGGCGTAATCCCTGATATTGTGCACCCTGACTTCAATGAGTCCGCGCTGCTGGGCCTTGCCCACGATGCTCTCCCCCAGGGGAACCTGAAC
Organism: Syntrophobacteraceae bacterium; assembly: GCA_003566995.1. Classification (GTDB taxonomy): domain Bacteria; phylum Desulfobacterota; class Syntrophobacteria; order Syntrophobacterales; family Syntrophobacteraceae; genus SLCH01. The sequence continues at coordinate 11,091 of PXBG01000050.1, forward strand.
CATTGCGGGAAAAAGCGTCAGAATTTCATAGATCATCAATGAGGCCCCGGGGAGGATCAACGGTGATCACACCCTTCACAAGGTCCACCTCCACAACCACCCCTTCAACGGCAGGGATCAGGACTTCCTTTGCTTCATGCTCCACCACATACACGTCATGGGCCGGGGTTTCGATGATGCTCTTCATGGTGCCCACCCCTTTGCCCTCCGTTGTGACCACAGAAAGCCCCAGCAGCTGGAAGTGATAGTATTCTCCTTCCTCCACGGGAGGCAGAGACTCTTCCGGAAGCAACAACTCCCGCCCAACCACTGCCTGTGCCTCATCCATCCCCGTGATTTCGTCAAAATGAATCACCAGGTGCCTGCCCTGCATGCGGAGGCTGGAGATGGTCAGAGTAGTCCGCCCATGACTTCCGCGTTCCCCGAGATAGCAGACAAAACCCGGCGTTCCGCCAGCCAGGGTTTCACCATAGGGATGGACTTTCAGCGCCCCCCGAACCCCGTGAGTGCGAACGATTTTGGCGACGGGGATCAGACGTGACAAAGGTTCCATGATTTATTCGATGATTTCGAGGACAGCACGCTTTCTGATCTTGGTGGATGCAGCGCTCAGAATGGTTCTCATGGCGCGGGCGGTTCGTCCCTGCTTGCCAATGACTTTGCCAAGATCCTCTTTGGCCACTCTCAACTCTATGACAGAAGTCTGTTCTCCTCCCACCTCGGAGACTCTCACTTTGTCAGGATTGTCCACCAAAGCCCGTGCCATAAAATCGACCAACTCTTTCAACATGGCTGCCTCCGCACCCTATGCGCCACAAGGGCAGACTTTCCCCTTCAGGAAGCGTTCACTGCAGAATCAATCCCTCTGCTTTCGAATCAAGCTGCTCACTGTGTCCGTGGGCTTGGCTCCCTGCTGCAGCCAATACTCCAGGCGCTCTTTCTTGATGACCACCTGCCCATTCTCAGGAAGGGGATTGTAGGTTCCGATATTTTCGATGAAACGGCCGTCACGGGGCGCTTCCGAGTGAGCCACCACGATCCTGTAAAATGGTCTTTTCTTTCTCCCTCCACGAGCGAGACGAATTTTTACCGGCATGACTTTGATGAAACCTCCTGTTAGTTTTGATTGCCTGAGGATCTGCAGATTTCGGCAGCAATCCGCCTTGATTTATAGCATCCAGTGCGCGTCAGAGATGAACCGCCTGAAACATGAAACCCGCAGTGGCTGAAACGCGCAGCAATGAACCTTTAAATCGCAAAAGAAACTATATACCGCATTCCCTTCAATTTAAAAAGGGAAAAACGCTCTTCTCCGTTTTCCCTTGGGTTTCTTTTTGGCCTTGGTCCCGGGAACTCCGCCCCCCATAAGCTGGCGCATCATTTTGCGTGACTCCCCATAGCTTTTGAGAAGCCGGTTGACTTCCTGGACGGAGGTTCCACTTCCCATGGCGATTCTTCGCCGGCGACTGGCATTGATGAGATCGGCATTCTGCCTTTCCCCTTTGGTCATGGAATTGATGATGGCTTCCATGCGCACCATTTCTTTTTCGTCCATCTGAAGGTTTTTCAGTTCCTTCTTCATGCCCAGGCCGGGAATCATGCCAAGAATCTGCTCGAAGGATCCCAGTTTCTTGATCTGTTTGAGCTGGCTCCTGAAGTCTTCGAGGGTGAATGAATCCTGCTTGAACTTCTCCGCCAGTTCCAAGGCCTGTTTTTCGTCGAATGTCTCCTGTGCCTTTTCGATCATGGACAGCATATCGCCCATGCCCAGAATGCGTGAAGCCATTCGGTCAGGGTGAAAAACCTCCAGAGCATCCAGCTTTTCGCCCATTCCAATATATTTGATGGGACAATCGGTCACGGCCCGAATGGAAAGGGCTGCCCCTCCGCGGGCGTCGCCATCCAGCTTGGTGAGGACCACCCCGGTGATGCCAAGCCGGTCATGAAAAGTGTCTGCCACCTGAACCGCATCCTGTCCTGTCATGGCATCGGCCACCAGAAGGATTTCGCTGGGTTCGACAATGCTTTTGACCCGATCCAGCTCCCCCATGAGTTCATCGTCCACGTGAAGACGGCCCGCCGTGTCCACGAGGAGTGTGTCACAATTGTGCTCCCTGGCAAAGGCAAAAGCTGCCTTGACAATCTCCTCGGGCTTCTGATCCGTGCGGGATGCATAGACGGGAAGGTTCAGCTGCTTCCCCAGAGTCACGAGCTGATCGATGGCCGCAGGGCGGTGCACATCGGCGGGCACAAGGCAGGGGCGCCTGGTCTCCCGGCTGAGCTTCAAAGCCAGCTTGGCCGTGGAGGTGGTCTTTCCCGAACCCTGAAGCCCCACCATCATGATGCCATTGGGCAATTTTCCCGTGAGCTTGAGGGGCTCCGCTTTCCCTCCCATGAGCCGGGTGAGATCTTCGTTGACGATTTTGATGACCTGCTGGCCCGGGGTGAGACTTTGGAGCACTTCCTGCCCCACAGCTCTCGAGGCCACACCGCTCACAAAATCTTTGGCCACCTTGAAGTGCACGTCTGCCTCAAGGAGGGCCATTCGCACTTCCCTGAGCGCCTCCTGAATGTTTTCCTCCGTGAGCTTGCCCTGCCCCTTGAGGTATTTGAATACTTTTTGCAGTCGATCCGAAAGGTTACTAAACATATGTCACACCATCCTCCTTCAGTGGTCAACCCAACCCTTATCATTGACAGAACAAGGCATGGTAAAATCTTCAACCATCGAAGTCAAGGAAGGCCTGAAGGGTGAGGGCAGTTTCGGTGCGGTCAAGAAAAAAAGGCGGGAGGAGAAGAAAAAAGGGAGGCAACACCGCCCTGAAACACTCGAAGAAACAAAAAAAAGCCGACCCAGTCCCGAAGGACTGAATCGGCTTTCAAAGTGCTGACTTCAACTACTTGATCAGAGGCACAATCAGCAGGGCTACGATGTTCACAACCTTGATCATGGGGTTGATCGCGGGACCTGCGGTGTCCTTGTACGGATCGCCTACGGTGTCGCCCGTCACTGCAGCCTTGTGAGCTTCAGAGCCTTTGCCACCAAACGCACCGTCTTCAATGTACTTCTTGGCATTGTCCCAGGCGCCACCACCGCTGGTCATGGAGATGGCCAGGAACAGACCGGTCACGATGCTGCCGATGAGCACGCCACCCAGAGCTTCCTTGCCGAAGATGAAGCCCACGAGAACGGGAGTGATCACAGGGATCAGGGCGGGAAGCATCATTTCCTTGATGGCGCTCTTGGTCACGATGTCCACGCACTTGCCGTATTCGGGCTTGGCGGTGCCATCCATGATTCCGGGAATTTCGCGGAACTGACGGCGAACTTCTTCCACAACACCACCGGCTGCCTTGCCCACGGATTCCATGAGCAGAGAACCGAAGAAGAAGGGAAGCAGACCACCGATGAAAAGACCAACCAGAACCAGAGGATTGGACAGGTCGAAGAGAACCGTTTCCTCGAAAGAGCGGGAGTACTCAGCAAAGAGAACCAATGCCGCCAGAGCTGCAGAACCGATGGCGTAACCCTTGGTCACGGCTTTGGTGGTGTTGCCCACTGCATCCAGAGGATCCGTCACATTGCGAACTTCTTCAGGAAGCTCAGCCATTTCGGCAATACCACCCGCATTGTCGGTGATGGGGCCGTAGGAGTCGATGGCCACCACGATACCGGTCATGGAGAGCATGGCCACGGCGGAGAGGGCGATGGCGAAGAGACCCACGCCGGCATTGCCCGCGAAACCGCCGCCCAGGGAATAAGCATAAATAATGGCCGCACAGATGACGAGTGCGGGAGCTGCCGTGGACTTCATGCTGACGGCGAGACCGGAGATGACGTTGGTGCCATGGCCGGTGACACTGGCTTCAGCAATGTGTTTCACGGGCTTGAAGCTCTTGGACGTGTAGTATTCGGTGATGATGACGATCAGGCCGGTGAGGGCAAGACCGATGAAAACGGTCATGAACACACCCATGGTGGTGAAGGCAGGCTCAACGCCTTCCAGCTTGAGGAACCAGTCGGAGGCGAAGTATGCACCCACTGCACCGAGGATACCGGCAACGGCAAGGCCCTTGTAGAGAGCGCCCATGATGTACTGGTTGGCGCCCAGCCTCACAAAGTAGGTGCCGATGATGGAGGCGATGATGGAGATACCACCGATGAGGAGGGGAAATTCAACCCAGAGGCTTTCGGCGCCAAACACCGTCTTGGCCAGCAGCATGGCGGCGACCAGGGTCACGGTGTAGGTTTCGTAAAGGTCTGCAGCCATACCGGCGCAGTCACCCACGTTGTCGCCCACATTGTCGGCGATGACCGCAGGGTTTCTCGGATCGTCTTCGGGAATGCCCGCTTCCAGTTTACCCACAATGTCGGCGCCCACGTCGGCAGCCTTGGTGTAGATACCGCCGGCAATACGAGCGAACACGCTCATGAGCGAACAACCGAAGCCGAGGCCCACAAGCGCATGAAAGGCTTCATCGATGGGAGCAACGGTCTTGACAAATGAGTAGTAGCCGGCGATGCCGAGAAGACCAAGACCCACGACCATGATACCGGTCACGGAACCGCCCTTGAAGGCCACGGTCAGAGCTTCCTGAAGGCCTTTTTTAGCGGCTTCCGTGGTGCGGACATTGGCCTTGACGGTGACCATCATGCCAATGTAGCCGGCCAGGGCGGAACCCACTGTGCCCAGCACAAAACCCACGGCAACCCACTTGCCCAGGTAAGTGAGCAGGAAAGCAAGCACCACGGCCACGACGGCAACCGTCTTGTACTCACGGTTCAGAAACGCACTGGCGCCTTCGCGAATGGCCTCGGAAATTTCTTTCATCCTCTCATCGCCAGCGCCCTGCTTGGACACCCATGCCGCAGTGATGAGGGCAAAGGCAACCCCTGCGCCACCGCTCATTAGGGCAAACATGATGATGTTGCTCAATTCCATTAAATCCTCCTTGTCAATGAATGCATTCAAACCAGACAACTACTCAATGACCTTCGCAGAGATCAGTCTCCGCCAAACCAACTGAATATGAACCTACTCGCTCTCCCCCTCACCTCCTTGCTCAACAGTTGACAAACAGCTCCAAGCTCTCAACAAAAAGATCAACACAAAAGCTTTTTCATGACCCTCCCATCAATGACACAAACCGACACCAAAGCCCCCTCCGGTGAAAGCCCTCTCTAAGACCCTTGCCTGCTCGCTCACGGAAGAGCACCTCTACTGCCTGCGTACAGTTGCCAAAATTTTTTAGCAAAGTGTGTCTGTCACTGAACGGACGTCAAATAGATATTTTTTTCACATGCCGCACAAAGCTACTTTAGCCCATTGTTTTTGTCAAGCACAAAACTGCTCAACGGAAAAGTGAATGCTGTCGGGCAGTTGCCCGATCCAAAGACTCATTTTTTCAAAGAAATGATCTCCTGAACCTTCCCTTCCATGCCCCGTATGGCCGCGATCCTCTCATCCAGGAAACGGCTCCTGACCCGCACTTCCTCTTCACCGCGCCGGCGTTCGCTTTTCCCCTTCTCCACCGCCTGGGCCACAGCGTCCACGGTGGCGTCCACCCGCCCGAGAATTTCCCGCTGAAACTGAGCCTTCCCCTTTTCCAGGCGGTTCACGAAATCGAACCTGATGCGTCCGGCCTGCACGTCGATGGTTTCCACCATATGGCGTTTGCGTTTGTTCAGAATGAAGCGATTGGCGACGCCAAACATGTAGGCTCTGAATTTGGCAAACCGCTTCATGATGAATCCAGGGAGGACCTGTGTGACGGAGTCGGTGAGCATGTCCAACCCCACCGGCTCCTGTTTCATCTTGAAGTAGAAGTCGAGGTTCCGGGCCCAGAAAGACTCGGCATGGACAATTTCAAGAGGCACGGCAAAGAGTTCCGAAGAAAACTTCAGCAACTCGTCAAGAATCCCGTTGATGCGGGCCGCGTAGCCATTGCAGATCTTTTCAAAAGCCTCCGCGATTTTTTCTTCCTCCAATCGCCTCCAGTCAGCAAAAGCTTTTTCCACCTCGGAAACCACATACCTTTCCAAAGCGTCGTTGAGTTCTTTCAGGGAAAGATTCCTTTGCTCCTCATAGAACGCATCAAACCCCGCTTCCATGCTACGGGCCAGGTCATCCTTGAACCGCGCCAGATCCTTGTCGAGCACATCTTTGACAAAGCGCTTCAGTTCCCCATCCAGAAGGATGGCAAAGCTCTCCCTTTCAGCCAGGATCTGCCGACGGCGGCTTTCAAAGAGCTCCAGCTTGGCTTCCAGCTCTTCCAGCGGTGTTTTCAGGGACTGCTGCTCCAGCTCCAACTGAAAGCGTTCCTGTGAAAGGGCCCGCAGAAGACTCCTTCCCGCCGACCCGAGCAGGACCTTTCCCTTTTCATTGACCAGGAAATGGTGCAGCACTTTGGAGAAATCGGGCAGGCCGCTCCTGCGGAGCAACTCGTCAGAGGCGTCCAGTTTGCCCTGCAAAGCCAGCTTTGCAGACACGGGAAAAAGCCTCACTTCCCCCTCCATGGCCGCTTCCAGAGCATTTTGGGAAAAAGTGATGGACTCCCTGACTTCATCGCTGGTGAGATGGTCGATCTTGTTCAGAAGAAAGAATATTTTGTGGGAGTACTCATGAACATCCCTGAGAAAATCAATTTCCCCCTGGCTCACGGGCTGGTCCACAGAAAGCAGAAAAAGAGCCGCATCGCAACGGGGCAAATACTGATAGGCGACATCCGTGTTGTGGACGTAAATGGAACCAACTCCGGGAGTGTCGATGAGCCGCACACCCCCCTCCAGGTAAGAGGATGGGTAGGAGATGAGAACATCCCTCACATCTTTGACATTTTTGGGGTTGCCAAACTCCGTCACATATTCGGGCAGGGCCTTGAGTTCGATCTCTTTCTGGCTCCCGTCATTGAAATTCACTCGAACCGTTGTCTCCTCCCCATAGGTCAGCACCGTCACGATGGAGGTGAGAGGAACCACCGCCACGGGCAAAAGATGCTCGCCGATGAGCGCATTGATGAGGTAGGTCTTTCCCCTCTTGAACTGGCCCACCACCACCAGATTGAAGATGTTGGAGCGAAGTTTTTCCTCGAGTTCTTCACAGATTTCCGCAGTCCTTCGGGAAAGGCTGGAAGCACCTTCCAAAAGCTCCACAAGCGCCCGCCTGCCGGTGGCAAAGGAATCCCCGGCATGTGTCGGGGCTGAAACGGTTTTCACTTCAAGTTCCTGATCAGACACGGGTGAACTCCCTGAAAAAAGCAATCCATGCCGCTTTCAACGGCAAAAAGGCGAATTGCGGACAAATGCTGTCAGTCCCGACAGTCTCCGTCCCATTTCGCCTCTTTCGGCACGATAATGCCCATCTGTCCCTTATGAGCCGGAAACCCGGGCGCACTTCAGCCCCAACCTTTCCAGCAGGGCTTTTTCAACCACATCCGGAACCAGTCCGTTCACACAGCCCCCCGATGTGGCAACCTCCTTTATGAGGCGCGAACTGATATAAATCCAGCGCATGCCGGTCATGAGAAAAAAGGTCTCGATGTCAGCGTTCAGTTTCCGGTTCATGAGGGCCATCTGAAATTCGTACTCGAAATCGCTCACGGCCCTGAGCCCCCGCACAATCCCGTGCGCCTCCACTTTCCGGACGTAATCCACAAGAAGCCCTTTGAAGTAGTCCACTTCCACCCGGTCCTGAAGCGGGTGCCCCTCCAGAGACTTGCGAATGAGATCCAAACGTTCATCCAACGAAAAAAGAGGATTTTTTCCGGGGTGCACCGCGATGGCAATGACGATTCGATCAAAAATCTTCAAAGCGCGCTCCATGAGATCCAAATGCCCGTTGGTTATAGGATCAAAAGACCCCGGATAGACCGCCAGTTTGTCCATACCCCTCTCCTTTCAGCCTTCACAACAACCACATCCGCCGCCACAGGTCTCTCTCACGTACATGGATATGAGCGTGTCACCATATTTGCGCTCTTTCGTGCGCAACCAGCCGTCGAGACGTTCATTCATGCCATCCCTCACATGGGTCTCCACCACGGCCAAACCCTCCCCATGGAGCAGACGTTTGAGAAGGACGAGGTTTTTTTCCCCATGCCCTTTTCCATAGGGAGGGTCTAAAAAAATCACATGAAAAACGTCCCCCGCCGACTGCAGCCGCTTCACGGCATTTTCACAGGACCCCAGGATCACCTGGCTTTGCGCTTCAGCACGGCAAAGGGAAATGTTTTTTTTGATGAGTTCAACGGCCCCCGGACTCTGGTCCACAAAGACCGCCCTGTGCGCCCCCCGGCTCAGCGCTTCCAGCCCCAGCGCCCCCGATCCCGCAAAAAGATCCAGAACGTGCGCTCCCGGAACGCGCGTCCCGAGCATGCTGAAAAGGGCTTCCCGCACCTTGTCCGAAGTGGGGCGTATGTCCAGCCCCCGGGGAGAAAAGAGTTTCCTTCCCCGGAATTTTCCCGCCACAATGCGCATGGGCCTACAAGAGGTTCCGTTGGATCATCTTTTCCGCGATTTGAACGGCGTTGCTGGCTGCACCCTTGCGAATATTGTCAGCAACGACCCACATGGCCAAACCGTTTTCCACGGAAGGATCCTGGCGGATGCGCCCCACCAGTGTGTCATCCTTTCCTTCCGCATCCAGCGGCATGGGATATTGAAACTGAAGGGGGTCATCCATGACTTTCACCCCTTCGGCCCGGGAAAGCAATTCTCTGGCTTCCTCAGCGGACAGGGGACGCTGCGTCTCCACGTTCACAGACTCGGAATGCCCATGATAGACGGGAACCCTCACGGTCGTGGCGCACACGCGAAGGCCGGGGTCAGAGAATATTTTTTGGGTCTCATGGACCATTTTCATCTCTTCTTCCGTGAAACCATTGTCCAGAAAGGCTCCGATGTGGGGCAAACAGTTGAAGGCGATCTGGTGGGGGTAGACCTCCCTGGTGGCCGGTTTTCCCTGCAGCACTTCACTGACCTGATGGCGCAGTTCCTCGATGGCCCGCTTGCCCGTTCCCGACACCGCCTGAAAGGTGGTCACGACAATCCGGCGGATGCCGGCCGCATCATGAATGGGCTTCAATGCGACCACCATCTGAATGGTGGAGCAGTTGGGGTTGGCAATGATTCCAGGTCCGCCCCTGATGGCATCCCCATTCACTTCGGGGACCACCAGGGGAACATTTGCGTCCATTCGAAATGCGCTGGAGTTGTCTATGACCACACACCCTGCAGAGACTGCCAGGGGACCGAATTTCTTGCTCACGCCGGACCCTGCGGAAAAAAGAGCCACGTCCACCCCCTTGAAGGAATCCTCCCTCAATTCTTCCACAGGAATGCTTTTGCCCTTGAAATTCAGAACCTTTCCGAGGGAGCGGGCCGAGGCGAGGAGCCTGATTTCTTTCACAGGAAAATTCCTCTCTTCGAGAACCTGAATCATCTGGTTCCCCACAGCTCCCGTTGCTCCCACAACCGCTACGTTATATGATTTGGCTCCCATAGTTATAAACGTCGGACCTCCCCGATTCGCAACGCCACAGAACAGGAACCTTTGCCCTTTTCTGCGAAACGCTGGTGAATGAGCCCTTGGACCCATGCTTTTCAGTGATGGAGAAACATGAAAGACGGGGACGGCTCGCCCAACCCCCTGTTTCAGTTGCCGGCGATGTGCTCCGCCACGAGGTCTCCCACCTGGGAAGTGGAGTGTCCCATGCGCCCCGCAGAGAGGCTTTCAAGGTCTTCGGCCACCACTTTCTTGATGGCCCTCTCCACCCGCCGTCCTGCTCCTTCTTCCCCCAGGGACTCGAGCATCATCTGCATGGCCGCCACCGCGGCCAGAGGGTTGATGATGTTTTTTCCCGTGTACTTGGGTGCAGAGCCGCCAATGGGTTCAAACATGGAAACTCCGGAGGGATTGATGTTGCCTCCTGCGGCGATGCCCATTCCTCCCTGGATCATGGCCCCCAGGTCCGTGATGATGTCACCGAACATATTGTCCGTCACGATCACATCAAACCACTCGGGATTTTTGACCATCCACATGCAAGTGGCGTCCACGTGGGCGTAATCGGTGGCGATGTCGGGATACTCTTTGCCAAGCTCGTGAAAAGTTCTCTCCCACAGGTCAAAGGCATAGGTGAGAACGTTCGTTTTGCCGCAGAGTGTGAGCTTCTTTTTCTTGCCACGCTTGCGGCAAAAGTCGAAGGCAAAGCGCAGACAGCGCTCCACGCCCATTCGGGTGTTGACCGACTCCTGCACGGCCACCTCGTGAGGCGTTCCCCTGCGAAGGAAGCCGCCGGAACCGGCGTAGAGCCCTTCCGTGTTTTCCCGCACCACCACAAAATCGATGTCCTCAGGATCCTTGTCCCGCAGGGGAGTTTCCACACCAGGATAAAGGATGACGGGCCGCAGATTGATGTACTGATCCAGTTGAAACCTCAGTTCCAGGAGCAGGCCCTTTTCGAGAATGCCCGGCTTCACATCGGGGTGGCCAATGGCTCCCAGCAAAATGGCGTCATAGCCCCGCAGCTCATCGAGGGTGCCGTCGGGAAGCACTTCACCCGTGCGCAGGTATCTTTCTCCCCCCAGATCAAAATGAGCCAGATTCACCTTGAAGTTTTCTTTGGAAGACACCACATCCAGCGCCTTCACCGCCTCCCGGACAACTTCCGGCCCCGTGCCGTCACCGGGGATGACCGCTATCTTGTAGGACTTGCTTTGTTCCATATTCCTTCTCTCCTGCTCGGGTAAGAATTCCTGAAGGCCCCTGGAGGCTCGCCCGTTTCATGAACCGCACCTCAAAAGCACGCTTTCATGGAAAACGCCTCCGGGCTGCCCGCCACGCCCTGAAAAACTCTTTCGCGTGGATGTAAAAGGCCGCTGCGGGCTAGCCCGTCCCTTGCTCTTCCTTCATTTGCTCCTGAACATAGGCCATGAGCCCTCCTGCCCGCAGAAGCTCCTGCATGAAGGGAGGGACCGCCTGAGCCTGATACTTCTCGTTTCGTGTGTGATTGATGATCACTCCCTGGTCCAGATCCACTTCAATTTCGTCCCCTGTGGCCGTGGGCTCGATGGCTTCAGGACATTCCAGTATGGGCAGGCCCATATTGAATGCGTTCCGGTAGAAAATTCTCGCAAAACTGTGAGCAATGACGCAGCTCAGCCCCGCTGCCTTGATGGCAATGGGCGCATGCTCCCGGGAAGAACCACAGCCGAAATTTTTTCCCGCAATGATGACGTCTCCTTCGCTCACCCTGGAGGCGAACTGAGGGTCTGCATCTTCCATGCAGTGCTGAGCGAGAACTTTCGGGTCCGACGTGTTCAGGTAGCGAGCAGGAATGATGGCGTCCGTGTCCACATCATCCCCGAATTTCCATGCTTTTCCCTTGAATTGCATTTTTTTCCCTCTCTGATACGAGCCCTGCGGCATCCGCCCCCGGCGTTGAAAAGGAATCAAAAAAGAGCCGGGCCTGTGGGGGCCCTGGGGCTCAAAGCTGACCCCATGGGATTCCTTGGTGAAAGCCCTCCCTGAATGCGGGAGAGGCATCCCAATGAGACAAAGGAATCTTCAGACCTTGTCGGGGTGCACGATGGTTCCTGCCACTGCCGAGGCAGCCGCCACAGCCGCATTGCTGAGATAGACTTCGCTTTCAGGATGCCCCATGCGGCCGACGAAGTTGCGGTTCGTGGTGGCCACCGCCCTTTCTCCTGCCGCCAGAATGCCCATGTGTCCCCCCAAACAAGGTCCACAGGTGGGCGTGCTCACAGCCGCCTCCGCCTCCAGGAATATCTCGAAAAGGCCCTCCCGCATGGCTTCCCTGTAAATGTGCTGCGTGGCGGGAATGATGAGGCAACGCACCCGGGGATGCACTTTCCGGTTCCTGAGAACTTCCGCCGCCTCCCTCAGGTCATCGAGCCTTCCATTGGTGCAGGAGCCGATGACCACCTGGTGAATGGGCACCTCATCCACTTCTGTCACAGGACGAACATTCTCGGGCAGATGCGGCAGGGCCACCATGGGTTCAAAACCGGAGACATCCCATTCATGAACGGATTCATACTGCGCATGGGGATCGCTGTGAACGAACTCATAGGGGCGGCGGGCCCTCTCTTTCACATAGGCCTCCGTGATGCTGTCGGGGGCGATGAGTCCCACCTTGGCACCGGCTTCGATGGCCATGTTGGACATGGCGAAACGATGGGACATGGGAAGGCTCTCTATCACTTCCCCCGTGAATTCCATGGCGCGGTAACGCGCCCCGTCCACCCCAATCTGGCCGATGGTGTGGAGAATGAGGTCCTTGCCCCCCACCCATTTGCGCCGCTTTCCACGATAGACGAACTTCATGGTGGGCGGCACCTTGAACCAGATCTTTCCCCGTATCATCACCGCGGCGAGATCTGTGCTTCCCACTCCCGTTGCAAAGGCTCCCAGGGCCCCATAGGTGCAGGTGTGGCTGTCGGCCCCGATCACCACATCACCGGGAAGCACCAGCCCCAGTTCGGGCAGAAGTGCATGCTCCACACCCACACGCCCCACTTCGTAGTAGTGCGGCAGCTGATGCTCTTCGGCAAACTCCCGCAGGACCTTGGCCTGCATGGCTGAAGCAATGTCTTTGTTGGGGGTGAAGTGATCCGGTATGAGAGCGACTCTTTCCCGGTCAAAAACCCTTTTGGCACCGGCACTTCGAAAGGCTTCTATGGCCAATGGAGCTGTGATGTCATTGCCAAGAGCGAAGTCCACGCCCACCTCGATCAATTCGTCGGGATGAAGTTCGCCTCTGTCCGCATGTTTTGCAAGAATCTTTTCACTGATCGTCATTGCCATCGTCTAACCTTTCCTATCCGTATCCGTGGTCGGCTTCTCTTCAGAGTCCTCACCCTGCCGCTGAACGGCCGGCTCCTCCTCTCCGGGCTCCGAGTCTGCTTCCTCCTGCACGGTCCTGGAAGCCCGCCACTTTTCGACAAAGTAACCAATGGGCCCCGACAGGACATAGGCACCATTGAGGAGAAAAAGCACCACTCCGGGGCGCATGGCCACAACAGTGAGCAGGGCGATCACCCCAAAAAGGACGGGGAAGGGCTTGGCCCTGAGCATTTCAAAATCCTTGAAACTATGGAAGGGAACGGTGCTCACCATGAGGAACCCCAAAACATAAGTCATGATGAGCAGCGCCATGTTCAAAGGAACGGAGGGAGAGATGCCCATGTCGTGAATAAAAAGCACTGTGGTGGCGATCATGCCCGCGGCGCCGGGTATGGGCAGGCCCGAGAAGTACCTCTTGCTCGTGGTTTCCACCTGCACATTGAAACGGGCCAGGCGCAGGGCTCCACAGGCCAGAAAAAGGAAAGCGGCCAGCCACCCCAGCCTTCCGTAGGGCTGCAGGGCCCACAAGTACATGAGCAGCCCCGGTCCCACACCAAAGGCCACCAGGTCCGCGAGAGAATCGTATTCCACTCCGAAACGGCTCGTTGCGCGGGTCAGGCGTGCCACCTTTCCGTCCAGGATGTCGAAAACGCCCGAAATGAGGATGGCCACCGCCGCCAGTTCGTATCTGCCGTTGATGGCACTGATGATCCCGAAAAAACCAGTGAAAAGATTGGCAGTGGTGAAAAGGTTGGGCACAATGTAGGCCCCTAGGGGCACCTCACCCTCGGTGAATCGCCGCCACTTTTTCTTGCGGGAACGCCGCTTCTTCAGGTCAGCCGACATAGGGAACTCTCCCCGGCGAAAACACGGTCTCCCATGGACACCAGCACTTCCGCATCAGCAGGCACATAGACATCAAGGCGTGAACCAAAGCGGATCAGCCCAAAACGTTCTCCCCGGATCACTTGGTCACCCTCCCGTGGCCAGCAGACGATGCGCCGGGCGATGAGCCCCGCCACCTGAGTCACCACCAGATCCTGGCCCGATTGGGCACGGATCCACACCCAGTTCTGCTCATTCTCCCGGCTGGCCTTGCTCAAACCTGCATTGTGAAACCGCCCCTTCTGATAGTGAAGCCCCTTCACCACCCCTGAAAAGGGGATGCGATTCACGTGAACGTTGAAAACGGACATGAAAATGCTGATTTTCATTCGTGGTCCTTCCACGAATCGTATGGAATCCACGGGCTCGATGGCGATGATTTTTCCGTCCGCCGGAGAGACCAGGTGGCTGGCGTCGGCGGTGAGTACTCTTTCGGGATCGCGAAAAAAATGTCCCACCAGAAGCGTTCCCGCCAGGAGCGGCCACGTGAGAAGGGCATGCCCGTGAATGGCGGCCACGAGAGTCACGAACATGGCCATGATAATGTAGGGAATTCCTTCCCGGGCAATGGGTATGTGGTCCTGTTTTTTTCTGAAATCATTTCGGCTCAAAGGATTCCCCCGCTCCTTTCCTGATTCCCGCACACGAGCGCATCCCTTTCACGAAAGAGCAACCCGGCCCGCCCGCCATCTCCCCGGACTGGCCACAAGAGGAGCAAGGGGACCGGGAATGGGGGATGCCCGTTCAGTCTAGAGCTGGCGCAAGGCTCATCACACTGAAACAACAAACGTCAAGACCTTTTGACCGCATCGAGAAAAGGCATCATGGCCCGAAGGCGCTCGCCCACCTCCTCGATTTGCAGTTGCTTTTCCATTTCCCGCCTTGCCTTGAACATGGGCCGACCCGCCTGGTTCTCGAGAATCCAGTCTCGGGCGAATTCTCCCGACTGGATTTCCTTGAGGATTTTTTCCATTTCCTTACGGGTTTCTTCCGTGATGATTCGGTTCCCCCGCGTGAGGTCCCCGTATTCGGCCGTGTCACTGATGGAGTATCTCATGTAGGCCAGACCGCCGCGGTAAATGAGGTCCACGATGAGCTTGAGCTCGTGCATGCACTCAAAGAAGGCGATTTCCGGCTGATACCCCTCTTTCACGAGGGTGTCGAAGCCCGCCTTGACCAGTTCGGAAACGCCGCCGCAAAGAACGCTCTGCTCCCCGAAAAGATCCGTTTCCGTCTCCTCCTTGAAGGTGGTTTTGAGCACTCCCGCACGGGATGAACCTATTCCTTTGGCGTAAGCCAGGGCTGTCTGAAGAGCCTGCCCGCTGGCATCCTGGTGCACGGCGTAGAGGGCGGGCACACCGGCGCCGCGCACATACTCGCTCCTCACGAGGTGTCCGGGCCCCTTGGGAGCCACCATGACCACATCCACGTCCGCAGGGGGGACGATCTGCCCGTAATGAACATTGAAACCGTGGGAAAAAAGAAGAGTCTTGCCCCCTTTCATGCATGGAGCCACATCGTTGTTGTACAAGGCGGCTTGAGCGTGATCGGGCGTGAGGATCTGGATCACATCCGCAACTTCCGCTGCCTCCCTGGCGGATACGGGGCTGAAGCCATCTTCCACAGCCTTTTCATGATTGGCGGAACCGGGCCTCTGGCCCACCACCACCTCCAGGCCACTGTCGCGAAGATTTTGAGCTTGAGCGTGGCCCTGGCTTCCATAGCCGATGACCGCCACCTTTTTTCCCTTGAGCACATTCAAATCCGCATCCGCATCGTAATAGATCTGCATTGAACCTTCTCCCCTTCTAGTGCTTTTTGCTCCTTGCCAGAGCAGCCTTGCCCGTTCGGGCCACTTCCACGATTCCAACTTGCTCCAACAGCTCCATGATGGCGCCGATCTTGCTATCGTTGCCCGTGACCTCAAGGGTGTAGAAGTGAGGACTCACATCCACCACCTTGGCCCGGAAGATGTCGGCGATGCGCAGCACTTCCGCCCGGGTTCGCTCTTCAGCACGCACCTTGATGAGCACCATCTCCCGATCGACGAAGTCCGTTTCACTGAAGTCAAAAACTTTCAGCACATCAATGAGCTTATTGAGCTGCTTCACGATCTGCGACAAAATATGCTGGTCTCCGGTGGTGACCAGTGTGATTCGGGTGATGCCCGGTTCATTGGTTTCGGCCGCCGTGATGTTTTCAATGTTGAAACTTCTGCCGCTGAACAGCCCCACCACTCTCGCCAGCACACCCGGCCGATTCTGGACCAGGATTCCAATCGTGTGTCTCTGCTTACTGTCATGACTTTCCATGTGATCTCCCCAACTCAAACCAGCAACATTTCAGAGATGGACTTCCCTGCCGGCACCATGGGGTAAACCCCTTCATCAGGTTCCACCACAAAATCCATGAGAACGGGTTTGTTCACGGAAAAAGCCTCCCGCAGCACCGGCTCCACTTCCGAGGGTTTCGTGGCCCTGAGCCCCACCGCTCCGTAGGCCTCCGCCAATTTGACAAAGTCGGGGGAGGCATCATCCAGGCAGGTGCCGCAATAGTTTTTTTGATAAAAGAGTTCCTGCCACTGCCGGACCATTCCCAGGAAACGATTGTTGAGGATGGCGACTTTGACGGGCAGACAGTTGCAGACAGCGGCCATGAGTTCCTGAATGTTCATCTGGATGCTGCCATCTCCTGCAATGTTCACCACGAGCCGCTCGGGAAAGGCCACCTGAGCCCCGATGGCGGCGGGAAGGCCGTAACCCATGGTGCCCAGTCCTCCAGAAGAGAGGAAAGAGCGGGGATGGACAAAATGGTAGTATTGAGCGGCCCACATCTGGTTCTGCCCCACCTCGGTGGCGATGATCGCTTCACCCCTGGAGATTCTGTAAATGCTTTCCACCACAAACTGGGGCTTGATCACGTCCTCCCCCTGGACGTAACGAAGGGGATAGGTTTCCCTCCAGTTGTGAATCTGCTCCAGCCAGGGCGTCCGCTGATCCTGAAGGTTTTCGATGGGTTCCGCCTGGGACATGTCTATCAGCTTGGAAAGAGCGTTCCTGCAGTCCCCCACGATGGGAATGTCCACTTCAATGTTTTTGCTGATGCTCGTGGGGTCAATGTCGATATGAATGATCTTGGCCTTGGGTGCGAACCCGCTCACCTTTCCCGTGACGCGATCATCAAAGCGGGCGCCCACAGCGATGAGCACATCCGCGTGGGACACGGCCATGTTGGCGCGATAGGTGCCGTGCATGCCCAGCATGCCCAGCCAGAGGGGATGAAGCTCCACCCCCCCTTCAGCTTCAGGCCTGGCCACTGCCGCAGGAAAAGACCCCAAACCCATGAGGGTCGACGTGACGGGAATCTGGTTCATTTCTGCAAAGCGCAAGAGTTCTTCCGTGGCACTGGCGTGAATGACGCCACCTCCCACGTAGAGAACGGGATGACGGGCTTTTTTGATGAACTGATAGGCCCTTCGTATCTGCCCCGTGTGAGCCTCTGTGGTGGGCCGATAGCCGGGAAGGTCGATCCGTTTGGGATACCTGAACTCGGCGTAAGCCTGGATCACGTCCTTGGGAAGATCCACCACAACCGGACCCGGACGCCCCGTTCGCGCCAGATAAAAAGCCTCCTTGATGACCCGGGGGATGTCATGGACATCCCTCACCAGGTAGCTGTGCTTGGTGCAGGGACGTGTGATCCCGATGATGTCCACCTCCTGAAAGGCATCATCACCGATCATGGCCGTGGGAACCTGCCCCGTAAAAACCACCATGGGCACAGAATCCATGTAAGCGGTGGCCACTCCTGTGACGGTGTTGGTGGCACCCGGCCCCGAGGTCACCAGGCAAACCCCCACGCGACCCGTGGCCCTGGCGTAGCCATCAGCCATGTGAGCGGCCCCCTGTTCATGTCGAACCAAAATGTGCCTCACATCGGCCCGGGACATTTCATCATAGATGTCCAGAATGGACCCTCCCGGAAAACCGAAAATCACTTCCACGCCCTCGCGCTTGAGGCACTCAAAAAAAATCTGTGCTCCCTTCAGCTTCATCACTCAAAGCCCCTTGTTGTCTGAAAATGCAAGGCTGGCAAGACCATGACCCCCGCCTGATTTTGCCCTTTCAGAAGAAAATGAAAGCGCAATTCTAGAGAAAACTGAAACAACTGTCAACGCGCCGAAATAAATAAAAATTTCAAAAACCTCGTGACACGGATCGGGATCACTGTCCTCTGAATCTTTCAAGCACCTTCACCTGCGCCCTTCCCTTACCGGTCAGCTCACAATTGCAAACTGATGTTCCATCATATACAATTTAATTTTTCACAAAGACAAAGACATTTTCTGCAAAGAAAAAGAAAGGTCAGGAGGCTTCAAAAACACCATGAGACACACTCTCGCTGTTCTGGTGGAAAACAATCCGGGTGTTCTCGCCCGTGTGGCCGGACTGTTCAGCCGGCGGGGCTTCAACATTGAAAGCCTCACCGTGGGCCGCACCGAATCTCACGATGTCTCGAGAATGACCATTGTGGTGGACGGGGACGATCAGCTCATCGAGCAGGTGAGCAAGCAACTGCACAAACTCATCGACGTCATCAAGGTCCGTGACATCACCGCTGAGGAACACGTGGACAGAGACCTGGTCATGGTGAAGGTGAACGCCGATCCCAATCAGCGTGTCGAAATCATGAACATGGCCGAAGTTTTCCGCGCACGCGTGGTGGACCTGGCAGGAAAGACGATCACCTTTGAATGCACGGGGAACGAGGGCAAAATCACTGCCTTTGAGGAATCCCTTCGTCCCTACGGTATTCGCGAACTGGTTCGTACGGGCAAAGTGGCCATGCTGCGAGGATCGAGACTGCCCGGTGCCGGTGGAAGCTGGTCCGCCGAGTGAGACGGAATCATTCAGGAAGGCCTTTCTGCAGGTGAATTCCCGTGAAACACATTCCAGGAATTGACCAGGCCCTTTTTTCCCGAAAGGGGGTGAGGGCCATTGAAATGCCACAGAACATGAGATCGCATGCCTCATAGAAAAAAAAGCACCATGGGGCCATGAGTGGAGGAGCTGCCTTGCAGATCAAATTAGCGGAAGCACTGGTGCAGTGTCTCGAAAAGGAAAAGGTGGAGGTGGTTTTCGGCTACCCCGGTGGAGCCATTCTTCCCGTTTACGATGCCCTTTATAATTCCACAAAAGTCAGGCACATCCTGGTTCGCCATGAACAGGGGGCCGCCCATGCCGCCGACGGCTATGCCCGCGTCACGGGCAAGACAGGGGTGTGCATGGCCACGTCAGGACCTGGCGCCACCAACCTCCTGACGGGAATCGCCAACGCCTACATGGACTCCATTCCCATGGTCATCTTCACGGGCCAGGTTCCCACCATTCAAATCGGAACGGACGCCTTTCAGGAGGTGGACATCACGGGGATCACCATGCCCGTCACCAAGCACAACTACCTGGTGAAGGACCCTCGAAAACTGCCCGAAATCGTACACAACGCCTTTCACATCGCATCCACAGGAAGACCGGGCCCCGTCCTCATCGATCTCCCCCGTGACATTGTCTCCCAGACCATCCAATTCACGGACTCGGGCCCCATGCCATTGCGCGGCTACCGCCCCACCTACCGGGGCCACTCCTTCAAGATTCAGGAAGTGGCCAAAATGATCAAGAGCAGCAAAAGGCCGGTCATTTACGCGGGAGGTGGCGTGTTGAGTTCGGGAGCCCAGGATGAGCTGCTGGAACTGGCGGAACTCATTTCCGCACCCGTCACCAACACCTTCATGGGACTTTCAGGCTTTCCGGGCGAGCACCCTCTTTTCCTCGGCATGCTGGGTCTCCATGGCACACGATACGCCAACCTGGCCGTGACCGAATGCGACCTCCTCATTGCCCTGGGAGCCCGCTTCGACGACCGCGTCACCATGAAACTCAAGGAGTTCGCCCCAAAGGCCTCCGTGGTGCACATCGACATCGACCCTGCGGAAATCGGCAAATTGGTGAACACACACGTTCCACTCGTGGGAGATGTGAAAACGGTCCTCAAAGCGCTGCTTCCCCTGCTGGAAAAGGAAGACCGCACTCCCTGGCTCCACCGAATCCATGAAATCAAGGAAGAGCACCCCCTCACCTACCGCCGGAACGGAACACTCAAGCCCCAGTTCATCATTGAACAAATCTGCAGACTCACAGGGGGTGAAGCCATCGTGGTCACAGACGTGGGGCAGCACCAGATGTGGGTGGCTCAGTTCTACAAGTTTCACCGTCCGGGCATGCTCGTGTCATCGGGGGGCCTGGGATGCATGGGGTTCGGACTCCCCGCAGCCATTGGGGCAAAAACGGGGCGCCCGGAAAGGCCGACCATCCTGGTCACGGGGGACGGGAGTTTCCAGATGACCATGCAGGAACTGGGAACCATGATGGAGCAAGGCCTTGACATCAAGATCGTGATCCTCAACAACCAGGCTCTCGGAATGGTGCGTCAGCTCCAGCAGTTCTACTGCGAAGGACGCTACATGGCGACCAATTTTCAGTTTCACCCCGACTTCTGCCAGCTGGCCAAAGCCTATGGCATTCCCGCCTACTCGTGGAACAGGGAGGAGGATGTCCTGCAAGCCCTGCCCCAGGTTCTTGCCACTCGGGGACCAGCCATCATGAACTGCATCATTCCCGTGGAAGAAAACGTGACCCCCATGGTGATGTCAGGCAAAGGAATACATGAAGCCATCGAATGCTAAGGCACAAACACAATCTCCCCCGCAAAACAAAAAAGGGGAAGAAAAAGACCTTCCCCTGAAGAATGTGGTCAATTTTTTCTTCGAAATGGGCATGCTCAAAAAAACGCCGCGGTCGGGTTTCCAGTTTCTCGGAAGCGGCAAGGAGTCCGTTGCCGACCATTCCTTTCGGGTGGCCCTCATCGGCTACACCATGGCACAACTGTGCCCTCATGTGGATCCCTACAAGGTGTTGTCCCTGTGCCTCTTTCACGATGTCCCCGAAACAAGGACGGGAGACATGAATTATGTGAACAAACGTTACGTGGACGTGCGGGAAACTGAGGCCATCGAAGATCTCGCCCGGTCCCTGCCTTTCGGGCATGAGTACAAAGAACTCATGAGGGAATACAGGGAGAACAAAACGGAAGAGGCCCGGCTGGTTCACGATGCGGACCAGCTGGACCTCATTTTGGAACTGAAAGAACAGAACGATCTGGGAAACCATTACGCTCGAAAGTGGATCCACTTCGCTCTCAAGCGCCTTCAGACTGATACGGGCAGAAAAATGGCCGCCCAGATCACTCGAACCGATTCCACGGCATGGTGGTTTGAAGGAAACGACCACTGGTGGTCCCCCAACCAGCCGGAGGACGATTCGGAACGATCCTGACGGGATTTTTCCAGGGGGGATCAGGTGAAGGGGGAGAAGTCCTTCCTTGGTTCAAATCCCTGCAGCCTGTTTTCAGCGCGGGAAACCATGCCCCTTCCCGGCCATCACCGTTCACTTTTGGGAGGGATCCTTCCTGCGGCGGTCCAGCAGGGACACCACCTTCTTTTTTTCGCTCCCGGCGGGAGTTTCCGGGGAATCGCCTCCCTCTTCCCCCTGCCCACTCTCCTGAGGTGTGGGTTCCTCCTCCGGCGTCAAATCCTGTTCCCGGGGAGCAACCACCTTCTCCAGCCTCATGGGCTTGCCCCCCATGGTGAAACCCTCCCCGTCGATGTAAGGCCGGCGCAAGATCCAGGTGATGACCAGCAGGGGCACCTGAAGGACCAGCAGTTTGACCTGGTACCACTGAGGCTTCACATCGGGCACAATTTCTTCAATGCGTGCGAAAAAAGCGGGAGCATCTTCCACATGCACCAACACCACGTCACCCACATCCGTCATGTCAGATTTCCTCGCATCAGGTGAAAACCTTTTCAGATCAAAGGTCCAGTTGGATTCATTCCTTTGGTGAGCCTGAGCATGCTCGAAACTCACCGCACACCCCCTCCGGCATTGTGCCCGTGGAGTGCGGACAATTTCAGCTTCTTCCGTTCATGTAGCATTCGTCCAGTGTTCCGGGAACCACGGGCACCCGATCCATGGAGGGGGGAACAAATCCAAAGACCTTGTCCAGGAAATAGGTCAGGATGTTGTAAGTCACTCCCCAGAGGAGTTCTTTCTCCTGGCCCTCCAGATGCACAAAGCAGGGGTAATCATTGGACTTTCCATGAAATTTTCTTTCCAGGTGTTCAGGCACATACAATCGATAGCGCACGTAGCGCTCCGAATCCAGCAAGGACCGGAGAGGTATGTGAACGAGCCTTTCTACTTCCCAGCTCAAAGTGAACCTGTTCTGCTTGTGAACCCAGACCACCATGGGATGAATGATTCTTTTGAAAAGCAGCAGTTTCTGCGCGGGCAGGGGTCCCAGAAAACGAGTCCTCAGAGGGTTGAGCCGCATTTCTTCCCAGCTTTCCCTGAGCCCCGCCGCAAAGAGGAGGGACACCAGCCTGGCCGTTTGAGGCTCCCGCTTGCGGAACTCCCCCCAGTGAGGCCAGCGGACGAGGGGGCTGCCCGGCAGCATGAGGAGCCTGGCCAGGTAGGGATCCAGAGTCTTTTCCACCGTGCCCCCGGGACAGCACAGGTCTCCGGGTTGGGGAACAAGCTGAGAGCGTTTGTTCAGGATCACACAGGTTTCGGGAGCATGACCGTTTTCAAGGGATTCCATTCCAAGAATCAGGAGAACGCTGGATGAAATGATGCCCTTGCAAAGGTGAGCGGGAAAGAGAATTTCATCGCAGCAGTGGGTGTGGAGAACTCGAAGAACATGGGCCCTCAAAGAAGCGGGGTCATCCAGCAGACTCATATTCATGGGTTTTGTGTTTTTCTCCAAAGCAACCACTCCTGCCATTTTTCTTCGAGCTGTCCGTGAGAGACTTTCATTTTCGTTTTTACTTCAGGTGCAAAGGTCCTCACCTTCAATTCCTCGAGGATCCACCGGTATTGGAAAATGATCTCGCGGGATTCGGCGGATGATTCCCTATGGGAAGCCTCCATTTCCTCACAGCGCTCCAAATGAAGCATGATCTGCTTTTCCTTGAGTAAATCTTTTTCGGGAGCCGCGTAGGCCCTTTCGCTTCGAATGCGCAACCCCTTGAGAAGACGGGGAAGTTCACGGATCTGCTCCCTTCGATAATGGTCCAAAAAGTCGGCAGGCACAAGCTTTTTCACTTCATCCATGATGAGAGCAATGCGCTCCCCGGCCAACCCCTTGCCCCCGGCCGTGGCCTTGAAGCGCTCGAGAGCTGACCTGGCAAGGTGGCGCTCCTCAATGACGGGAAAAACCTCTTGAATCAACTCTGCGCTCAAGGCGCCCAAACGGCCTCTCAACCGCTTCACGTTGGTTTCAAACTTTGCACCGTCCAGCTCCTGCGGCCCGTGCAATTGAAAAATTTCCCTCAAAAGATAATTTTGCAGCTTCTCATTGGCCAGAGCCCTGGAACCCATGAAAAACAAAAATGGGCCCATGTCCTCGGGAAAAACCCATGCCTTCCTGAGCTGCTTCAACTCACTGGCAAAGACAGACCTGTAAAGGGCCATGAGGCCTTCCTGCGTTGCTTTCCGGGCCTCCAGGGGATCCTCGAACAGGCGCAGGGCGACCTTGTCTTCCTCCGCCACCAACCCCGAATGGGCATGATGCACGATCCCCAGGCTATCAGTTCCCAGTTCCACGCGCTGTGGAATTCCTGTCAAATGGGCCGTGTCAACGCTTTCCCTTTCCCGGTCCCGGCGAGCCTTTTCCCAGAGGGGACTCTTTTCCTGTCCCTGCACGTTGAGCTTCCTGATCTCCTCAAAATCACGCCCGGCGCCCAAAACATTTCCCTTCGAATTCACCGCCTTGAACCTCAGCCGCAAGTGGGGGGGCAGTTCTTCCTCATTCCAGGCGTCCAATGGCACCCGAACCCGGAAGTGTTCACCTATGAGGCGGCTCAGCTGGACGAACAGGTCTCCCTCGCGGTACTCCAGAAGAGCCGCAAGGCGCCCGGCTGTCTCCGATACGGGCACCAGCTGCTTTCTCACATTTTTGGGCAGAGACTTGAGCAAAAGGGTCACTTTTTCAGGGAGAAGGCCCGGAACAAGCCACCCGAAAAATGACTTTTCCAGCTGGGGAAGGAGGTGCACGGGAACCACCACCGTCACTCCGTCCTCGTCCGTTCCCGGCTGGAAGCAGTACTCCAGGGGCAGAGTCTGCTCCCCCATGACGAGGGCGTCGGGGAACTGTTCGAGACATTCCAGGTTCACCCGGGTGCGGAGCAAATCTTCCTCGGTCATGCGCAGGAAAGCGTCACCGCCCTTATCTTTGAGAAAACGGTCAAATGAGCGCAGGTCTGAGAAATGAGGGATTCTGCCGTCGTAAAAATCAAAAAGGGCCTCATCGTCCAGGAGAAGATCCCGCCGCCTTGTCTTGTTCTCCACATCTTCAAGCCGGGCCATGAGGCGCCGGTTGTGTTCCAGGAAGCCATAACGCGGAGGCAGGTCCCCCTCCACCAGGGCAGAGCGGATGAAGATTTCACGGGCATCCCCGGGATTGATTCTCCCGTAATTCACTCTTCTGCCCTCCACGATGGGCAGCCCGTAGAGAGTGACTTTTTCCAGGGCCACCACCTGCCCCCTTCTCCTTTCCCAGTGAGGTTCCGAATGGGTGTGTCGGCACAAATGGGCTCCCAGTTCCTCCAGCCAGGAAGGTTCGATGTTGGCGATGGTCCTCGCAAAAAGGCGGGAGGTCTGTACCTGTTCCGCAGCCACGATCCAGCTTCCGGCCTTACGGAAGACTCCCGACCCGGGAAAGACCATGAGCTGGCGGTTGCGAATTCCCACGTAAAGATTCTTGTCCTTGCGCATGGCCAGATGGCTCAGGTAACCGCTCACCACAGAGCGATGAACGGAGTCATAGGAAGCGGGGTGTTCATTCCATTCAAAGCCGCCCAGCTCATTGAGGATGTCGGAAATTTCCTCCTCAATGTCGCGCCATTCGCGCACACGTCTGTAAGAAACGAAATTTTCCTTGCAAAACTTGCGCATTTTAGCCCAGCTGGCAAACCTGGAGGGGGAAGATGGGGACTTCTCTTTGGGAGGCCCACTCCCTCCGGGGTTCACTTCCTCCTGCCGATCCCTTTCAGATTCATCCCCCCATGGAGATTTCCAGAAAGTGTTCCAGATTTTCAGAAGGGAAACAAAATCTGAACGTGGATCCTTGAACCGGGCATGAGCCTGATCCGCCTGGGCCTCCAGCTCCAGGGGCCGTTCCCGGCAGTCCTGTATGCTCAGGGCTGCTGCAAGGATGACCACTTCCCGCAAAGCCCCCTCATGGCGGGCTTGAATGATCATTCGGGACAACCTTGGATCCAGGGGAAGCCTGGCCATGGTCCGGCCAACAGGGGTGATTTTGCGGTTCCTGTCCACAGCCCCCAGTTCCGTGAGGACCGCGAACCCGTCCTTCACAGCTGCGGAAGAGGGGGGATCGATGAAAGGAAAATCCACCACATTTCCCAGTTTGAGATGAAGCATGCGCAGGATGACTTCAGCCAGATTGGACCGCTGAATTTCCGGTGGCGTGTGAGGGGGGCGATTGAAATAGTCGTCCTCCGAGTAGAGGCGAATGCAGATTCCCGCCTTGACCCGGCCGCAACGGCCTTTTCGCTGATTGGCGCTGGCCTGTGAAATGGGAACCACGGGAAGCCCCTGAGTGCGGGAGCGGGGATTGTATTGAGAAATACGGGCCAGTCCCGTGTCGATCACATAGCGGATGCGGGGAATGGTGATGGACGTTTCCGCCACGTTGGTGGCCACGACGATTTTTTCTTCCGCCGTATCCTGAAACACCCGCTGCTGTTCCGAGGCGGTGAGGCGCCCGAAAAGAGGCAGCACGAGGGTGTTGAAATAGCTTTTTTCCTCCAGCCGCTGAACCGTTTCACGGATATCGCTTTCCGTGGGCATGAAAATGAGCACATCTCCCCGCGACTCAGCGTCCCTGCGTCCCTTGAGGAGATCCAGGCACGCCAGGGCCTGGTCGATGTGTCCTCCTTCTCCCTCGTCCCCGGCCAAAACCTCAGGGGGCCGGTGCCACACTTCAACGGGATAGGTTCTCCCTGAAACCTCAATGATGGGGGCATGGTCAAAGGCGGCGGAAAATTTTTCAGGGTCGATGGTCGCCGACGTGATGATCACTTTCAGGTCCGGACGGCGGGGAAGGATTCGCTTGATGAGCCCCAGGAGAAAATCGATGTTGAGTGTCCTCTCGTGGGCTTCGTCAATGATGAGAGTGTCATAACCCCGGAAAAGCCGGTCCCTCTGAGCTTCAGCCAGAAGGATGCCGTCGGTCATGAACTTGATGCGCGTCTGCCGGGCCGTGCGGTCCTGAAAGCGTATCTTGTGACCCACAAGGGCAGTGTTCCCGGGACCGAGCTCTTCCGACACACGGTTGGCAAGGGTGATGGCAGCGATTCTTCGGGGTTGTGTGCAGCCGATGATTCCCTGTTGCCCATGGCCCGATTCCAGGCAGATTTTGGGCAATTGAGTGCTCTTGCCTGACCCCGTCTCCCCCGTGACCACCAGGACCTGATTTTCGAGAAAAGCCCGAAGGATCTCCTCTTTCTTGTGCGTGATGGGAAGTTCGCCAGGATAGGTGACGGGAATGATTTTTCGCTGCGGGCCTTTGTAAAAGCTGGATTTAGCCGTGGAAGAAAAATTCATGGAATCGATTGGAAAACATCTCCTGAAAACTGTGATTGAAATGAGACGGTTCAAAACTTCAAATCAAAACAATATTAACCCATTCTGTACACAAAACCACACCTGATCGATGGCTGTAAATGTTGAGAGATCTTTACAAATCTCCATAGCTGTGTCAATTCTCTCCCTCAACCCCCTTTCGCCAAATGCCGCATCATGCCAAGGAGAACGTGCATCATGGAGGAATTCCGAAAAAGAGTGGAGGAAGCCACCCGCTTCGTGCGCGCCCCAATGAAGATTTCTCCCAAAATGGGCCTCATTCTCGGAACGGGCCTCGGCGGAATCGTGGAGGCCATGGAGGAAACCACAGTCATCCCCTATGAAGAGATTCCCCATTTTCCCCGCAGCACCGTGGCCAGCCATGCAGGGTGTCTCGTGTCAGGGGTCTGGGGGGAACAGCGGGTCCTGGCCATGCAGGGAAGGTTTCACCTTTATGAAGGCTACAGCCCCCTGGAAATCTCTTTTCCCATAAGGGTCATGCAAACCCTTGGCATTGACACCCTTTTCATCTCCAACGCAGCAGGGGGCCTCAACCCCAATTTCAAGGGGGGAGAACTCATGCTCATCACCGACCACATCAACTTCACGGGGCAAAATCCCTTGCTGGGGCCCAACGTGGACGACTGGGGAGACCGCTTTCCCGACATGACCGCACCCTATTGCAGGATTTTGCAGCAAAAGGCGATCCATGGAGCCCTGGATTTGGGAATGACCCTCCAGCGGGGCGTTTATGTGGGTGTGCCGGGACCCAGCATGGAAACAGCTGCTGAAACCCGCTTTCTGCGCAACATGGGCGCCGACGCCGTGGGAATGTCCACCATCATGGAGGTGATCACGGCGGCGCATGCGGGCATGAAAGTCCTGGGCATTTCGGCCATCAGCAATGTGAACCTTCCCGATCGCTACCTGCCCGCCCCCCTGAAGGAAGTCATCGCCACAGCGGAAAAAGCCGGAAAAAACATGGCATTGCTCCTGGAACACATTCTGCCGAAGCTCCCATGACCCGGCATGCGCTGCCACCCGAAACAGGGTGCCCTGCGATCATCACAAGGATATTTCTGACATGAACGAGCCCAAAGACTCCCGCAACATCACAGAGGTGGATCTGCTCCTCATCAATGGCCATGTGGTCACGCTCAACGACCGGGACGAAAGGCATCCTCACGGCGCCGTGGCCATCCGCGGGGAGAAAATCTTCGCCGTGGGGTCCTGTGAAGCTGTTCAGGAAAGTGTGAACGCACGCAGGACTCTCGACGTCACGGGCTGTGTGGTGCTGCCGGGCCTCATCAACAGCCACACCCATGCAGCCATGACCCTCTTCCGGGGCCTCGCCGATGACCTGCCCCTCATGGACTGGCTTCAGAAACACGTTTTCCCTGCAGAACAGAAGCTCACAGAGGACTGGGTTTACCGGGGGACCCTTCTCGCCTGCGCCGAAATGATCCGTTCAGGCACCACCACCTTTTGCGACATGTACCTCTTCGAACACAAGGTGGCGGAAGCCGCGAGCCATGCGGGGATGAGGGCCCTCGTGGGCGAGGTGCTCTACGACTTCCCATCGCCCAACTACGGGCCCTGGGAAAATGGCCTCAAACACACGGAAGAGCTCATCAGGGCATGGCAGAAAGACCCCCTGGTGCGCATAGCGGTGGAACCTCACGCCCTCTACACATGTTCTCCGGACCTTCTCAAAAAGTGCTTTGCCCTGGCGGAAAAATACGATGTGCCCGTCATCACTCACCTTTCCGAAACCCAGTCGGAGGTGGACCAGATCCTGGAGCAATATGGCTGTCGTCCCGTGGTGCACCTCGAAAACCTGGGACTCCTCTCTTCCAGGCTCATCGCCGACCACTGCGTGGCGCTCCATGAGAGCGACATGGAACTCCTGGCCCGCAGATCTGTCCGTGTGGTCCACAATCCCGAAAGCAACATGAAGCTCGCCTCGGGCATCGCCCCCGTACCGCAACTCCTGTCCATGGGGATTCCCGTGGCCTTGGGCACGGACGGCTGCGCCAGCAACAACGATCTCGATCTTTTCGGCGAAATGGATACCTGCGCCAAGCTCCACAAGGTTTCATCCCTCGACCCAACGGCCATGCCCGCCCTCACCGTGCTGCACATGGCCACTCGAAACGGGGCCAAGGCTCTCGGCCTGGAAAACCAGGTGGGAGAATTGAGTCCAGGGAAACTGGCGGACGTCATCGTGGTGGACTTTCAAAAACCTCACCTGACCCCCGTCTATGATCCCGTGAGCCACCTGGTGTATGCAGCGCGGGGAGCGGATGTTTCCCATTCCATCATTCACGGGCGAGTGGTCATGGAAGACAGGCAACTGAAAACTCTGGACTTTGAGGAAATCGCCGGTCATGCCAGGCAATTCGCGCGTCTCATCACATCATGACTCCAAGGGAAAAGAACGCCCCACCGTCGACTGGCTTCTTCACAGTGCAGACTGGATCGTCACCTGCGACGACAGCATGACCTGTTTTCAGGACGGAGCCATCGCCATTGAGAAAGACACCCTCGTGGGCGTCGGCCCTTCCAAAGAGATTCAAGACAATTTTGCGGCGCTTCGGGAAATGGACATGAAAGGCTTTCTGCTGGCGCCCGGGCTTGTGAACACCCATGTGCACGGAGCCATGAGCTGCTTTCGGGGCCTGGCTGATGACCTGCCCCTGGACCAATGGCTTTTTGAGGTCATTTTTCCCGCCGAGGCGAATCATGTGAATCAGGATCTGGTGTACTGGGGAACCCTTCTCTCCATTGCAGAGATGCTCAAAAACGGAATCACCACCTTTTGCGACGGCTACTTTTTCGAGGAGGCCGCAGCGCAAGCGGCTCTCCAATCGGGCGCCCGGGCTGTTCTGGGCCAGGGGATTCTGGATTTCCCCACACCGGATCAGCACGATCCAGGCCGTTTTCGGGAAAGAGCCGAGACTTTTCTCAAAGACTTTCCTCATGGACACGACCGGATCCAGCCGTCCCTTTTCTGCCACGCCCCCTATACCTGCAGGGGCGAGACCCTCAAGTGGGTCAAAAGCCTGTGCCGGGAAGCAGGGATCCTCTTTCAGGTCCACCTTTCGGAAACGCGGCAGGAAGTGCTGGACCTGAAAAGGGAGCACGGCCTGCCGCCCGTGGAATACCTGGACTCCCTGGGCATTCTGGACGAGCACACCCTCTGCGCCCACGGCATCTGGGTGAATGCGGAAGAGTCCCTTCTGCTGCAGCAACGGGAAACGGGCATCGCCCACAATGCGGGGAGCAACATGAAACTGGCGGCAGGAGTGGCTCCAGTCCCCCTTTTTCTCTCCCAGGGTGTGAGGGTGGGACTTGGAACAGATGGCTGTGCCAGCAACAACGGCCTGGACCTTTTTGGAGAAATGGATCTCACGGCCAAAGTGCACAAAGCGTTGCGGAAGGACCCGGAGGTGTGTTCCGCCAAACAGGTGCTTCGAATGGCCACAAAGGGAGGCGCTCAGGTCCTGGGCTTGTCAAGCCGGATTGGAAGCCTGGAAGTCTCCAAGAAAGCGGACCTCATCGCCCTCGACCTCCAATCCCCCCACCTTGTGCCCCTCTACGATCCCGTTTCGCATATGGTCTACAGCGCCCGGGGAAGCGACGTATGCCACGTGTGGGTGGATGGGCGGCAGGTGGTTTCCAACGGCAGGGTCTTCAGCTGCCAACAAAATGAAATCCTTATGAAAATCAATCAAATAACCCGGCAACTGGGCTCCCTTCAATGGTGACCATGGAGGGCGCGGACAAGGGAACGGTCCCCGTTTTCTTCCATTCTTTTTCATGGAAAGCACGGGGGCGATCCGATCATCCATGGAGCGTGGAACAAACCCATGGCAGACCTCAATTCTCAAGTGGCATGATCCTCACAATTCATTTATGATTTATACATTATGCTGTATTTTGAACTGTTTCCGACACTCTAAAGGAGCAAACCATGTCGTCCCCGGATTACTTGAAACCTTTCATGGAACTGAACAGAGCACTGGGTTATGGGGTTGACCAGGGCAGCGTGATGAACCTCATCGCCAGAAGAATCGTGGAAACCCTCGGCATCAAAGGGTGCCTCATCAAAACGAAAAGTTCGCCCGCCGGGTCCCTTGAACTGGCCGCAGGTTACGGCCTCAGCGAACTCTTTCTTTTTGCACGGCCTGAAACTCTGGCCCGAAGCATTTGCTTTCAGCTCCCGGACCAGGTGCGGAGCTTTCCCACCGCCCAAGACTTCGAAGAGGTGGCGGAGCAGGAAGCCATGATGATCGAGGGAATCCGTGCCGCAGCCGTTGCCCCCGTTGAAGCGCGCCAGGAGACCATGGGCCTGGTGGCTCTCTTTGCCGATGCACCCCGTGAATTCCACAAGGATGAACTGGATTTTGCAATCACTTTGGTCACCACGGGCTTCCTGTCTGTTTTCCTGCAGTGGGACCTGGAAAAAGCCGTGGAACGGGAAAGAAGGTATTTCAAAGATTTCCATGAAATCAGCAGCGCCATTCACTCTACTCTCACCGTGAACAAAGTCCTGGAACTCGTCGTCTCCAGGCTCACCGAATCCCTGGAAGCGAAAGGCAGCAGCATTCGTCTGCTTGATCCCAAGACTCAAGAGCTTTACCTTGCTCAATCTCACGGTCTTAGCCAGGAATTTTTACAAAAAGGCACCGTGAACTCCGAGCGGAGCATCAATGAAAACATGTCGGGCAAAGTGGTCATCGTGGAGGATGTCTACACGGACCCCCGTCTTCAATACCGGCCTGCAGTGATTCAGGAAGGAATTCGCAAGATACTCTCCGTCCCCCTCACGGTGCGCAAGAAAGTGATTGGAGTTCTTCGAATCTACTCGGGAGAAAGACCGTCATTCACGGACCAGGAGATCCAGTTCGCTCAGCTGATCGCACAGCATTGCGCCCTGGCCATGGACAATGCCAAGCTTTACCAGAGAATGAAGTACGAATATCAGCAGCTTCTCATCGATTTCGGTTATGAAGGCAGCAATGAACCCATCAGATCCTGAAAAATCCCTGTGTGGAGTTCTCCCCCATTGTGCGGGATACAGGCGTCCGGGCTTTGAGCCGGCTGCTCTTATGAAAAGCCTGAAAGCGACAATTGCTGTCATCCTAAAATAGGGAAAAAGGGGCGTGCACCGCCCCTGAAACCATTCCTTCCGTCCTGCAGGGGGGAAAACTGAACTCCCATCACTCTTGAGGATTGCCAAAACAAACACCGGCCACAATGGACGGGAATCCACTCCGGAACGAGGTCATCCATGAAAGCCCTGAGCGTACAGCAGCCCTTTGCATTCGAAATCATGAGCGGTATCAAAACCATTGAAATCCGGAGCTGGGATACTCTGCACCGGGGAGAACTCCTCATCTGCTCGTCGAAAAAACCAGCCTTTCCCCAGGAGGAGATGGAAGAAATCGAAGAGGAGTATGGGAACACTTTTCTATACGGACAAGCCTTGTGCCTGGTTCACCTCTCCCACGTGCGGCACATGGAAAAGGGTGACGAAGAAAAGGCCCTCGTGGAAAAAGTCGACCCGGAAGCCTACGCATGGGTGCTGGACAACGCCAGGCCCGTGGTCCCCTTTCCCATCAAGGCTCAGCAGGGAATTTTCCAGGTGGAAGATAGCCTCATCACCGTCTCCCCCTTCAGGTACAACGAGTCTGTCATCGTGAAAAACGGAGTCTTGGCCAGGGATTTTGGAATCGATTTTTCCGGGTGGCAGGGAAGAACGGGCCACATTGTGCTCACCGAAGAGGGAGAGGTTCGTGTGCACGTCATGTGGGACAGCCTTTCCCTGCGGGGCATTCCCCTCTCCACCATCGAAGTCTGCGAGCGCGAAGGGTTTGACTGGACGGGAGTTCTCCTGCGCCTGAATGAGGTGGAGGAAAAGGAAGCCAGAGACAGCCTTCAGGACGTGGAAGATGCGCTGGAGACCATTGTCCATGAGAATCCCGCCCTTTTCGATCAGGAGTCAAACGATTCCATGGAAAGGTGAGCGTCCCTAAAGAAAAGACATCAAACAAGACCGTGTCGCTGTTTCATGAAGGCATAGACAAGGCTCGACACTTCCCGCAGCACATTCCCCCGGTCCCGTATCCAGCTGGTGTAGTTGTCCGTACGTCTGGGCTTGTCGATGATGCCGA
>PXBG01000143.1 GCA_003566995.1 Syntrophobacteraceae bacterium
CCGGGCCAGCAGCACGGCAAGGGGGTTGCAATCCAGGGCGAAAACCCGTTTTGCCCCCAGGAGTGCAGCGGCAATGGCCAGTATGCCCGTGCCCGTTCCAAAATCCACCACACTTTCAGGGTGAAAACGCCGGCCCCATTCGTCCAGCAGCAAAAGACAGGCTCTCGTGGTGGGATGCAGCCCCGACCCGAAGATGATTCCCGGTTCCAGCAGGAGAGTCGTGCCCTCCCATTCCCGGCACTTTGAAGGCAAATCCCCCGCCCACCTGATCACAAAAGGCCCCACCTTCTGGTCTTCCCTGGAAAACTGCTGCCACCGGGAGTAAGGCAACCGGTAAGAGGCGCGAAGCTCCCAGCCGGCACTTTCTTCAACCCATTGCCTCACGACCCTTTCCCCTTCCTCGCGGCAAAAGACATAATAAAAAGGAGGCTCGGGCCAGATGCCGAGCAGGCCTGGAAACTGAGGAAAATTCAGGGGACTGGAAGGCCCCCGGCACTCATAGACGTACAGGTCTTTCATTTCCTGGTCACCGCACATGCCGATCGCTCCGCCACACTGTCCCGTGAACCCCCGCCACGGGCGGAAACATTGGGATCCCTTTGACTTTTTGGTGAAGATGGTTCATCCTGCATATCTCAAAAAATGGAATCCCTCAAGACCTTCCAAAAAGGGATTGAAGTGGCAACCCGTGAGACCATACGAAGGGGGCATGACCATGAAAATCATTCAGACGACCGTGGGCATGATGGAGGTCTTCTGCTACCTCGTCTACGATGAAGAAACGCGCGACGGAATCCTCATCGATCCCGCCGGAAACGAAAAACAGCTGATCGATCTCCTCTCCCGGGAGGGAGTGAAACTCCGCTACATCGTCAACACCCACGGGCATGCGGACCACACCTGCGGCAACGGCCAACTCAAGCAAGCCACCGGAGCGCCGGTGGTCATGCACGCCCTCGATGACGAGTTCTTTCAGCGGTCGGCCAACAAGGCCATGGCCCAGATGATGGGGTTTCCCGCTCATGACCCCGCAGACATCACCGTGCAGGACGGCGACGAACTCACATTCGGAAATATCACCATGAAATTCATTCACACTCCGGGCCACACTCCGGGAGCCTGCTGCATCCTCGTGGACGGGAACCTGTTCACGGGAGACACCCTCTTTGTGGGAGCCGCCGGCCGTACGGATCTTCCCGGGGGATCCATGGAGCAGCTTTTGAACTCCATTCACAAAAAGATCATCGCCCTTCCTTCCGAAACGGTCATCTGGCCTGGCCACAATTACGGGGCGAGCCCCAAATCCACCATTGCCCACGAAAAAAACACCAATCCTTATGTCACAGACTTCATGGATGAATGAAACCTTTTCAGGGAAGTGGCAGCCAGTGCGCACACACATGTTTTTCATCCCCCCTCGGTTGGATTCTGTTGGCCTCCACAGAAAAGGGTGTTTGCCTCCTTCGGTTTCTGGGGCAGAAAAAACCCTTCCCGGGGGAGATGAAAAGATTTTTTCGCGAGGAACACGCAGGGAGTGAAACATTGGCCCCAAAGGCGACTCCCCACCTGGAGCGGGCAAAATCCGCACTCCTTGAATACCTGGAATGGGGAAAGCCCTGGAACGACATTTCCCTGGATTTTACCCTGGGCACTCCCTTTCAGGTTTCCGTCTGGAACGCCCTGTGCGAAATTCCTCACGGGGAGACAAGAACCTATGGCCAGGTGGCCCTTGCTGTGGGAAAACCCGGTGCCGCCCGCGCCGTGGGCCAGGCCTGCGGCGGGAACCCCATAGCCGTGCTGGTCCCCTGCCACCGGGTGGCGACCCTTGGAGGAAAACCGGGAGGATACTCGGGAGGTCTTCCCATCAAAAAGGCGCTCCTGCAACTGGAAAATGACCGCAACCTTAAAGCATTCATCTGACCATGCCGGCACCCGGTGCCCTCGGACTGAAACGGGGAACCGCCCGGAAAAGGGGGGCGCCCGGTGGGCCCGTGAGATGGATTCCACGAAAATCTTTTCATGGGCCTTCCAACATTGTCCGCATGGCAGGCCGCACACAGGAGTGCCTGCTCATTCCCTTCTGCAGCAGTGAATGTTCACAGTGGCAAAATTAAAGTTCAATGGCGCATCTCTAATGGGAGGGTCAAGTTGAAAGAGGAAAGTCTGAAACGCAAACAGGAGATTCAAACACCCAAGGGAAAGCTGGGAGTCCTCATTCCCGGCATCGGTGGAGCCGTGAGCACAACGCTCATCGCGGGAACAGAGCTGGTTCGCCAGGGCCTTGGTGAACCCATCGGGTCATTGACTCAGCTGGGCACCATCAGGCTGGGCAAACGTTTTGAACACCGTTCTCCCAAAATCAAGGAATTCGTCCCCCTGGCCAACCTGGAAGACATCGTCTTTGCCGGATGGGACCTTTATGAAGCCAATGGCTATGAGGCTTCTCTCTACGCACGCGTGCTCAACCGGGAACACCTGGATCCCATCAAGGGCTTTCTCAGTGAGATCAAACCCATGAAAGCCGCTTTCGACCGCAAGTTTGTGCGCAACCTTGACGGTTCCTACATCAAGGAGGAAAAGTCCCTGCGTCAACTGGTGGAGGCCATCAAGGAGGACATGGAGGCTTTCAAATCCCAAAACGGAATCGAGCGCTGCGTGATGGTCTGGTGCGGAAGCACGGAAATCTACTCGGAAGCTTCGGACATCTACCAGTCCTCCCAGACTCTTTACGAGGCTTTGGAGCACAATGATCCCCGAATCCCGCCCAGCATGATCTATGCCCTGGCAGCCCTGGAGAGTGGAATACCCTTCGTCAACGGAGCCCCCAATCTCACCGTGGATGTTCCCGCCATGATTCAGCTGGCTCAGGAAAAAGGGGTTCCCATTGCGGGCAAAGACTTCAAAACGGGCCAGACGCTCATGAAAACCATTCTGGCTCCCGGCCTGAAAGCGCGGGCCCTGGGCCTCGAGGGGTGGTTCTCCACCAACATTCTGGGAAACCGCGACGGGCTGGTCCTGGATGACAAGGACTCTTTCAAAACCAAGGAAGAGAGCAAGCTTTCCGTGCTCGAATACATCCTGCAGCCTCAGCTCTACCCCACCCTCTACAAAAACTACTTTCACAAGGTCACCATCAACTACTACCCGCCCCGTGGCGACAACAAGGAGGGCTGGGACTGCATCGACATTTATGGATGGCTTGGATACCCCATGCAGATCAAGGTGGACTTCCTGTGCCGCGACAGCATCCTCGCAGCTCCCCTCATCCTCGACCTGGTGCTTTTCATGGACCTGGCTCAAAGAGTGGGCATGAGCGGCATTCAGGAGTGGCTCTCCTTCTATTTCAAAAGCCCCATGCACAAGGAAGGCCTCTACCCCGAACACGACCTCTTCATCCAGAGCATGAAACTGAAAAACACGCTGCGATACCTCATGGGGGAAGAGCAGATCACCCACTTCGGCCTGGATTATTACCTCAACGAGAAACAGGAATGATGGACCATCCTGTGGGCTTACACCAGGCTGCGTCCGGCATGAGCCCTTTTTGGCAGGAATGAGTGCCGGGCTTTGAAGCCCGGCGGCCCAAGGCCTTCTCCTTTCCTTCGCCAAAGGTTCATGAAATTTCACCGCTCCCCCAGGGATCAAAAATCATCACGAGGTTCTGAACATGGACAGCGAACACCGGCACACTTTCGTCAACACCTACGATGGACTGGTGGCTTTCGGGTTTTCCAGGGAAGTGGACGAGAAGTCCCTCATGTACTACCTTCAGAAATTTTCCGACGACGCGTTTCTTGAAACCCTGGTTCCCCGATTGAGCGACGAAGAAATCCACCAGCTTTTTGAACTGATGACCAGCCTCATGAAAAGACACTTCAAGGACGATGAATACCACAAGTACTTCCTGAAAGAGGACCACCACCATTCTCATGATCACGGGGACGGCTGAGATCCCTTCACCCATTGTTCCACGGCATGGAGCAGCGCATCGTTCTGGTCGGGCAGGCGAACGGCAAGCCGGACAAAACGATCGCTCAACCCCTCAAAACTCGTGCAGTCACGGACGAGGATTCCGTGCTCTTTCAAAAGGTCCTCCCGCATGGCCGCTGAAGATGGAAGGCCCCCTTCCAGCTGCACGAGCAAATAATTGGCTCTTCCGGGAAAGACCTTCAAGGGGCCCGTCCTGATCAGTCTTTCCCCCATTCTCTCCCGTTCCTTCTGAACCAGTGCCAGGGTTTCCTGCCGGTAATCTTCCTGGGCGAGACAAAAAGAGCCGGCCATCTGGGCCAGAGTGTTCACGGACCACGGCGGCAGCAGGTCCTTCATGCGCTGAGTGACTCCC
Source organism: Syntrophobacteraceae bacterium (assembly GCA_003566995.1). Classification (GTDB taxonomy): domain Bacteria; phylum Desulfobacterota; class Syntrophobacteria; order Syntrophobacterales; family Syntrophobacteraceae; genus SLCH01. Next base: position 4,343 of record PXBG01000143.1, read on the forward strand.
TCGGAAGCCAGCACATACCCCACGCGAAGCCCCGGTATTCCGTAGAACTTGGTGAGAGACCGGATGAGTATGAGCCCGGGTGCCTTTTCCAGGTGTCCCTTCAGGGATTCCTCCTCGCAAAAATCCACGAAGACTTCATCCACGATGCAAAACATTTTTTCCGAGCGGCTCGCCCCGAGAATCCAGTCTTTGACTTCCCCGGACAAAACCGTTCCCGCAGGGCTCGAAGGATTGGTGAAAAGGATGGCCTGCGGTGAAACCCGACGCCGCAGTCTTTCCAGGTCATCCACCGTGGGCTGGAAATGGTTTTCCGAAGCGGTGACCAGCTTGTGAATGGAACCGCGTTCCATCTCAAAAGCTTTGCGATACTCCCCAAAGGTGGGAAGCACCACGGAAACATCTCTCACCCCGAGAACACGGGGGAGCCAGTAAATGAGCTCCGTAGAGCCGTTTCCCACGGTCACCTGTCCCCCATTGACCCCGTGAAACCGGGCGATGGATTCCACGAGCCGCGTGTTGCCGATGTCGGGGTAGTGCTGCAGCCAGTGAAAAACCCTTGTGAACTCCTCCAGAAGCCCGGGGGGAGGCCCTTTGGGGTTGATGCTGGCACTGTAGTCGAGCAGCGCGTCGGGGGAACAGCCCAGACGGGCTGCCACTTCGTACACATTGCCACCATGAATGATCGTCATGTCAAATCCTTTGTGTGAAACCCCTCAAGAGATGAGAGCCATGATCAAAAGGGCCATGAGAAGAGCCAGGAAGGAGGTCACGTACATGAGACGAACCATTTGCCTGTAGATCTTCAAAGTCAAGGGGTGGCCCCTGTCGCCCAGGGTGGGCTTGTCCACCTTCCGGCCGAAGTAAACGCTGCTCCCACCCAGCTGAACACCCAAAGCCCCCGCAGCTGCGCCTTCGGGGTATCCCGCATTGGGGCTCTTCATTTTATGGGCGTCGCGCTTCATGGTCAGCTGAGCCCGCCGCCAGTCCAGCCCCGTCAGGGCCGCACCGAGGACAAGCAGCCATCCGCTCGCTCGCGCTGGCACCCAGTTGACCCAGTCGTCCACCTTGGCCGCAAACCACCCGAAATGACGATAGCGGTCGTTCATGTACCCCACCATGGAATCCATGGTGTTCACGGCTTTATAGACCATGGCCAGCACAGGTCCCCCCAATGCCAGGTAAAAGAGGGGAGCCACAATGCCGTCGGAAATGTTTTCGGCGACGGTCTCCACAAGGGCCCGCACGATTTCCGGCTCTTCCAGCCGGGAAGTGTCCCGGCTCACGATCCAGGAAAGCCGCTCCCGCGCCAGAGGAAGATCTCCCAGCGCAAGGGCCCTGGCAACATCCGCAGACTCCCCGTGCAGACTTCTCGTGGCCAGCACGGTGTAAGCCATCCATGTGGACAAAAAAATTCCGGCAGTCCAGTGAATCCCGAAAGCCACTCTCATGGCGAGACCGGCGAAAAAAGCCACGGCCCCCACAACGGAGAACCAGAACAGGATGCCCATGACAAGCTGCTGCAGCCGGGAAGCATGGGTTTGAAGGAAGATCCTTTCACAGCGGCTGATCCAGGCTCCGATCCAGCGTATGGGATGAGGCAGCCACCGGGGATCACCCACCAGGAGGTCCAGCAGGTATGCCATCAAAAGGGACCAGGGGGGGAAAATCAAAGATTCACTCCACAAAAATTCTTGAATTGAAGGGGCGGCGTGAAAGCCTGAACGGGCTGGAAGCCCAAAAAGATCCTTCACCGGGGGCAGAGGGACCCCTCAAGGGGAAGAACCCCCGTCAAGACCCATGGCTTCATAGATTTTGTCCACCCGGCAGTGACGCCGCACATGTTCCGCCAGGAGGTCGAACTGCTCCTCCCGCCACTGGTGATAGTTGAACCCCCCCGAGAGCTGAACGTGGCTTTTCCCCGTTCTCCGGCGAATTTCCAGAAGGAAGCTCCTTCGAAAAGAGTCGTTGTCAAAAATTCCGTGTATATAAGTCCCCCACGCACTTCCATCGGCCAGGGTGAGTCCCTCGGAAAAGCTCGTGCCCTCACCATCCTTGAGGCGCGTGTGAAAGAGAGGCACCGCTTCCCCCATAGAACGGCTTCTGCCCATGTGGATTTCGTAGCCCCTGAGCACTGGCGGGGAAGGGAGATGAGTTTCCGAGGCGCAGACCACTTCCACCTGGGAGGTGACCTTTTCCGCAAACATCTCCGTTTCCATGTCCAGAAGTCCCAGCCCCTCCACCTCCCTGAGGCGGCTTTCCACTCCCAGGGGATCCCTCACACTCAATCCCAGCATCTGATACCCCCCGCAAAGCCCCACCACTGTCCCCCCCCTTCGATGATAGGCGACGATCACATGAAAAAGACCCGAGCGCTTCAAAAAATCCAGGTCTTCCAGTGTGTTTTTGCTCCCGGGAATGATGATGGCGTCGAAGCCGAAGGCACGGGAAGGATCGTCAAAATAGACCAGCTCCACGGAAGGTTCCTGCTCGAAACAGTCAAAGTCCGTGTAATTGGAAATGAACGGCAACCGCACCACCCCGATGCGGATCACATTTTCCCGTGATCTTTCCGGGCCTTGTTTCATGCGGTGCGTCAAGGCCACACTGTCTTCCTCCTGAATGGCCAGGTGAGTGAAATGGGGAATCACCCCCAACACGGGGCGTTGGCCCCTTTCTTCCAGAATCTCGATTCCACGCTGAAAGAGCCGGGGGTCTCCTCTGAGCTTGTTGACCATGAATCCCGCAACGCGTTCCCGTTCCTTTGGAGTGAGGAGCATGAAGCTTCCAAGGAGCGCAGCAAAAATGCCCCCACGGTCGATGTCCCCCACGAGAACGCAGGCGGCGTCGGCCATTTCCGCCATGGCCATGTTGACCAGGTCGTGCTCCTTGAGGTTGAGTTCCACGGCGCTGCCGGCTCCCTCCATGACGATCACCTCGTACCGGGCGGAAAGCCTTTCATAGGCATCCCTCACCAGGGGAACAAGCTCTTTTTTGTACTCGTAGTATTCCCGCGCGGACAGATTGCCCACGGATTTCCCAAGAACGATGACCTGCGATCCCATCTGCGAGGTGGGTTTGAGCAAGACGGGATTCATGTCCACGTGAGGCTGAATGCCGGCCGCCTCCGCCTGCACCACCTGAGCCCGTCCCATTTCACCCCCTTCCAGGGTGATGTAGGAGTTGAGAGCCATGTTCTGTGCTTTGAAAGGGGCGACACGGTAGCCATCCTGTGCGAGAATTCTGCAGAAGGCGGCTGCGAGAATGCTTTTGCCCACATCCGAACCGGTGCCCAGAAACATCAATGGTTTCACTCGTTCTTTCATCAAAGAGACCCTCATTGGCGGTGGCGGAATGCTCTGCAGCGGGCCACAAAGGAAGCGGCCGCCTGGGGCACACTTCCCCAGTGCAGGTGGATGTAGCTGGCGAGGACGGAGCCGACGGCGTAGCCTTCCATCCGTGCGGGAGCGTGCGTGCGCTTTCGCACTTCGTATGCCTTTCTGACCGATGCCGCTTCCTCAGAATCCGCGATTTCCGAGTAGTGAAATTCATGGCCCCTCAAAATCATGCCGGGATGGCCCAGAAGGCAGGGTTCACGGAGGAGAACCTCCGTGTAGCCCAGAGCCTTCCGCCGGGAAAGCATGCGGGTTCCAAAGGGCAGAATGCCCGCCATGGTGCAGGAAACCTTTTCCAGGGTCTCTATGAAGCGTCCCAGGACCATGAGCCCCCCGCATTCGGCATAGACGGGCATTCCGTCGGCAGCGGCTTTTCGAAGCGTTTCCAGAAAGCCTGTCTGCCGGGACAGTTCCCGGGCATAGAGTTCCGGATAGCCTCCACCCAGGTAGACACCGCACGCAGCGGAGGGAACAGGTTCGCCCGCCAGCGGGGAAAAGAAGAGAATGCGAGCGCCAAAAGATTCCAGAAGCTCCAGATTGTCGGGATAATAGAAGCAAAAGGCCGCATCCCGGGCCACGGCCAGAGGGATTCCGGAAGGCGCCACTTCCCGCTCCCCCTGCAGAAGCTCAAATGGGGCGTTACGTTCTCCTCTGTCCAAAGGAGACTCATGGGCACTTTCAGGGAAACCTTCCGGAAGTCCCTTCCAGGCGCATCTTTTCAGCAGTTCGTCAAGATCCACATGCTCTTCCACGAGGGCCGCCAGCCTGCGCATCCAGTCTTCCGTGAGAACGGTCTCCTGGGCCGTGACCAACCCCAGATGCCTTTCGGGCAACGTGACTTCCGCGTCACGGGGAATTCCCCCCAGCACGGGCAGTGAACCTTCCACACTCTGGAGAGCCTCTTCAAGGTACCTGAGATGGCCCGCGCTTCCCACGCGGTTGAACAGGACACCCGCAAAAGAGAGATTCTGGTCAAATGTCTGAAAACCATGCACCAGGGCGGCGGCACTGCGGGCCATGCTGCGGGCATCCACCACCAGCAGGACGGGAATGTTCAGCCACTTGGCCATTTCCCCCGAACTGCCCCACTCGCTGCGGCCGTCAAAGCCGTCAAAGAGGCCCATGACTCCTTCGACCACCGCTCCTCGGGCGTCTTTCAGCCGCTGTTCAAAGAGGTTCTGGCTGTAGCGGCGTCCCAGCATCCAGCCATCCAGGTTCCTGGATTCTCTTCCCGAAACCAGGTGGTGAAAACCGGGATCGATGAAATCGGGGCCCACCTTGAAGGGTTGAACATGGAGGCCTCTCCCCCGCAGACTGGCCAGAAGAGCCAGGGTGAGAGTGGTCTTGCCGCAACCGCTGTGAGTGCCGGCCACCATGAAAGCGAACTTGCCCCTCACGACAGGGAAACCACTTCCACATTGCGATGGTTCAGTTCAAACACGAAGGCATCCACGTCTTCCTGAGTGGCCCCCAGGCGATCCACGTTTTTAACGAGCAGCCTTTTGAACAGATCCCGCTCCATGTCCGTGATGAGTTCCGAACGGCTGTTGTAGAACCGGGCCGTTTCCACCTCTTCGGGATATTTTTCTCTGAGAAAGGACAGAAACTCCTCCTTTTGCAGAGCAAGAGGGCCCTCGTATTTGCCTTCATCCTCCGGACGCAGTTCGTCTGCCCTCACCATGAGATAAACCGCTGTGACCTTGTCTTCCATTGCCACCTCTTTCCGTTGTTTTCTACTCGTGCCATTGTCTGTTTTGACTGCCCCGCGGAGGGAACAAACCTGTGCACTTCGTCCTGCAGGCAGTCCCGCTTGTCTGGACCATGGGGCAAAACCCCAAACTCAAAGCCTTCATTATGCTCCCACCTCTCCGTCATGATCAAGGTTGACTTTTGTGCTAAACTTAAAAAAGAGTGCTTTCGGGTTGAAAAAGATCGTTGCTGCACGAGTCCGGCGGCTCTTCATGGCAGCGGCTACCCTAGACAGACACCTCAAACAGAAAAGGCCGGGATCCATGAAAATGCCATGGGAAAAGGATCTTTCCAAAACCTGCGAACAGGCCAAAACCTTCGAACAGGGTCCCATCCGTCCCCCCAGCGAAGCGGGAAGCCTGCTGCTCCGGTTCACGCGTAACTGTCCATGGAACAAGTGCACTTTCTGCCCCGTTTACAAGGGGCAGGAATTCAGCCGCAGGTCCCTGCAGGAGATCGTGGGGGACATCGATGCGGTGGCAGCCATCATTCAGGACCTGAAAGAGCTTTCCTTCCAGCTGGGCCAGGAGGGCCAGGTGAATGAACGGGTCCTCAATCATGTGCTGACCGACTCCAGCTTCACGGCTCACCAAAGGACCGTGGCTTTCTGGCATGCCACGGGCAAGGGAACGGTGTTTCTTCAGGATGCCAACAGCCTTCTTCTGCCCACGGACACTCTGGTGCAGGCGCTGGAACACCTTCACGCCGCAGTTCCCGGTGTCCGGCGGGTGACTTCCTACGCCCGCAGCAGCACCCTGAACCGCAAAAGCCCGGAAGAGATGCAGCGGCTCCGCCGTGCAGGTCTGGATCGAATCCACGTGGGCCTGGAAAGCGGCTCGGACACGGTCCTGAAAATGGTCCGCAAGGGGTGCACCGCCGAAGATCACATCCTGGGAGGCAAAAAGGTCGTGGAGGCGGGCATGTCCCTTTCCATGTACGTGATGCCGGGACTGGGCGGCAGGGAGTGGTCCCGGGAACACGCGGTGGAAACGGCGAGGGTGATCAACGCCGTCGGCCCCCAATTCATCCGGCTGAGGAGTCTTCGCATCCCTTCCCGGGCCCCCCTGCACCAGGAAAAAAACGCGGGGCGATTCACCCCCCTCACGGACGACGAAACGGTTCAGGAGATCCGGCTTTTCATCCAATCCCTGGAAGGGATCGGGAGCACTCTCACTTCAGACCACATCATGAATCTCCTGGAAGGGGTGTCGGGCACTTTCCCACAGGACAAAGAGAAGATGCTTGCGGTGATCGATGATTACCTGGCACTGGACGACCATGATCGGCTCCTCTTCCGCCTGGGGCGCAGGGGGGGGGCCCTGCAGTCCGTCGAAGACCTGAAAAATGCGCACATGAAAAAACGCCTGGAAACGGCCCGGCTGGAACTGGAAAGGCAGACGGGCCGTTCCATCGAGCAACTCATCGACGAAATGGCCGATCAATACATTTGACAGGTCAGCTCCAATCCCGCTGGCGGGGTTGAGAGCAAAATTTGTTTGACAAGAACTCATCCTTCGATTTATGTCTTGCCTGAGCCAAGAACGCCACATGAGTCCGACCCTGCAACAACTGGCCCTTCCGCGCGCTCCATGCGGACAGGGCCATCTTTAGTGGAGAACCCAATCCAGCGTTGAAAAGACTTTGTCCTGCAACGAGGGGCACGGCTCACGCCCTTTTTGAAACTGGTTTCAAACAGGCCTGCACAGCTGCGAGCTTTTTCCAGACACCGGCACCGAACGTGCAGACACCAAAGGAGGATGACAGGAATGGGAAAGAAGATGCTCCCGGAAGCCGCCCTTGAGCGCCTGGAGAAAGAATACAAGGACTGGCAGAGCGAGTACCGAAAAGCTTTGCAGAAAATGCCCGAACGCCTGGAGAAGTTTTCCACCGTCTCGGACCTGGAGGTGAAGGAACTTTACACCCCCCTGGACCTGCAGGAAAAGGACTTCCATGAAGACATCGGATTTCCCGGACAATTTCCCTTCACGCGCGGTGTGCAGCCCACCATGTACCGGGCACGGTTGTGGACCATGCGCATGTTCGCGGGCCTGGGCACTGCGGAAGACACCAACAAGCGCTTTCACTACCTCATCAACCATGGCGAGACGGGGCTGAGCACAGCCTTCGACTTCCCCACCCTCATGGGATACGACACGGGATCGCCCCTGGCCCTGGGAGAATGCGGCAAGTGCGGTGTGGCCATCGACACCATCGAGGACATGCAGAAGCTTTTCACGGGCATCAACCTCCAAGAAGTGACCACTTCCATGACCATCAACCCTCCCGCCTCCATTTTGTGGGCCATGTACATCGCCAACGCGGAAAATGAAGGCTTCCAAAGAAAGAATCTGGGAGGGACCATACAGAACGACTGCCTCAAAGAGTTCATCGCCCAAAAGACCCTCATGCTTCCCCCCGACCCCAGCCTGCGCCTGGTGGTGGACACGGTGGAGTTCGGCGCACGGGAAGTCCCCCGATGGAACACCATCAGCATCAGCGGCTACCACATTCGGGAGGCGGGATCCACGGCCGCCCAGGAACTGGCCTTCACCGTCTACGACGGCATCACCTACGTGGAAGAATCCATCAAGCGCGGGCTCAAGGTGGATGACTTCGCGGGCCGCCTTTCCTTCTTCTGGAATTCCCACATCGACTTCTTCGAGGAAATCGCCAAAATGAGGGCGGCTCGGCGCCTTTGGGCCCGGATCATGCGTGACCGGTTCAAAGCCCAAAACCCGCGCTCCATGATGATGCGTTTTCACACTCAGACGGCGGGATGCTCCCTCACCTCCCAGGAGCCCTACAACAACATCATCCGCACCACCACGGAAGCCCTCGCAGCGATTTTGGGCGGCACCCAGTCCCTTCACACCAACTCCCTCGACGAAGTCTACATGATCCCCAGCGAAGAGGCGGTGCTCATCGCTCTGCGCACGCAGCAGATTCTCGGGGAGGAGTGCGGAGTGGCCAATGTCATAGACCCCCTGGCGGGCTCCTACTTCGTGGAAGCCCTCACCAACCGCATGGAAGAAGAGGCCGTTCAGTATATTCGAAAGCTCGACGAACTGGGTGGCATGGTGGCCGCCATAGAAAGAGATTACCCTCAAATGGAGATCGCCGACGCTGCCTACCACTACCAGGAGCAGGTCGAACGGGGGGAGAAGGTCATCATCGGCGTGAACAAATTCCCTTCCGACCGTCCTGAGCTGGAATTCATTCTGCAAATGGACGAGGGCCTGGAAGAGGGACAGATCGAGCGGGTGAGCCGATTCAAGGAAAAGCGGGACAAGGTCAAGCTGCAGAAGGCCATGGACAACCTGAGGAAGCGCTGCGAAGGCCCCCCTTCCTGGGAAAACAACGTCATGCCCGCCCTCATCGACGCCGTTCGCGCCGGGGCCACGGAGCAGGAATGCTGCGATCTCTACCGGGAAGTTTTCGGCACCTACACCGATCCCGGCTCTTTCTGAAACCTCTCCCCATGTGAAAAAAACCGGGAGAATCTTTATACGGGATCATCCCATCATTCAAGATTGCAAACAAGGAGCCGAAATTCATGGACAACGCGAGAACCTTGCGCATACTCATTGCCAAGCCCGGCCTGGACGGACACGACAGGGGCGCCCGGGTCATTGCCAGGGCATTCCGGGATGCGGGTTTCGAAGTCATCTACACGGGCTGCCACCAATCCCCTGAACAGATCGTCAACACGGCTCTCCAGGAAGACGTGGACCTCATCGGCCTCAGCATCCTTTCGGGAGCGCACGGCTACTCCTTCCCACGCATCATGCAGCTCCTGGAGGAACACGATGCCAGGGACATCTCCGTCATCGGCGGCGGAATCTTTCCCCTTGGAGACATTCCCAAGCTGAAGGCCCTGGGCATTCGGGAAATTTTTGAACCGGGGGCCAAACTTCAGGACATCATTTCATGGGTTCGCAGCAACATCAAACCCCGCCAGCCCATGGTGGCATAACCCTCACACCTCACGCCATCGCATGGAAATGGGCCGCAGGAAGGCAAAATGGGAATTGTGGATCAAATCGTGGCTGGAGACCTGAGAACGGCGGCACGGCTTCTACGGGACATCGATGACCAAATGCCCTCGGCACGGCCTGTGCTCAGGGAGTTGTACGCACACACGGGAAAGGCTCATGTGGTCGGTTTCACGGGATCTCCGGGTGTTGGCAAGAGCACCCTGGTGGATCAGCTGGCCCTGCAGTACCGCAAAAAGGGCCTCACGGTGGCCATATTGGCCGTGGATCCCACCAGTCCCTTCACGGGCGGAGCCATCCTTGGAGACCGCATACGCATGCAGCGCCACTTTCTCGACCCCGGCGTCTTCATTCGAAGCCTGGCCACCCGTGGGCATTTCGGCGGTTTGACCCGGTCCACCAACGACATGATCAACGTCATGGATGCCATGGGAAAAGACGTGATCCTCGTGGAGACAGTGGGCGTCGGGCAGGATGAAGTGGAAATCGCCCACAACGCCCACACCACCGTCCTGGTGACCATACCCGGCATGGGAGACGAAGTTCAGGCCATCAAAGCGGGCATCATGGAAATCGGGGACATTTTCGTGGTGAACAAGGCGGACAGAGAGGGATCCCGAAAAACCATCCGTGAACTTAAAAACCTGGTGGAGCTGGGATTCAGGCGCAAGGAGGAAAACACCTGGGTGCCCACCATTTTTGAAACCCAGGCACCAAAGGGTGTGGGAATCGAGGAACTTCATGAAGGCATCCTGAAGCACCGGGAATACCTCCTGGCCAACGACCAGGGGCAACTGGACCGGCTCCTGGAAAAGCGTGCCCGATACCAGCTGACTGAAGCCATTCGTGACGAAGCCTACAAAGCTGTTCTCGAAAGGCTGGAGGGAAACGGCATTTCCCTGGATGCCCTCGTTCAAAAAATCAAAGACAAAGAAGGGGATCCCTACTCCATCGTGCAGGAAGTGGTGGGCAAAACAGCTCCCTGATTGACACCCCGGCGTCAGGGGCCATCACGAGGAAGGAATTC